>JANXZN010000399.1 GCA_025355545.1 Rhizobacter sp.
GTCCTTGCACTTCTCGGAGGTGCCGCAGTCGTCGTCGCCCTTGCAGAACTTCATGCACATTACCTTCTGCATCTGCACGTAGCCGTTCGGGCACGTCATGGGAAGCATCCACGACCGCTCCACACGGTCAAACCTGTGCGAGTCCCCCGGCATAGCCGGGGGCTTGCCTTATGAGTCATGTGTCTCGTTGCCGGTGTCACGCTCGACGGCGCGGCAGCCGAAACCGTCGTCAAGATCGGCTTCACTGGCAAGCTCGTCGTCATCACTGTCTACGTCTCTTGAGCATCACTGCACGTATTGCGGCAGCAGCGCAATCCAACTGAAGCACGTGACCCGCAGCTTCGGCAAGGGCGCCAGTCTTCTCGTCATCGAGGGGGTGCCGTTGTGGTCATGCCCCAGTTGCGGGGAGTCGTACTTCACCGCAAAGACGATGCATGAGATTGAGCGTATCAAGGCACTCCGCAAGTCTGTGGCCATCAAGCGCCCAGTATCGGTAGCGGCCTTTGAGGCCGCCGACGCCTGACTGGAGGTCCGTCTTTACGGCAAGCGTTTCGCAACGCGGTGCCAGGCGATGGACGAGGTGATCGACTGGTTGACGCTCTACAACCATCGCAGACTTCACCCCACGCTTGGCAACGTCAGCCCGATGAGGTTCGAAGCAAGCTGGCACGCGGGCCAGTCAAAGAACGCCGCGTAACCGAGTGGCTATGGACGACGCCGATCAAGGCCACGCTCAGACCGACACCCATCAGAACGTCCCCGGATACGCCCCGCCGTCCAGCAGCACGTTCTGCCCCGTCAGGTACCCCGCGTGCACGCTGCACAGGAACGCGCAGACCGCGCCGAACTCCTCGGCGCTGCCGAAGCGCCGCGCCGGGATCGCCGCGCTGCGCTTCGCCATCACGGCCTCCAGCGCCTGGCCGGTCTTCGTCGCTGCGCCCTGCATCGTTGCGCGCAACCGGTCGGTGTCGAATGCGCCGGGCAGCAGCCCGTTGATCGTCACGCCGCGCGCCGCGATGCTGCTGCGCGCGAGCCCGGCGACGAAGCCGGTCAGGCCCGAGCGCGCGCCGTTGCTCAGGCCCAGGATGTCGATCGGTGCCTTGATCGCGCCCGAGGTGATGTTGACGACACGGCCGTAGCCGCGCGCCGCCATCGCGTCGACGGTGGCGCGGATCAGCTCGATCGGCGTCAGCATGTTGGCGTCGAGCGCCTTGATCCACGCCTCGCGGCCCCATTCGCGAAAGTCGCCGGGTGGCGGGCCGCCGGCGTTGTTGATCAGGATGTCGACCTGCGGGCACGCCGCCAGTGCCGCGCGGCGGCCCTCGGCGGTGGTGATGTCGCCGGCCACCGCGCGCACCTCGGCGCCGCCGTGCTCGCGGCCGAGCGCGCGCAGCTCGGCGGCGGTCGCTTCGAGCGCGTCGGCGCCGCGCGCCGTGATCACGACATTCACGCCCTCGCGCACCAGCGCGCTCGCGCAGCCCTTGCCCAGGCCCTTGCTCGCTGCGCACACCAGTGCCCACTTGCCCGCTATGCCCAGATCCATCGCCTACCTCCATTTCGCCAGGAGCCAGATCCCCGCCAGCACCAGCACCGTGCCGGCCGCGATCCACACCGTGAACGGCTCGCCGAGAATCACGACGCCCATCAGGATCGTCGACAGCGGGCCGATCATGCCGGTCTGCGCCGCGATCGTCGCGCCGATGCGCTCGATCGCCATCATCACCATCAGCACCGGCGCAAAGGTGCACAAGGTCGCGTTGAGCACCGACAGCCAGATCACCTCGGGCGCGACCGCGAGCGCGCTCAGCGGCCGCAGCAACGCGAACTGCGCGATGCAGAACAGGCACGCGACGGTGGTCGCCAGGCCGGTCAAGCGCAACGCGCCGAGGCGCCTGACCTCCTCGCCGCTGTAGACGAGGTAGATCGCGTAGCTCACCGCGCTGCCGAACACCAGCGCCGCGCCGAGCGCCACGTGCGGGCCGAGCGCGGTCATCTCGTGCCCGAACACCAGCACCACGCCGCAGTAGCTCACGCCGAGCGCGATCAGCTGCCGGCGCCTGACCCGGCGCTTGAACAGCAGCACGCCCATCGCCAGCACCAGCGTCGGGTTCAGGTACAGGATCAGGCGCTCGAAGCCGGCCGTGACATAGGCCAGCCCGGCGAAGTCGAGAAAGCTCGCGAGGTAGTAGCCGGTGAAGCCGAGGCCGACGACGACGATCCAGTCGCGCTGCGTCAGCGCCGGCTTGCCGCGCCCGGCCCACCACGCCAGCAGCATGAACAGCGGCAGCGCGAACAGCATGCGGTACATGATCAGCGTGACCGCGTCGACGCCGTAGCGGTACGCGAGCTTGACGATGATCGCTTTGCCAGAGAACGCGATCGCGCCGGTCGAGGCCAGCAACAGGCCGGGCCAGACCGCGCGTTCGCGCGCGGCGGCAGCGCCCGCGCTTGCCGAGGAGACGGTCGAGGACATTGCGGCCGATTCTACGGAGCGCTCGCGATTCGCGCCGGGCGCAGCGGCGCGGCGATGCTCCTCAGTACGCGACCGCCTGGCCGTCGCGGCGCGGATCGCTCGCGGCCACGTAGCCTTCGACCGCCGGGTCGCCCAGGCGCCAGATGAACTGGCCGGCGCCGAAGTCCTGGTAGCTGTCGTCGATGACCACGACGCGATGGCCCAGCGCCTGCAGGCCGGCGGCAGTGACCGGGTCCATCGCCGCCTCGACGTTGATCTCCAGCCCCGCGTTGAAACGCCAGCGCGGCGCGTCGCAGGCGGCCTGCGGGTTCTGGCCGTGGGCCAGCATGCGCAGCAGCGTCTGCAGGTGGCCCTGCGGCTGCATGTTCGCGCCCATCACGCCGAAGCTCATCACAGCCTCGCGCGCCTCGCCCGTGCCCCGGGTCAGGAAGGCCGGGATGATGGTGTGGAACGGGCGCTTGCCCGGCGCGACGAGGTTCGGGTTGGCGGCGTCCAGGCTGAAGCTGTGACCGCGGTTCTGCATCGACAGGCCGTAACCCGGCACGACCACGCCGGAGCCGAAGCCCATGTAGTTGCTCTGGATGAAGCTGACCATCATGCCGCGCTCGTCGGCCGTGCTCAGGTAGATCGTGCCGCCCTTTGCCGGGTTGCCGTGGCCGAAGTCCTGCGCGCGCTTCATGTCGATCAGCCGCGCGCGCGCCGCAAGATAGGCCGGGTCCAGCAACTGCGCGCTCGTCACCTCCATGCTCGCGGGCTCGGCGACGAAACGGTAGGTGTCGGCGAACGCGAGCTTCATCGCCTCGATCTGAAGGTGCTGCGACGCGATGCCGTCGAGCGGCAACGCCGCGAGGTCGAAGTTCTGCAGGATGCCCAGCGCGATCAGCGCCGCGATGCCCTGCCCGTTCGGCGGGATCTCGTGCAGCGTGTGGCTCGCGCCGTGGCGATCGGCGCAGGCCATGCCGATGGGCGTGACCCACTCGGGCCGATAGGCCGCGAAGTCGTCGACCGTGATCGCGCCGCCGTGGGCCCGCGCGTGATTCGCTGCGGCCTGCGCGATCTCGCCGCCGTAGTAGGCCGCGCCCTTCGACTGCGCGATCAGGCGCAGCGTGCGCGCCGCATCGGGGAACCGGAACAATTCGCCGACCTTCGGGGCTCGGCCGCGCGGCATGAAGGCCTGCGCGAAGCCCGGCTGGTCGGCCAGCAGCGACGCCGCTGCGGCCCATTTCTGCTGCACGACCACCGGCACCGCATAGCCGCGTTCGGCGATCTCGATCGCCGGCGCCAGCAGATCGGCGAACCGCAAGCGGCCGAAGCGCTCGCTCATCGTGACCCAGGCCGCCACTGCACCCGGCACCGTCACGCTGTCCCAGCCGCGCTTCGGCGGTGCACGCTCGCCGGCACCGTGCTTGCGCCTGAAGTAGTCCGGCGTCCAGGCCCGCGGCGCGGGCCCTGAGGCGTTCAGGCCGTGCAGCGTGGTGCCGTCCCACAGCAGGCAGAACGCGTCGGAACCGAGGCCGTTGCTGACGGGCTCGAGGATGCTCATCGCTGCGGCGGTCGCGATCGCCGCATCGACCGCGTTGCCGCCGTGGCGCAGCATGAGCAGGCCGGCCTGCGCGGCCAGCGGGTGCGAGGTAGCGACGACGTTGCGGCCGAAAATCGGCAGGCGCTGGCTCGCGTAGCCGCGGGTCCAGTCGAAAGAGGCAGTCATCGGCGTCGGCTCCGCGGGCATCAGGGTCCGGCGATTATCGGGGGCGCCGCGAC
Source organism: Rhizobacter sp. (assembly GCA_025355545.1). Lineage (GTDB taxonomy): Bacteria > Pseudomonadota > Gammaproteobacteria > Burkholderiales > Burkholderiaceae_C > LMDS01. Next base: position 4,235 of record JANXZN010000399.1, read on the forward strand.
GGCGCCCCCCGAGCGCTACTCTTCCTGGAAGGTCGCTTCGCGCTTCTTGCTGATCGACGGCAGCAGCACGACGACGATCATCAGCGCCGCCGCCGCGAGCAGCCCGGCCGACAGCGGGCGCGTGACGAACGCGCTCCAGTCGCCGCGCGACAGCAGCAGCGCGCGGCGCAGGTTCTCTTCCATCATCGGCCCGAGGATGAAGCCGAGCAGCAGCGGCGCGCCCTCGCAGCTGAGCTTGTAGAAGAGGTAGCCGACAAGTGCGAACACCGCCGTCATGTAGACGTCGAAGGTGTTGTTGTTCAGCGTGTACACGCCGATGCAGCAGAACAGCGTGATCGCCGGGAACAGGAACTTGTAGGGCACCGTCAGCAGCTTGATCCAGATGCCGATCAGCGGCAGGTTCAGGATCACCAGCATCGCGTTGCCGACCCACATCGAGGCGATCAGGCCCCAGAAGAGCTGCGGGTTGCTGGTCATCACCTGCGGGCCGGGCTGGATGCCCTTGATCGTCATCGCGCCGACCATCAGCGCCATCACCGCGTTGGGCGGGATGCCCAGCGTCAGCATCGGGATGAACGAGGTCTGCGCGCCGGCGTTGTTGGCCGACTCCGGCCCCGCGACGCCGCGGATGTTGCCCTTGCCGAAGGGCACCTCGCCCGGGCGCACCTTCATCTTCTTCTCGACCGTGTAGGCCGCGAACGAGGCCAGCAGCGCACCGCCGCCGGGCAGCACGCCGAGGATCGAGCCGAGCGCGGTGCCGCGTATCACGGCGGGCCAGGCGTCTTTGAAGTCCTGCTTGGTCGGCCACAGGCCCTTCACGTCTTTCGTGAAGACCTCGCGGTGCTCGGCCGGCATGCCCAGGTTGGAGATGATTTCACCGAAGCCGAACACGCCCATCGCGATCACGACGAAACCGATGCCGTCGGTCAGCTCGGGGATGTCGAAGCTGTAGCGCGCGGTGCCCGAGATCACGTCGGTGTTGATCTGCGCCAGCAGCAGGCCGAGGATGATCATCGCGATCGCCTTGATCAGCGAGCCCGAGGCCAGCACGACCGCGCCGATCAGGCCCAGCACCATCAGCGAGAAGTATTCGGCCGGGCCGAACTTGAACGCGAGCTCGGTCAGCGGCGGGGCGAACGCGGCGATGATGATGGTGCCGACGCAGCCGGCGAAGAACGAGCCCAGGCCGGCGGCAGCGAGCGCCGAGCCGGCGCGGCCCTTGCGCGCCATCGCGTAGCCGTCGATCGCGGTCACGACCGAGCTCGACTCGCCCGGCACGTTGATCAGGATCGCGGTGGTCGAGCCGCCGTACTGCGCGCCGTAGTAGATGCCGGCCAGCATGATCAGCGCCGGCGTCGCGTCGAGCGAGTAGATCGAGGGCAGCAGCATCGCGATCGTCGCGACCGGGCCGAGGCCGGGCAGCACGCCGATCAAGGTGCCGAGCACGCAGCCGAAGAAGGCGTAGAGCAGGTTCTGCAGCGTGAAGGCGACGCCGAAACCGAGTGCCAGGTTGTTGAGAAGGTCCATGAGGGCCCGGGTGTCCGTGCGGTTCGTGGCGGCTCAGCCGCCCATGAAGGCAGGCTTGAGCGGAATCGTCAGGTTCAGGCCCCAGATGAAGATCACCCAGGAGCCGGCGGTCAGCACCGCGCTGTTCGCGATCGCGCCCCTCCAGTTGAATTCGTCGCCCGCGAAACTGACCATCACGATCAGCAGCGGGATCGTGATAAACATGCCGAGCTTGGGCAGCGCGAGGCCGAACACCGCGATCGACGCGACGATCACGAGCAGCGGCCGCCACGCGATGTGGCCGATCGGGTCGCCCGCTTCGGTCTCGATCGTGAGCGACTTGAACAGCACGATCGCACCGAGGATCGTCATCAGCACCGACAGGATCAGCGGGAAGTAGCCCGCCCCCGGCTTGGCCGAATTGCCCATCGAGTAGTTGGTGGCGCCGACGGCGAAGATCACGCCGACGACGATGAACAGCAACCCCGAAACGAAATCCCGCTGACTCTTGACTTTCATACAGCACCCCGCGTGTCGGCGACTGCGGCAGATTCTAGGCAAGGGTCGGTGCGGGTCGGGTCTGGTTTACGCCTAGCGTGCGCCCCGTTGCGGTGCGCGTGGATCGAACCATCACGTCTCCCAGAACGGCGTGGCGCGCAGCACTTCGTCGACCGTCGTGAGGCCCTCGGCGACCTTCATCGCGCCGGCCAGTCGCAGCGGCCGCAGGCCGTCGGCGAGCGCCTGCTGGCGCAGCCGCGCCGCATCGGTGACGGGGTGGATCGCCGCGCGTGCGGCGTCGGTCACGGTCAGCAGTTCGTACAGGCCGGCGCGGCCGCGAAAACCGGTCATGCGGCATTCGATGCAACCGACCGGCTTGTACGGCTGCACGTTTCCGTTCAGGCGCCAGGGCTTGACCAGTTCGTCGAGGTGGGCGCGCGTGACGCCGTCGTCGGGCTGCTTGCAACTCGCGCACAGCGTGCGCACCAGGCGCTGCGCGAGCACGCCGATGACGGTCGAGCCGATCAGGTAGGGCGGCACGCCGAGGTCGATCAGGCGCGTCACCGCCGAGGCGGCGTCGTTGGTGTGCAGCGTGCTGAACACGAGGTGGCCGGTCAGCGCGGCCTGGATCGCCATCTCGGCGGTTTCGAGATCGCGGATCTCGCCGACCATGATGATGTCCGGGTCCTGGCGCATCAGCGCGCGCAGGCCTTCGGCGAAGTTCAGGTCGATCGAGGGCTGCACCTGGGTCTGGTTCAGCGCCGGCTGGATCATCTCGATCGGGTCTTCGATGGTGCAGACGTTGACCTCGTCGGTGGCCAGGCGCCGCAGGGTCGAGTACAGCGTCGTGGTCTTGCCCGAGCCGGTCGGGCCGGTCAGCAGGATGATGCCGTGCGGTCGCGCGACGAGTTCTTCCCAGCGCTTGCCGTCGTGGGCGCCGAAGCCGAGCGCGTCGATCGACTTGACGGTGGTGTCGGGGTCGAAGATGCGCATCACCATCTTCTCGCCGAACGCGGTCGGCAGGGTCGACAGGCGCATCTCGACCTCGTCGCCCGACGGGTTGCGCGTCTTGATGCGGCCGTCGAGCGGGCGGCGCTTCTCGACCACGTCCATGCGGCCGAGCAGCTTGACACGCGCGATCATCGCGTTCATCACGCCGGGCGGCAGCTGGTAGACGGTGTGCATCACGCCGTCGATGCGGAAGCGGATCACGCTGCGCTCGCGCCGCGGCTCGAGGTGGATGTCGGAGGCGCGCTGGTCGAATGCGTACTGCCAGAGCCAGTCGACGACCTGCACCACGCCCTGGTCGTTCGCATCGAGCTGCTTGGTGGTCTTGCCGAGCTCGACCAGCTGTTCGAAGCTCGCCAGCGCCGAGACCTCGCCGGTCTTGATCGCGTTGCGCACCGAGCGCGACAGCGTGTAGAACTCGGTCGTGTAGCGCGCCAGTTCGAGCGGGCTCGCGACCAGCAGCTTCACGGTCTTGCGCGTGTGCGCCTCGATCTCGGGCACCCAGCTGCGGTCGAAGGGCTCGCAGGTCGCGATCGTGACCTCGGCCAGGTCGACCGTCAGCGGCAGCGCGCCGCGGCGCTCGGCGTAGGTGATCGACATGATCTCGGCGACGCGCCCGACGTCGACGCGCAGCGGGTCGATGCGCAGGTAGGGCAGGCCGCAGCGCCCGGCCAGCCATTCGGTCAAGGCCTCGATGTCGAGCGTCTTCGCGCTGCCCAGCCGCGCCAGGTTGACGCTCGCCAGCCGCACCAGCGGGTGCTGCGCGCTGTGGCCGCCGGCGAAGCGGCGCGCGGTCTGGTCGGCGTCCTCGGCGCTGACGAGGCCGTCGTCGCGCAGCCATTGCAGCAGCACGCGAGCGTCGAGCTTGCCGGTGTGGCCCGGTGCGGGCTTGACTGTCACAGCTTTCATGCGCGTCCGTGGTTCGCTCTAGGGTTCGACCGGTGCGCCAACGCGCGCCAGCGGCCGGATCATGCGCAGCCATTTCCTGGCCGGCAGTTTGAACCGACGCTCGATGTTATCCGCGCGCGCCGCGAGTGCGCTGCGCTCCGGCATCGGGGCGTGCTTCAACGCGACGACCACGGTGTTGCCTTCCTTGGTCGGCCGCAGGCTCCAGACCCGGGCTTCGCCGAAGGCCGCGGCGATGCGCGCGGCGCTGCACGCAAAGCTTGCGTCGCGGCCGAACAGGTTGACCGTCATCACGCCGCCGTCGGCGAGCACGCGGTGGCAATCGCGGTAGAACCCGGCGCTGTCCAGCACCGGGCTGGCCGCATCGTGGTCGTAAAGGTCGACGCACAGCGCCTGCACGGTCTCGATGCGCGCGGGGTCGGCCACGAACGCGGCGGCGTTCATCTGCAGCACCTCGAAGCGGGCCGAGTCGGCGGGAAGATGGAACCAGAGTCGGCAGGCGTCGATCACGCTGGCGTTCAGCTCGACCGCGGTGCAGCGCATGCGCAGCGTGCTGTGGCAGAAGCGCGTGATCGCGGCAGCGCCCAGGCCGAGTTGCACCGCGCGGCCCTGCGTCAGCTCGTCGGCGGGCCGCAGCAGCATCCACACCATCATGCGCTGGATGTACTCGAGTTCGAGCGCGAGCGATTGGCGGATGCGCATCGCGCCCTGCACCCAGGGCGTGCCCAGGTGCAGGTAGCGCACGCCGTCGGCCTCGGAGATCGTCGCCGGGGCGAGCTCGGGTTCGGTGTTCTCACGCTCGCGCTTCATGCGACTCCATGTTGTTCGAAGACGGCGCGCCAGGCCGCGAGCTTGCGTTCGAAACTCCAGCTTGCGTTCGCCCGGCTGGTCGACGGCAGCCGGTGCAGCGGCAGCCCGAGCGCGCGCGTCTCCCGCATCGCGCGCGCCGATTCGCCGCCGTTGTGCGCGATCGCCTGCAGCGCCGGCGCGCGCCGCGTCAGGCTCGCGAGGTCGTTGAACTCGGCGTGCTCGATCGCGCTGTCCAGGCTGCCCTTGCGCCGGCAACTGGCATAGACGTCCCAGATGCCCAGGCCGTGGGCGCGCGCGGCGGCGAGCCGCTGCGGATACGCGGCGCTCGTCAGGTCGACGCCCCACAGCGCCCCGAGGATCGGCCAGAAGTGATTGCGCGGGTGGCCGTAGTACTGCTGCGCCAGCAGCGAGGCCACGCCCGGGAAGCTGCCGAGCACGACCAGCCGCGTGCGCGCGTCGACGACCGGGGCGAGACCTTCCAGGACCGCGCTCATGCGAGGCCCGGCAACGCCGCCCGCACGTTGGCCGAGGTCAGTTCGGCAAGCGCGGGCAAGGACAGGCCGCGCAACTCGGCCAGCGTCTGCGCGATGCGCGGCAGCTCGGCCGGCTCGTTGCGCGACACGGCCCCGGCGGCACGCTCGGCGGCGGTTCGATAGAGCCATTGCGGCGGGATGTCCGGCGCGTCCGTTTCGAGCACGATCGCGTCGGCCGGCAGCGCTTGCGCGAGGCGCCGGATCTGCAACGCGCGTGCGAAGGTCAGCGCACCGCCGAAACCGAGTTTGAAGCCGAGCGCGACGAAGGCCTTCGCCTGCTGCGCGCTGCCGTTGAACGCATGCACGATGCCGCCGCGCACCGGGATCAAACGCAGCTGCCTCAGCAGGCTGTCGGCCGACCTGCGCACGTGCAGGATCACCGGCAGGCGGGCGCCTCGCGCGATCGCGAGCTGCGCGGCGTAGAAGCGCTCCTGGCGCACGCGGTCCAGGCCGGGCACGAAGTGGTCCAGGTCGATCTCGCCGACGGCCACGAGAAGCGGGTCGTCGCGCGATTCGGCCAGCGCGTCGCCGAGGTGGCGCAGGTCGTCGTCGTCGGCACGTGCCACGAACAGCGGGTGGATGCCCAGCGCATAGGCGAAGCCGTGCGTCGCCGCGAGGCGACGGACGCTGTCGAAGTTCGCCCGTTCCACCGCCGGGATTACGATCCGCGTCACGCCGGCGGCGCGGGCACGCGCGACGACCGCGCCGCGGTCGGCATCGAACTCCGCGGCGTCGAGGTGGCAATGGCTGTCGGTCCACATGGCCGCGATGATGCACCGGGCGCACGCGGTGCCCGGCCGAGCCTCGCGGCGAGACAGGAATTGGCCCGCGTGCTACCGTAGCAGCGCGGTATGCAGGGCCTGCTTCCTGCGTCCGCGGCGACACGACCGGATCGATGATTCTCTCGGGATCCAGACGATGAAGAAGGCACCGCTTTACAGCCGCTCTCGCCCGCCCGCCGGGGTCGTCGATGCGCTGGCCGCCGACGCCGCGCCGACCGGTGCGGCGCAGCCAGCCGCCGCGCCGGCGGCGACCCGCCGCGCCCGCCTCGGGGCCGCGTTGCAGCGCCGCGAGCGAGCGCTCTGGGCCAGTGCGATGCTGGTGCTCCTGGTGGGTGGCCTGGCACTGAACGGCGCGATCGCGCCCCGGGCACCGGCGCTGACGATGGCGCAGATCGACGCCGCGATGCGCAAGTCGATCGAGGCGAAGCCGCTGCCCTCGCCGGTGGCCGCGGCCTACGACGCGGTGCTGCCCTCGGTGGTGCGCGTGGTCGGGCTGATGACCGAGGGCGACGACGGCAGCGACCGCGACGAGGACAAGAGCGACAAGTTGCCCCGGGAACGCGGCTCGGTCGAGCGCGGCATCGGCACCGGCGTGGTCATCATCGACAACGGCACGATCCTGACCAACCTGCACGTGATCAACGGCGCCAAGCGGGTCAAGGTCACGTTCATGGACGGCACCGAGTCCGATGCGGTGGTGCTCAGCACCCAGCCCGACAACGACCTCGCGGTGCTGCGCGCCAAGACCATCCCGGACGACCTCGAAGCCGCGACCCTGCGCAGCACCGCCGACCTGGCGCCGGGCGACCAGGTGATGGCGGTGGGTTTCCCGTTCGGCATCGGCCCGTCGGTGTCGGCCGGCGTGGTGTCGGGCCTGAAGCGCGAGTTCCGCTCGCCCGAGGGCAGGCAGACGATGACCAACCTGATCCAGTTCGACGCCGCGGCCAACCCCGGAAACTCCGGCGGCCCGCTGGTCACGATGGACGGCGAGGTCGTCGGCATCGTCACCGCGATCCTGAACCCCTCGCGTCAGCGCACCTTCATCGGCATCGGTTTCGCGGTGCCGATCGAGAACGCCGCCGCCGCGGTCGGCATGCCGCCGTTCTGATTCCACCCGATTCCACGAAAGCACGAAGGCCCGCGCATGGACACCAGCGTCAACAGCAGCAGCGCCCACGCCGCCACCTTGATGGAGCAGATCCTGTACGAGGTCAAGCGCGTCGTCGTCGGGCAGGACCACTTTCTGGAACGCGTGATGGTGGCGGTGCTGGCGCAGGGCCACCTGCTGGTCGAGGGCGTGCCGGGGCTGGCGAAGACGCTGACCGTGAAGACGCTCGCCGCCACCCTGCGCGGCACGTTCAAGCGCATCCAGTTCACGCCCGACCTGGTGCCGGCCGACCTGGTGGGCACGCGCATCTTCAACCCGCGCACCGGCGAGTTCTCGACCTCGCTCGGCCCGGTGTTCACGCATCTGCTGCTGGCCGACGAGATCAACCGCGCGCCGGCCAAGGTGCAGAGCGCGCTGCTCGAGGTGATGCAGGAGCGCCAGGTCACGATCGCCGGCGAGACCCACAAGGTGCCCGAGCCGTTTCTGGTGATGGCCACCCAGAACCCGATCGAGACCGAAGGCACCTACCCGCTGCCCGAGGCGCAGGTCGACCGCTTCATGATGAAGGTGCTGGTCGACTACCCGAGCGAGGAAGAGGAGTTCGTGATCGCGCAGCGCGTCACCGGCCCGGCCACGGTGGTCTCTGCGGTCGCGAGCATGGGTCAGCTCGCCGAGCTGCAGCAGGAGTGCCGCAAGGTCTACGTCGACCCGTCGCTGATGCAGTACGCGGTCAAGCTCGTCAGTGCGACGCGCCGGCCCGAGCGCTACGGCCTCCCCGACATCACCAAGTACCTGAGCTACGGCGCGAGCCCGCGCGCGACGATCGGGCTGATCGAGGGCGCACGCGCGCTGGCCTTCATGCGCGGGCGCGGCTACGCGCTGCCCGAGGACATGACGGTTCTCGTCGGCGACGTGCTGCGGCACCGCCTCGTGCTGTCGTACGAGGCGCTCGCCGACGGCTTGACGGCCGATGGCGTGGTGCAGCGCGTGATGAAGAAGATCCCGGTGCCCGACAAGCCGCTCGTGACATGACAACCGACACGCGCGGCGGCGCCGCCCTCCCGTCGGCCGAGGCGCTGCTGAAGCGCCTCGAATGGACGGTCATCCGCCGTCTCGACGGCCTGCTGCAGGGCGACTACCGCACGCTGTGGCGCGGCGCCGGGCTGGACCTCGCCGACCTGCGCGAGTACCAGCACCACGACGATGTGCGCCACATCGACTGGAACGTGACCGCGCGGCTGCAGCAGCCCTACGTGCGCCAGTTCACCGAAGACCGCGAGCTGACCGCGTGGTTCCTCGTCGACCTGAGCGCGAGCGTCGACTTCGGCTCGAACAAGCTCACCAAACGAAGCGTCGCGCGCGAATTCGTCGGCGTGCTCGCGCGGCTGCTGACGCGCCACGGCAATCGCGTCGGCGCCCTGCTCTACGGCACCGAGGTCGACACCGTGCTGCCGGCCGGCAGCGGGCGCAAGCACGTGCTGAACCTGCTGCAACGCATGGCCCAGCGGCCCGAGCAGACCGCGCCCGGCACGACCGACCTGCGCGATCTGCTGGTCGCCGCACTCGGCGTGCTGAAGCGCCGCAGCAGCGTGTTCGTGATATCCGACTTCATCAGCGCGCCGGGCTGGGATCACGCGCTCGCGCGGCTCGCGATGCGCCACGACGTGACCGCGGTGCGCCTGTTCGACCCGCTCGAGATGGAGCTGCCCGACATCGGCCTGGTGACGATGCGCGACGCCGAGAGCGGCGAGCAGCTCGTCGTCGACACCCACGACCGCGGCTTCCGCGCACGTTTCGCGCAAGCCGCGCAACGGCGCGAGACCGCGTTGCTCGACGGCCTGACGCGCGCCGGCGTCGACACGCTGGAACTTGCGACCGATGCCGAGCTGACGAACGCGATCCTGCGCTTCGCCGATCTGCGCAAGCAGCGCAGCCGGCTGGCCAACTGGAGCGGCCGGCCCGGCCGCGCGAACATGGGCGCGCACCTGGCCACGCGCCCGGGAGTGGCGGCATGATCGATCTGCCGTTCGACCTGTCGTTCAGGTCGCCGCTGAGCTTTCTCTGGCCCGAGATGCTGTGGGGCCTGCTGGCGCTGCCGCTGCTGGTGCTGCTGTATGTCTGGCTGCTGCGCCGGCGCAAGAAGAGCGTGCTCCGCTTCGCGAGCCTGAGCCTGGTGAAGGAGGCGATGGGCAAGGGCCTGGCGTGGCGCCGCCACCTGCCGCCGGCCCTGTTGCTGACGGCGATCGCCGCGCTGCTGGTCGCGGCGGCGCGGCCGGCCGCGGTGATCACCTTGCCGCAGGCCGAGAAGACGATCGTGCTGGCGATCGATGTGTCCGGCAGCATGCGTGCGACCGACGTGCTGCCGGATCGCATGACCGCCGCGAAGGAGGCCGCGAAGGCCTTCGTCGCCGATCTGCCGCGCACGGTGCGCATCGCGGTCGTGCAGTTCGCCGGCACCGCCGCGGTGGTGCAGGCGCCCACGCTGAGCCGCGAGGACGTGGTCGCCGCGATCGACCGCTTCCAGTTGCAGCGCGGCACCGCGATCGGCAGCGGCATCGTGCTGTCGCTCGCGACCTTGTTCCCCGACGCCGGCATCGACCTGTCGCAGATCACCGGCCAGCGCGAGATGCCGCCGGCGCCGGGCGACAAGCCGCGACCGGTGTTCACGCCGGTCGCGCCGGGCTCGTACGGCTCGGCCGCGATCATCCTGCTGACCGACGGCCAGCGCACCACCGGCCCCGACCCGCTCGAGGCCGCGAAGATGGCCGCCGACCGCGGCGTGCGCGTCTACACCGTCGGCGTGGGCACCAAGGAGGGCGAGATCATCGGCTTCGAGGGCTGGTCGATGCGCGTGCGGCTCGACGAGGAGACGCTGAAGAGCATCTCCACCATGACGCGCGCCGACTACTTCTACGCCGGCACCGCCGCCGACCTGAAGCAGGTCTACCAGGGCCTGTCGACGCGGCTGATCGTCGAGAAGAAAGAGACCGAGATCAGCGCGCTGTTCGCGCTCGTCGGCGCGCTGCTGGTGGTGTTGGCGGCGGGCCTGTCGGTGTGGTGGTTCGGGCGGGTGGTGTGACGGGACACCCCGCTTGACGGGTACGGCAAGCGACCCTCCGGGAGGGTGGGGCCTTGCTTGGGGCGGCCCGGCGCGGCGGCCCGCTTTTGATCTACCCGAACCTTCCCTGCAGAAACCAGCACGGCGCCGTTGCCGCCGTCGGCACCCGCGCGCGGTAGATCCACACCAGCGCACCGCCCGGCAACTGGGCGATGAAGTAGTCGCGCGCGACGAGCTCGCCGTCCCACCAGCCGGATTCGATGCGCTCGGGGCCGCTGAGCAACTGCAAGGCCTGGCCCTCGACCAGCGGCGTGCTGTCGCGCTCGTGCAAGGGCTCGGGCTGCTGCAGCAGCCAGACCGGACGCACGGCGTGCGGGGCAGACGCCGACGCGCCATGGACCGCGCTGCGCACCCGCGTCGGGCGCATCGCCGCATCGACACGTTGCCAGGCGGTCGCGCGCTCGGGGCGGTGGTCGTGCCGCGGCACCAGTCGCAGCACCTGCTCGCGGCCGAGCCGTGCCTGCAGACGCTCGACCAGGCGCGTCAGGCCTTCGTGCTCGGACGCCGGCGTCGGAAACAGCTCGGCATTGGGCGGTGCGCGCCGCGCGATGTCGGCCGCCTGCAGGCGCAGCTCGAGCGTCGGCGCGGGCAATTGCAGTTGCGCCAGGCGTTCGCGCAGCAGCACCCGCAGGTGGGCGGGGTCGCGCGAGGGCTCGGCCAGCGCGACTTCGAGGCTGGTGACGGCGATGCCTGACGGATCGCGACGCGAGCGTTGCTCGTGTTCCATCAGCAGCGTGAAGCGGCGCACGAACGCATGCTGCGCCGACAACCACGCCACCAGCCGCGCCAGCAGCACCGCGGCGCCGTGCATCAGTTGCTCGGTCGTGTCGGCGCGGGCGAAGAGTTCGAGCCGGCTGTCGAAAGCGGGCGGCAGCGCGAGCGGCTCGCGCGGGTCGGGCCGGGTGCCATTGGCGCGGTCGAGTTCGTCGAGCACGACCTCGCCGAAGCGCCGCGCCAGCCCGTCGCGCGGCACGCCGCGCAGATCGGCGACCGTGCGCAGCCCCATGCCCTGCAGCGCCTCCCAGTGCGCGCGGCCAGGGCCGAGCAGCCAGACCGGCACGCGCTCGAGTGCGGCGCGCGTGGCGCCGAGATCGGCGCAGTCCAGATGGGTGTGCACGCGCGCGAGCAGCGCGGCACCGAGTGGCGTGCGTGCGCTGACGGTGTGCACGCGATGACCCAGCGGTTCGAGCGCGTCCTGCAGGCGCTGCCGCAGGGCCGGAAGGCCGCCGAAATAGCGCAGGCTGGCGTGCACCTCCAGCAGCACGGTGTGGGGCGCGTCGTCGGGGGTCGCGGCGCTGGGTGGCTGGATCGAGACGCTGGGCGTGAAGGCCAGCGCCGCGTGTGCGACGGCGGCGAGCGCCTGGCCGTCACGCACCCGGTCGGCCTGCCCGAACGTGAGTTGCGGCGCCAGCGCCAGCGCGGTCGCGCGCTTGAAGCCGGGTCTGACGCCGAGCGCGCGCGCCGCCGCGTTGACGTGAAGGATCGCCTGCGCATCCAGCAGCGCCAGCGGCCGCTCGCCCGGCGCGGGCGGCAGCGTGGCCGCGAACGATTCGAGCGACAGCAGCGGCAGGTGCAGGGCGATCCAGAGCACGGCGAAAGCGATCCACAGGGACGATGAGCGCCACGCGTCGGGTCGGCGAAACGTTCGGCCGCTGGCGACGCGCTCAACCGGCCGCGAGGTTGACGAAGGTCGCGGCGCGCAGGCTGCTTGGCGGCACCGTCTGGACGCCGCCACGCCCGAGCGCCGCGCCCTCGATGCCGGCCTGCGCGCGCTGCTGCGCCGCCTCCGACAGCACCGGCGGCAACGCGAGCTGCAACGGTGCTTCCAGCGGCGGGCCGCGGCGCTTCAGCACGCGCACCGCCAGCACATCGGCGCCGGCCGGACGCAGCGCCAGGCGCAGCGGCGCGGCCGTGGGGCGCTGCGCCGCGCTCATCTCGCACAGCACGAAGGCCGGCCCGTCGTGGGCATGGGCGGCGAGTTGCAGCCGGCGCAGCCGTTCGGCGCGCAGGCGCGGCGGCAGCCAGGCGAGCACCGCGCCGACATGACCGCTCTTGAGCGCCTGCTCGAGTGCCCACAGGCTGTCGGCGCCGGGGATCACGCGGGTGCGGGTGTTGATGATCAGCAGCTCCTCGACCGCGAACCCGAGCCGCTCCAGCGCCGCGGCCGACAAGGCCGTTGGCGGGTCGAACAGCATCACCAGCCGGCCCGCCCGCTGGGCCGCGACGAGGCTGGGCGCGAGCAACCGGATCTCGCCCACGCCCGGGTGCGGCAGCAGCAGTTCGGTGAGCGCGCGGCGCGGCCAGCCGGCGCCCGGCAACTGGGCATCGAGCGCGGCGAAGCCGGTGGCGACCGCGGCATCGGCATGGCGGGCCAGCTGGTGGCCCAGCCACAGCGTGGGATGCAGGCTTTCGGGGCGGATCGGAAGCCGGCGCGGCATTGCAGCAGCAGGCTCCGGCAGGATCGGTGATTCCGCGCCCCGGTACAGCGCCCGCGCGACGCTCGTCGCTGCGGGTGGCGGCGGCGAAGCGAAGGCGGGCAGCAGGTCCATTCCGAAAGACTGTACGTTTATACAACTATCGACGCAAGCCCAGGGTTTCAAAACCTGGTTGCTTTTAGCAATCAACGACGCAAAAATCGAGGCTCCTCCTCGCTCCCGGCGCGCCATGACGGATACCCGCATCGACACCATCCGCCGCTTCAACCGCTTTTACACCGGCCGCATCGGCGTGCTGCAGGGAGGCCTGCCGGGCTCGACCTTCACGCTCACCGAGTCGCGCCTGCTGTGGGAGCTGGCACACCGCGAGCGCCTCACCGGCAGCGAGCTGGCGCGCAGGCTCGATCTCGATGCCGGCTACCTGAGCCGCCTGCTGGGCGGCTTCAAGGCGCGCGGGCTGATCAAGAGCACGCACTCGAAGGCCGACGCGCGCCACCAGCACCTGAGCCTGACCGCGGCCGGCAAGCGCGCGTTCGCACCGCTCGATGCGCGCTCTCAGGCCGACGTGAGCGCCCTGCTCGCCCCACTGGGCGAGGCGCAGCAGCAGCAACTGCTGCAATCGATGGCCGGCATCGAGCGCCTGCTCGGCGAGCCGGCGCCACGCGCGGCGCCGTTCGAACTGCGCCCGCACCGCGCCGGCGACATCGGCTGGGTGATCGCGCGCCACGGCGCGCTCTATGCCGACGAGTACGCCTGGGACATGGGCTTCGAGGCGCTGGTCGCGCGCATCGCCGCCGACTTCATCGAGCGCTTCGATCCGGCCCGCGAGGCCTGCTGGATCGCCGAGCGCGACGGTGCTCCGATCGGCAGCGTGTTCCTGGTGCAGGCGCGCGACGAAACCACCCACGCCGCGATCGACGGCAGCGCGCAGCTGCGCATGCTGCTGGTCGAACCGTCGGCGCGCGGCCTGGGGCTGGGCGTGCGACTGGTCGACGAATGCACGCAGTTCGCGCGCCGCGTTGGCTACCGCAGGATCCTGCTGTGGACGAATGCCAACCTGCTCGCGGCGCGTGGCATCTATCGGAAGGCAGGCTATGCGCCGACGCACAGCGAGCGGCACCACAGCTTCGGTCACGACCTGGTCGGCGAGACCTGGGAACTGCGCTTGTGATCTGCCCCTGCCGATCGCCCGCCGACGCCCTGCCCTGCGAGGCCTGCTGCGGCCGCTACCACGCCGGTGGCTTGCATCTGCTCGCGCCGGGCGCCGAGGCGCTGATGCGCTCCCGCTACAGCGCCTTCGTGCAGGACCGGCTCGACTACCTGCTCGCCACCTGGCACCCGAGCCAGCGCCCGGCGCAGCTCGATCCGAACCCGGCGGGGCTGAAGTGGTTGGGCTTGGAGCTGCGCCGCCACACCGTGATCGACGCCGACCACGCGACGGTCGAGTTCGTGGCGCGCCACAAGCTCGGCGGCCGCGCCGAACGGCTGCATGAACTCAGCCGCTTCGTGCGCGAAGGCGGCCGCTGGTTCTACCTGGGCGGCGACGCGCGCTGAAGCGCCGGTTCAGGCGAATTCCTGGCGCACGCCGGCCGACATCAGGCGCCGGATGATCCAGCCCAGCAGCGCACAGCCCACCAGGGTCATCAGCACCGCCATCACGCGCGCGGCGGTCACGAAGCCACCGAACACGCCGAGCGCCTGCTGCGGGATCGGCGCGCTGCTGAGCGTGCTGCTGACCACCGACTGCAGCAGCTCCTGCTGAAGCCACAGGCCGAGCAGGTTGGCGCAGATCGCCACGACGAGCAGTGCGATGAAGGTGCGGCGGGCCCAGTCCAGGCGCATCAGCAGCCCGATCGCCGACGCCAGCGTCGCCAGCGACATCACGAGGCCCGTGCCCACCACCCACGGCAGGTAGCCGACGAGCAGGCCGGTCAGCAGCGGCAGCGGCGTGCGATCGGTGGCGACCTGCAACCCCGGCATCAGCGACGCGACAGCAGCGTTCTGGACCAGCGCCGACGCGCTCGTCAAGGCCGCCAGGATGATGAACACCCACGCGGTGGCGGTGACGAACAGCGAGCGGGCTCCAACGTTGTAGGTTTGCGGCATGGCGGATCCTCGAACGACAGGCTTTGCAAGCCCATGTCGCGATTTTCAGCCGCGCTGTGTGACAACACATCCCTCGCCTGGGGGTCGCCCCCACGTTCTTGGGGCTCGATGTGCGCTGTTTGCCACAGTTGTGCGAGCGGATGTGAATGCTGGGCCCGACGCGCGCGCCTCAATCGAAGCGCACGGCATGGATCGGCGGCAGGTTCACCGGCACCATCACCCAGCGATCGCCGCCGTCGTCGCTCGCCCACAGGTTGCCGGTGGTGCTGCCCATCAGCAGCCGGCCGCCGCTCGCGTCGACGGCCAGACCGTGGCGATAGACCAGGTCGTAGCAGTCGCGTTGCGGCAGGCCGGCGCGCAGCGCTTCGAAGCTGCGGCCGCCGTCGCGCGTGCGATTGACCGCGAGCGCGCCACCGGCCGGCACGCGCTGCTGGTCCGCCACAGCGGGCACGAACCACGCGGTGTCGGCCTGCTCGGGGTGGGCCGCGACTGCGAAGCCGAAGCTCGAACCGGGCGCACCGGTGACCTCCTGCCACGAGCGGGCGTTGTCGCCGGAGCGCCAGATGCCGCCGTGGTGCTGGCACCAGAGCAGGTCGGGTTGCGCCGGGCTGCGCTCGATGCGGTGCGGGTCCTGGGTGTTCGGGTTCTCGGCCAGGTCGGGCGGCATGTAGGCGGCGCGCATGCCGTCGGCCTGTACCTGCCAGCTCGCGCCGTCGTCGCGACTGACCCACGCGCCGCCGCAGCTGATGCCCACCAGCAATTCGGCCGGCAGCAAAGGGTGCGGGCAGATCGAGTGGATGCCGGGCACGTCGTAGCCGCCGCCGAACCACTCGGCGCGGCCGGGCTGGTTCCACAGCGCATCGACGAGCTGCCAGGATTCGCCGCCGTCGTTCGAGCGGAACAGGCCGCCCGGCAAGGTACCGGCCCAGAGCGTGCCGCCGGCTGCGCCGAGCCCGGCTTCGAGCGCCCAGATCTGCACCAGTTTCCAGGCCACGCCGGCGACCGGCTCGCCTTCGGGCTGCGGCGGGTAGACCGGCGCCGCGAGCTCGTGCCAGCTCACGCCGGCATCGTCGGAGGCGTGCAGCTTGACACCGAAGTGGCCGAGGTTGAGCGCCGCGAGCATCCGCCCCGAGGCCTGCGGCGGCAGCAGCATCGACACCGGCTCGCCGAGAAAGCTCACGCACTCGATCGCCCAGTCGCCACGCCGCTGGCGTATCTCGAACAGACCCTTGCGGGTCGCGACCCAGGCACGTGCTGCCATCGTCAAATCCTCCGGTGGTGGTTCAGCCGCCCGACAAGGCCTGCATCACGTGCACCTGGCTGTCGGGCCGCAGCGCGTCGTCGAGGCGGACCCGCTCGCGGCAGCGCCGCCCGTCGATGAAGGCGACGACGTTGCCGCGCAGATGCCCCTGGTCGTCGAGCACGTAGCCGCGCAACTGCGGATTCAACGCGAACGCGGCGTCGAGCGCCGCGCGCAGCGTGGGCGCAGGCGTGTCGAGCTCCGGCGTGTCGGTGAACCGCTTGAGCTGCTGGGTGAAAACGATACGGGCCACGGTGGCGATCATGCCGCGGCGCTGCGTCACAATCAACCACGAACATTCGGGTACGGCCCTCGTCAGGGAGACAACGAAAATGAACGGTCTGATGATGCAGCAGCCGCTGCTGATCTCGTCGCTGCTGGTGCACGCGCAGCGTCACCACGCCGACCAGGAAGTGGTCTCGCGCAGGGTCGAAGGCGACATCCATCGCACGACCTATCGCGAGCTGGCGGCGCGCTCGCGCCGCATGGCCAATGCGCTGGCCAGGCTCGGCGTGAAGCCAGGCGAACGCGTCGCGACGCTGGCCTGGAACGGCTACCGCCACATGGAGCTGTACTACGCGGTGTCGGGCTCGGGCGCGGTGCTGCACACGCTGAACCCGCGCCTGCACCCCGACCATGTGGTCTACCTCGCCGACCACGCCGGAGACCAGGTGCTGTTCTTCGACATGACCTTCCTGCCGCTGATCGAGGCGATCGCGGGCCGCGTCAAGACCATCAAGACCTTCGTCGCGATGACCGACCGCGCGCACATGCCGAAGGACAGCACGCTCGCGAACCTGCTGTGCTTCGAGGACCTGATCGATGCGAACGACGACCAGTTCGAGTGGCCGAGCTTCGACGAAAACCAGGCCTCGTCTCTGTGTTACACCAGCGGCACCACGGGCAACCCGAAGGGTGTGCTGTACAGCCACCGCTCGACCGTGCTGCACACCTTCGCGATCGCCCTGCCCGACGCGCTCAACTGCTCGGCGCGCGACACGATCCTGCCGGTGGTGCCGATGTTCCACGTCAACGCCTGGGGCCTGCCGTACGCGGCCTGCATGACGGGCGCGAAGCTGGTGTTCCCGGGCCCGGGGCTGGACGGCAAATCGCTGTATGAACTGTTCGAGACCGAGCGCGTCACGCTGTCGGCCGGCGTGCCCACGGTGTGGCAGGGCCTGCTCGGGTATGTCGAGGCCAACGAGCTGAAATTCTCGACGATGCGCCGCACCGTGATCGGCGGCTCGGCCTGCCCGCCGGCAATGATGAAGGCGTTCCAGGAACGCTACGACGTGCAGGTGATCCACGCCTGGGGCATGACCGAGATGAGCCCGGTGGGCACCGCGGCGATCCTCAAAGGCAAGCACGTCGCGCTGTCGTCCGAGCAACGCATGGCAGTGCAGGCCACGCAGGGCCGCGCGGTCTATGGCGTGGACATGAAGATCGTCGGCGAGAACGGGGACGCGCTGCCCTGGGACGGCAGGCAATCCGGCGAGCTGCTGGTGCGCGGGCCGTGGATCATCGACGAGTACTTCAAGGGCGAAGGCGGCAACCCGCTGGTGAACGGCTGGTTCCCGACCGGCGACGTCGCCACGATCGACGCCGACGGCTACATGCACATCACCGACCGCAGCAAGGACGTGATCAAGTCCGGCGGCGAGTGGATCGGCTCGATCGATCTCGAGAACATCGCGATGGCCAACCCGAAAGTCGCGATGGCCGCCTGCATCGCCGCAAGGCACGCGAAGTGGGACGAGCGGCCGCTGCTGATCGTCGTCAGGAAGCCCGGCGTCGAACTCACGCGTGACGAGATGCTTGCGTTCTTCGAGGGCCGGATCGCGAAGTGGTGGACGCCCGACGACGTCGTCTTCGTCGATGCCATCCCGCTCGGCGCGACCGGCAAGATGCTGAAGAACCGGCTGCGCGAGCAGTATGGCGACGCGCTGCTCGAGAAGAACTGAAGGGCAGCCCGCGCTTGCATTCCGGCCTCGTCTACGCCGCCCTCGCTTTCGCCTGGTGGGGGCTGTTCCCGCTGTACTTCCGCCTCGTCACCAAGGTGCCGGCGCCCGAGATCCTGGCGCACCGCGTCGTCTGATGTCTGCTGTGCCTCGCGGCGCTGCTGACCGGCCGGCGCCAGTGGGGCTGGCTGCGGCAGGTGCTGCGCCAGCCCCGGGTGCTCGCGGCCTTCATCGCCAGCGCGCTGCTGATCGGCGCGAACTGGCTCGCCTACATCTGGGCCGTGAACCATGGCCACGTGACTGAAGCCAGCCTGGGCTACTTCATCACGCCGCTGGTCAACGTGCTGCTGGGCGTGACCTTGCTGCACGAACGCCTGCGGCGGCTGCAGTGGCTGGCACTGGCGATCGCCGCCGCCGGCGTGCTGTGGCTCACCGTGCAGGCCGGGCAGCCGCCGTGGATCGCACTGGCGCTCGCGATCAGCTTTGGCGGCTACGGCCTGCTGCGCAAGATCGCCGTGCTCGGCGCGCTCGAAGGGCTGACGCTCGAAACGCTGCTGCTCGCGCCGCTCGCGCTGCTCGTGCTGGGCATCGCCGCGTCGCAAGGCACAGCCAGTTTCCCGGCGCCGGATGTGCTGACCAACCTGTGGATCATCGCGCTCGGCCCGATCACCGCAGTGCCGCTGCTGCTGTTCGCGGCCGGCGCACGGCGTCTGTCGATGGCGACGCTGGGCATCGTCCAATACCTCGGCCCCACGATCCAGTTTCTGCTCGGTGTATCGGTGTTCGGCGAGCCCTTCTCCGGCGCGCGCTTCGTCGGCTTCGCCGGCATCTGGCTCGCGCTGGTGATCTACACGCTCGATGGCTGGCGCATCAGCCGGGCCGCGATGGCGGCCGGCTGAACACGCATCACGCCGCGATGGCTTGCGGCAGCGATGTGCGGATCAAGTGGTCGAAGGCGCCGAGCGCGGCCTTCGCGCCGTCGCCGGCGGCGATGATGATCTGCTTGAACGGCACCGTCGTCACGTCGCCAGCCGCGAACACACCGGGCAGCGAGGTCTGCCCGCGCGCATCGACGACGATCTCGCCATAGCGTGACAGTTCCAGCGTGCCCTTCAGCCATTCGGCGTTCGGCACCAGGCCGATCTGCACGAACACACCCTCGAGTTCGACGCGCCTGGCCTCGCCGGTCGCGCGATCCGTGTAGTTCAGGCCGTTGACCTTGCCGTCGGCGCCGGTGATCTCGGTCGTCTGCGCCCGCTATGGATCGCGACGTTCGGCAGGCTCTTCAGCTTCGTCACCAGCACTGCGTCGGCACGCAGTTGGTCGCCGAACGCGAGCAGGGTCACGTGGCCGACGATGCCGGCCAGGTCGATCGCCGCCTCGACGCCCGAATTGCCGCCGCCGATCACCGCGACGCGCTTGCCCTTGAACAGCGGGCCGTCGCAGTGGGGGCAGTAAGCCACGCCCTTGTTGCGGTATTCCTTCTCGCCCGGCACGTCGACCTCGCGCCAGCGCGCGCCGGTCGACAGGATCACGGTCCTGCTCTGCAGCGTCGCGCCGTTCGCGAGTTGGATACCGACCAGACCGCCTTTTGTGGTTGCGGGAATCAGCTTCTCGGCGCGCTGCAGGTTCAGGATCTCGACGCCGTACTGCTTGGCGTGCTGCTCCAGCGCGAGCGCGAATTTCGGACCTTCGGTTTCGAGCACCGAGATGAAGTTCTCGATGCCCAACGTGTCCAGCGTCTGGCCGCCGAAGCGCTCGGCGAGCACGCCGGTGCGGATGCCCTTGCGTGCTGCGTAGACCGCCGCCGCAGCGCCCGCCGGGCCGCCGCCGACGATCAGCACGTCGTACGGGTCTTTCGCGTTCAGCTTGGCAGCATCACGCGCGGCAGCGCCGGTGTCGAGCCTGGCAACGATCGCTTCGACGTCCATGCGGCCCTGACCGAACGGCTCGCCGTTCAGAAACACGCTCGGCACCGCCATGATCTGGCGCCCGCTCACTTCCTGCTGGTACAGGCCGCCATCGATCACGCTGCTCTGCACACGCGGATTGAGTACCGCCATCAGGTTGAGCGCCTGCACCACGTCCGGGCAGTTGTGGCAGCTCAGCGACATGTAGGTCTCGAAGCGGAAGTCGCCGTCGAGGGCCCTGATCTGCTCGACGAGCTCGGCCTCGAGCTTCGGCGGATGACCGCCGACCTGCAGCAGCGCCAGCACCAGCGACGTGAACTCATGTCCCATCGGAATCGCCGCGAACCGAATGCGCGGCGGCTCGCCGAAGCGGGCCAGCGTGAACGACGGTTTGCGGGCGTCCGTGCCGTCGGTCTTCAGCGTGATCTTGTCGCTCAGCGCGACGATGTCCTGCAGCAGGCCATGCATCTCCCGAGCGGCGGCGCTGTCGTCCAGCGACGCGGTGATCTCAAAAGGCAGCTTCACACGCTCGAGGTAGGCCTTGAGCTGCGTCTTCAGGTTGGCGTCCAGCATCGAGAATCTCCTTCGTTCCTGACTGCGGGTCGAAATCAGATCTTGCCGACCAGGTCCAGCGACGGCGTCAACGTCGCCGCGCCTTCGGTCCACTTGGCCGGGCAGACCTCGCCCGGGTGCGCGGCGACGTACTGCGCGGCCTTGACCTTGCGCAGCAGCTCCGACGCGTCGCGGCCGATGCCGTTGTCGTGCACTTCCATCAGCTTGATCCGGCCTTCGGGGTTGATCACGAAACTGCCGCGCAGCGCCATGCCTTCTTCCTCGACCAGCACCTCGAAGTTGCGCGAGAGCTGCTGGGTCGGGTCGCCGATCAGCGCGTAGTTGACCTTCTTGATCGCGTCCGAGGTGTCGTGCCAGGCCTTGTGCGCGAAGTGACTGTCGGTCGAGACGCCGTAGACCTCGACGCCCAGGTCCTTGAACTGGGCGTGGTGGTCGGCCAGGTCCTCGAGTTCGGTCGGGCAGACGAAGGTGAAGTCGGCCGGGTAGAACATCAGCACGGCCCACTTGCCCTTCAGCGTGTCCTGGGTCACGTCGATGAACTTGCCGTTCTTGTAGGCGGTGGCGGCGAAGGGTTTGATTTGGGTGTTGATCAGCGACATTGTTGCTTCCTAAGAGGATGGATGAAGGCGTTCAATAGGGTAAATACTATGCTATTTAACAATACATATCAATCGTCATTGACTATTGAAAGAATAGAGAAACGCCGGCTCTCGGCCGGCGGCACTGTGACGAAGAACCGGGCGCCGCTAGCCCGGATATTTCACGCTCCCCCGTAGAAACGAGGACGGCATTGCCCTTTGGATGCCCGTTTATCGAGGTGTCGAATCTTGATGAACGAGCGGGCAATGCCGAAACCAAACTGTAGCGAAGAAATTGACGTTGG
>JANXZN010000419.1 GCA_025355545.1 Rhizobacter sp.
GTGTCCACGGCCCGCGCCACCTGCGTGCGCGCCTTGATCTTGGCTTCACCCATGCGGTGAGTGTGCCCGACCGGCCCCAGCCCGCGCGAGTGCTGGCGCTACGCTTGGTTCGCTATGACCTACTGCCGTCTCTAGGGTCACTCCAACTCCGAGAGCCGCAGGGCTACTCCTTCCACTCCTTCGGTCCTTCGTCGAGTCGCCCCAACTACTACGACCTCTGCTGACTTCTCGCTCCGGTTCATCACCGTCGCCCTTTCAGGCACGAGGCGAGATCTCCCCAGGTAAGAACGCAATCCTTCCCCGCACAGCCGTCGCATCTACGTCACCTCGCCTTGACCACAAGAGCTTCGCAATCATTTGCTTGCTCGCCCCGCTCGGTGCCGCCTCCTATGCGCTTCGTGTTCCTCGACTCGCGGTTTCGCTACGTGCTTCCTCTCCACGCTCGGTCGCCCTCGCGCAGTTGCACTTCACTTCGCTCACTGTGGTCAGCTCGCGGGAGGACTTGCACCTCCAAGATCGCGCCCATGCTGGGCGCACCAAAGAAAAGGGAGCCCGTGGGCTCCCTCCGCAGCACTTCGATCGTCCTATGCGGTGGCCGGCTCGGCCTTCGGCTTGTCGATCTTCTTCACCGGCTGGATGTCGAGCACCGGCTTGCCATCGGCATCGACATCCACCGTCAGCCGACCGCCATCGACCAGCCGACCGAACAGCAGTTCGTCGGCCAGCGCACGTCGGATCGTGTCCTGGATCAGGCGCTGCATCGGGCGAGCGCCCATCAGCGGATCGAAGCCCTTCTTCGCGAGCTGCTTGCGCAGCGCGTCGGTGAAGGTGACCTCGACCTTTTTCTCGCCGAGCTGGCTCTCGAGCTGCAGCAGGAACTTGTCGACCACGCGCAGGATGATCTCTTCGTCGAGCGCCTTGAAGCTGATCATCGCATCCAGCCGGTTGCGGAACTCCGGCGTGAACAGGCGCTTGATGTCGGCCATCTCGTCGCCCTGCTCGCGGGCGTTGGTGAAGCCGATCGTCGCCTTGTTCATCGTCTCGGCGCCGGCATTCGTCGTCATGATGATGATGACGCTGCGGAAGTCGGCCTTGCGCCCGTTGTTGTCGGTCAGCGTGCCGTGGTCCATGACCTGCAGCAGCACGTTGAAGACATCGGGGTGCGCCTTTTCGATCTCGTCGAACAACAGCACCGCGTGCGGTTTCTTCGAGATCGCCTCGGTCAGCAAGCCGCCCTGGTCGAAGCCAACATAGCCCGGCGGCGCGCCGATCAGCCGGCTCACCGCGTGGCGCTCCATGTATTCACTCATGTCGAAGCGAATCAGCTCGACGCCGAGAATGTAGGCGAGCTGCTTCGCGACTTCGGTCTTGCCGACGCCGGTCGGGCCGCTGAACAGGAACGAGCCGATCGGCTTGTCGGGCCGACCCAGGCCCGAGCGCGCCATCTTGATCGCGGCCGAGATCGCCTCGACCGCCGGCTCCTGGCCGAACACGACGCTGTTCAGGTCGCGTTCCAGCGTCTTCAGCTTGCCACGGTCGTCGCTCGACACGCTGGCCGGCGGAATGCGCGCGATCTTCGCGACGATGTCTTCGACCTCGGCGCGCGTAATGGTCTTCTTCTGCTTGTTCTTCGGCAGGATGCGCTGCGCCGCGCCCGCCTCGTCGATCACGTCGATCGCCTTGTCGGGCAAGTGACGGTCGTTGATGAACTTGGCCGACAGCTCGGCCGCGGCCTGCAGGGCGCCGACCGCGTACTTGACGCTGTGGTGCTCTTCGAAGCGCGACTTCAGCCCCTTCAGGATCTCGACGGTCTGCTCGACCGACGGCTCGGTCACATCGACCTTCTGGAAGCGCCGCGACAGCGCTGCGTCCTTCTCGAAGATGCCGCGGTACTCGGTGAAGGTGGTTGCGCCGATGCACTTCATCGCGCCGGAGCTGAGCGCCGGCTTCAGCAGGTTGCTCGCGTCCAGCGTGCCACCCGAGGCCGCGCCGGCGCCGATGAGCGTGTGAATCTCGTCGATGAACAGGATTGCGTTCGGCTGGTCCTTCAACTGCTTGAGCACGCCCTTCAGACGCTGCTCGAAATCGCCGCGGTACTTGGTGCCGGCCAGCAACGCGCCCATGTCGAGCGAGTAGACCATCGAGTTCGCCAGCACCTCGGGCACCTCGTTCTGCGTGATGCGCCAGGCCAGGCCCTCGGCGATCGCGGTCTTGCCCACGCCGGCCTCGCCGACCAGCAGCGGGTTGTTCTTGCGCCGCCGGCACAGGATCTGGATCACCCGCTCGACCTCGAGCTCGCGGCCGATCAGCGGATCGATCTTGCCGTCGCGGGCGAGCTGGTTCAGGTTCTGCGTGAACTGGTCCAGCGGCGAGCCCTTGGCATCGCCCTCTTCCTTCTCGCTGTCGTTGCTGCCGGCGCCGCCCTCGCTGGGCTTGGCCGGCTCGGGCGGATCGCTCTTGCGGATGCCGTGGGCGATGAAGTTGACGACGTCCAGGCGCGTCACGCCCTGCTGGTGCAGATAGTAGACGGCGTGCGAGTCCTTCTCGCCGAAAATTGCGACCAGCACGTTCGCGCCGGTCACTTCCTTCTTGCCGCTGCCGGTGGACTGCACATGCATGATCGCGCGCTGGATCACGCGCTGGAACCCCAGCGTGGGTTGCGTGTCGACCTCGTCGGAGCCGCCCACCGTGGGCGTGTTCTCCTTGATGAAGCCGACCAAGCTCTTGCGCAGGTCGTCGCCATTGGCGGAACAGGCGCGCAGCACCTCGGCCGCGGACGGGTTGTCGAGCAGCGCCATCAGCAGGTGCTCGACGGTGATGAACTCGTGGCGCTGCTGGCGCGCCTCGACGAACGCCATGTGCAGGCTGACTTCAAGTTCCTGGGCAATCATGCGGCCTCCAAAATACATTGCAACGGGTGGCCGCCGCGGCGTGCGGCAGCCAGCACCAATTCAACCTTCGTCGCGGCGACGTCCTTCGAGTACACGCCACACACGCCGCGCCCGTCATGGTGGATCTTCAGCATGATCTGGGTCGCGGTCTCGAGGTCGTGCTTGAAATACTCCTGCAACACCATCACGACAAACTCCATCGGTGTGTAGTCGTCGTTCAGCAGAACCACTTGGTACATGCGGGGTGGTTCCGTCTTTGCAAGCTGGCGCTCGACCACAACCGCTCCCTGCCCGTCGTCGGGCAGGGGCCGCGACGCCGGAGGCGCTGCGGGAGGGGTGGGTTCGTCAGGCATGGATTCATTCTATCGAGTTGACGCCGTTGCGTTTCGACCCTTTCCATATTGCGCCCACCGCCGACTCTGCAAGGGCGGAATTGCGCCGCGTCCACCGTGCAGATCCAGGGGTGTTCCCGTTCTTGACAGCGGATTTCACGCGGCCGGAGAATCGTGATGCGCGTCACGCGCGCAGGGGAGCGACACCATGGCCACCGGTACCGTCAAGTGGTTCAACGACGCGAAGGGCTTCGGTTTCATCGAACCGGAGGCCGGTGGGGAGGACATCTTCGCCCATTTCTCCGCGATCCAGATGGACGGATTCCGCACCCTGAAGCAGGGTGGGCGCGTCCGTTTCGAGATCGTCCAGGGGCCCAAGGGCCAGCTGGCGCAGAACATCGCCGCGATCGATGCCACCGACGAAGCCGGCGCGGCGCAGCCCGCCGCGGGCGCCTCCTCGGTATCCGGCGCCTCCTGAGCGCCGTCGCGGCGCCGACCAACAAAAAGCCCGCCGAAGTGGCGGGCTGGCCTGCGGCACGGGCCGAGTCGCGGCGCGGCCGCCATGCTTACATGTGGTCGATCATCACCTGGCCGAAACCCGA
The DNA here is from genome assembly GCA_025355545.1 of Rhizobacter sp. Taxonomy (GTDB): domain Bacteria; phylum Pseudomonadota; class Gammaproteobacteria; order Burkholderiales; family Burkholderiaceae_C; genus LMDS01. The sequence continues at coordinate 3,826 of JANXZN010000419.1, forward strand.
GCACGACACCTGTGTCGCGCCGTCCATCAGGCGCGCGAAGTCGTAGGTCACCTTCTTCGACAGGATCGACTTCTCCATCGAACTGATGATCAGGTCGGCGGCCGCGGTCCAGCCCATGTGGCGCAGCATCATTTCGGCCGAGAGGATCTCGGAGCCAGGATTCACGTAGTCCTTGCCGGCGTACTTGGGCGCGGTTCCGTGGGTGGCTTCGAACATCGCGATCGAGTCCGACAGGTTCGCCCCCGGGGCGATGCCGATGCCGCCGACCTGCGCGGCCAGCGCGTCCGAGACGTAGTCGCCGTTCAGGTTCAGCGTCGCGATCACCGAATACTCGGCCGGTCGGAGCAGGATCTGCTGCAAAAACGCGTCGGCGATCACGTCCTTGACGATGATCTCCTTGCCGCTCTTCGGGTTCTTGAACTTGCACCACGGACCGCCG
>JANXZN010000018.1 GCA_025355545.1 Rhizobacter sp.
ACCGAGCGCGTGATCGTCTCGCAGCTGCACCGTTCGCCGGGCGTGTTCTTCGAGCACGACAAGGGCAAGACGCATTCGAGCGGCAAGCTGCTGTTCAGCGCGCGGATCATCCCGTACCGCGGCTCGTGGCTCGACTTTGAGTTCGACCCGAAGGACATCCTGTATTTCCGCGTCGATCGCCGCCGCAAGATGCCGGTGACGATCCTGCTGAAGGCCATCGGCTTGAACCCGGAAGCGATCCTCGCGAACTTCTTCGTGTTCGACAACTTCCGCCTGATGGACTCCGGCGCGCAGCTCGAATTCGTCGCCGACCGCCTGCGTGGCGAAGTCGCGCGCTTCGACATCACCGACAAGAACGGTGTCGTCGTGGTCGAGAAGGACAAGCGCATCACCGCGCGCCACGTGCGCACGATCGAGCAGTCGGAAACCCAGTTCATCAGCGTGCCCGAGGACTACCTGATGGGCCGGATGCTGGCCCGCAACGTGGTCGACGCCGACACCGGCGAGATCCTCGCGAAGGCCAACGACGAACTGACCGAAGCGCTGCTGAAGAAGCTGCGCGTGGCCGGCGTCAAGGAAATCCCGGCGCTGTACACCAACGAGCTGGACGAAGGCGCGTACATCTCGCAGACGCTGGCTGCCGACGAGACCGCCGACCAGCTGGCCGCGCGCGTCGCGATCTACCGCATGATGCGCCCCGGCGAGCCACCGACCGAAGACGCGGTCGAGGCGCTGTTCCATCGCCTGTTCTACAGCGGCGACACCTACGATCTTTCGCGCGTCGGCCGGATGAAGTTCAACGCCCGGGTCGGCCGCGACGTGCCGGAAGGCGCGATGACGCTGAGCAACGAAGACATCCTCGACGTCGTCAAGATCCTCGTCGAGCTGCGCAACGGCCGCGGCGAAGTCGACGACATCGACCACTTGGGCAACCGCCGTGTGCGTTGCGTCGGCGAGCTGGCCGAGAACCAGTACCGCTCGGGTCTCGCACGCATCGAGAAAGCCGTGAAGGAGCGGCTCGGTCAGGCCGAGACCGAGGCGCTGATGCCTCATGACCTGATCAACTCCAAGCCGATCTCCGCGGCGCTGAAGGAGTTCTTCGGCGCGTCGCAGCTGAGCCAGTTCATGGACCAGACGAATCCGCTGTCCGAGATCACGCACAAGCGGCGCGTCTCGGCCCTCGGGCCAGGTGGTTTGACCCGCGAACGTGCCGGCTTCGAGGTGCGCGACGTGCACCCGACGCATTACGGCCGCGTCTGCCCGATCGAGACCCCGGAAGGCCCGAACATCGGCCTGATCAACTCGCTGGCGCTGTACGCACAACTGAACGAGTACGGCTTCCTCGAGACGCCGTACCGTCGCGTGGCCGACGGCAAGGTGACGATGATCATCGACTACCTCTCGGCGATCGAAGAAGGCAAGTACGTGATCGCGCAGGCGAGTGCGACGCTGGACGCCGACGGCAAGCTGATCGACGAACTGGTGAGTGCACGCGACAACGGCGAGTCGATCCTGACCTCGGCCGAGCGCATCCAGTACATGGACGTGGCGCCGACGCAGATCGTCTCGGTCGCCGCGTCGCTCGTGCCCTTCCTCGAGCACGACGATGCGAACCGCGCGCTGATGGGCGCGAACATGCAGCGCCAGGCCGTGCCGACCTTGCGCCCCGAAAAGGCGCTGGTCGGTACCGGCGTCGAACGCGTCGCCGCGAAGGACTCGGGCACCGTCGTCGCTGCGAAGCGCGGCGGGGTCGTGGACTACGTCGACACCAACCGCATCGTGATCCGCGTCAACGACAAGGAAACGGTGGCGGGTGAAGTCGGCGTAGACATCTACAACCTGATCAAGTACCAGCGCTCGAACCAGAACACCAACATCCACCAGCGCCCGATCGTCAAGCGCGGTGACAAGGTGGCGGCGGAAGACATCATCGCCGACGGCGCGTCGACCGACATCGGCGAGCTCGCCCTGGGCCAGAACATGCTGGTCGGCTTCATGCCCTGGAACGGCTACAACTTCGAAGACTCGATCCTGATCAGCGAACGTGTGATCGCCGACGACCGCTACACCTCGATCCACATCGAAGAGCTGGTCGTGATGGCGCGTGACACCAAGCTGGGCTCGGAAGAAATCACCCGCGACATCCCGAACCTCTCGGAACAGCAACTCGGCCGCCTCGACGAATCCGGCATCGTGTATGTCGGCGCCGAAGTGAACCCGGGCGACACGCTGGTCGGCAAGGTCACGCCCAAGGGCGAGACCACACTGACGCCGGAAGAAAAGCTGCTGCGCGCGATCTTCGGCGAGAAGGCCTCGGACGTGAAGGACACCTCGCTGCGGGTCGATCAGGGCACCAACGGCACGGTCATCGACGTTCAGGTCTTCACCCGCGAAGGCATCCCGCGCGACAAGCGTGCGCAACAGATCATCGACGATGAACTGAAGCGCTATCGCCTGGACCTGAACGACCAGCTTCGCATCGTCGAAGCCGACGCGTTCGACCGGATCGAGAAACTGCTGGTCGGGCAGGCCGCCAACGGCGGCCCGCAGAAGATCGCGAAGGGCACGGTGATCGACAAGGCTTACATGGCCAGCGTCGAGAAGTACCACTGGTTCGACATTCGCCCGGCCGACGAGACCGTCGCGAGCCAACTCGAGAGCGCGAAGAATTCGCTCGAGCAGACTCGCCACAGCTTCGACCTCGCGTTCGAGGAGAAGCGCAAGAAGCTGACGCAGGGTGACGAATTGCCCGCGGGCGTGCTGAAGATGGTCAAGGTCTACCTGGCCGTCAAGCGTCGCCTGCAGCCGGGCGACAAGATGGCCGGGCGTCACGGCAACAAGGGTGTCGTGTCCAAGGTCGTGCCGGTCGAGGACATGCCCTACATGGCCGACGGCACGCCGTGCGACATCGTGCTGAACCCGCTGGGCGTGCCTTCGCGCATGAACGTCGGGCAGGTGCTCGAAGTGCACCTGGGCTGGGCCGGCAAGGGCATCGGCCAGCGCATCGAGACGATGCTGACCGAGCAGGTCAAGGTCGCGGAGATCCGCAAGTTCCTGGACGAGCTGTACAACAAGTCGGGCGGCAAGACGGAGCGGCTCGACAACCTGTCTGACGCCGAGATCATCGAGATGGCCGGCAACCTGAGCAAGGGCGTGCCGTTCGCCACACCGGTGTTCGACGGCGCGGCCGAGGAAGAAATCCGCGCGATGCTCAAGCTCGCCTACCCGGACGACATCGCCAAGGCCAAGGGCCTGACCGCGACGCGCACCCAGGCGACCTTGCATGACGGCCGCACCGGGGACGCTTTCGAGCGCCCCGTCACGGTCGGCTACATGCATGTGCTGAAGCTGCATCACCTGGTCGACGACAAGATGCATGCGCGCTCCACCGGCCCGTACTCGCTGGTCACGCAGCAACCGCTGGGCGGCAAGGCCCAGTTCGGCGGCCAGCGCTTCGGTGAAATGGAAGTCTGGGCGCTCGAAGCCTACGGCGCCTCCTACGTGCTGCAGGAAATGCTGACGGTCAAGTCCGACGACGTGAACGGTCGCACCAAGGTCTACGAAAGCATCGTCAAGGGCGAACACGCCATCGAAGCCGGCATGCCGGAATCGTTCAATGTGCTGGTCAAGGAAATTCGTTCCTTGGGCATCGACATCGAACTCGAGCGCAACTAAAGAGAAAAGGAAACAGACATGAAGGGTTTACTCGATCTGTTCCGCCAGTTCACTCCCGATGAGCACTTCGATGCCATCAAGATTGGCCTGGCTTCCCCCGAAAAAATTCGGTCCTGGTCGTTCGGCGAAGTCAAGAAGCCGGAGACCATCAACTACCGCACCTTCAAGCCGGAGCGCGATGGTCTGTTCTGCGCCAAAATCTTCGGCCCGATCAAGGACTACGAGTGCCTGTGCGGCAAGTACAAGCGCCTGAAGCACCGCGGCGTGATCTGCGAGAAGTGCGGCGTCGAGGTCACGCAGACCAAGGTGCGCCGCGAGCGCATGGGTCACATCGACCTGGCCGCGCCCTGCGCGCACATCTGGTTCCTGAAGAGCCTGCCAAGCCGTCTGGGCCTGGTGCTCGACATGACCTTGCGCGACATCGAGCGCGTGCTGTATTTAGAAGCCTACGTGTTGGTCGACCCGGGCATGACGCCGCTGAAGAAGTTCTCGATCATGACCGAGGACGACTTTGATGCGAAGCGGACCGAGTTCGGTGTCGAGTTCGTCGCGCTGATGGGCGCCGAGGGCGTGCACAAGCTGCTGTCCGAGATCGAGCTCGATGTCGAGATCGAGAAGCTGCGCGGCGACATGACCGGCTCCGAGCTGAAGGTCAAGAAGAACTCGAAGCGCCTGAAGGTGATGGAGGCTTTCAAGAAGTCGGGCATCAAGCCGCAGTGGATGGTGATGGAAGTGCTGCCGGTGCTGCCGCCGGACCTGCGCCCGCTGGTGCCGCTGGACGGTGGCCGTTTCGCGACCAGCGACCTGAACGATCTGTATCGCCGCGTCATCAACCGGAACAACCGCTTGGCTCGCCTGTTGGAGCTGAAGGCGCCGGAAATCATTGTGCGCAACGAAAAGCGCATGCTGCAAGAAGCTGTTGATTCGCTGCTCGACAACGGCCGCCGGGGCAAGGCGATGACGGGCGCGAACAAGCGCGCGCTGAAGTCGCTGGCCGACATGATCAAGGGCAAGAGCGGTCGCTTCCGCCAGAACCTGCTGGGCAAGCGCGTCGACTACTCGGGCCGTTCGGTCATCGTGGTCGGCCCGACGCTCAAGCTGCACCAGTGCGGCCTGCCCAAGCTGATGGCGCTCGAACTGTTCAAGCCTTTCATCTTCTCGCGCCTGGAGGCGATGGGCATCGCCACGACCATCAAGGCGGCGAAGAAAGAAGTCGAATCCGGCACGCCGGTGGTCTGGGACATCCTCGAAGAAGTCATCAAGGAACACCCGGTGCTGCTGAACCGCGCGCCGACCCTGCACCGCCTGGGCATTCAGGCCTTCGAGCCGGTGCTGATCGAAGGCAAGGCGATCCAGCTGCATCCGCTGGTCTGCGCGGCGTTCAACGCCGACTTCGACGGCGACCAGATGGCCGTGCACATTCCGCTGTCGATCGAAGCGCAGATGGAAGCCCGCACCTTGATGCTGGCCTCGAACAACATCCTGTTCCCGGCGAACGGCGAGCCGTCGATCGTGCCGTCGCAAGACGTGGTGCTGGGCCTGTACTACGCGACGCGCGACCGCATCAACGCCAAGGGCGAAGGCATCATCTTCTCCGACATCGGCGAAGTGCAGCGCGCGCTGGACAACGACGTGGTCGAGATCACGACGAAGATCAGCGTACGCCTGACCGAGTACACGAAGGACAAGGACAGCGGTGAGTTCACGCCGCAGACCCAGCTCGTGGACACCACGGTCGGCCGTGCGCTGCTGTCCGAGATCCTGCCGAAGGGCCTGCCGTTCAGCAACATCAACAAGGCGCTGAAGAAGAAGGAAATCTCGCGCCTGATCAACGTCTCGTTCCGCAAATGCGGCCTGAAAGAAACGGTCGTATTCGCCGACAAGCTGCTGCAATCGGGCTTCCGTCTGGCTACGCGCGCCGGCATCTCGATCTGCATCGACGACATGTTGGTGCCCAAGGAGAAGCCGGGCCTGATCGAACGCGCCGAGAAGGAAGTGAAGGAGATCGAGCAGCAGTACGTCTCGGGTCTGGTGACGTCCGGCGAGCGCTACAACAAAGTGGTCGACATCTGGGGCAAGACCGGCGACGAGGTCGGCAAGGTCATGATGGCGCAGCTGTCGAAGCAAAAGACGGTGGACCGCCATGGCAAGACGGTGGACCAGGAGTCGTTCAACTCGATCTACATGATGGCCGACTCGGGTGCGCGCGGTTCGGCCGCGCAGATCCGCCAGCTCGCCGGGATGCGCGGCCTGATGGCCAAGCCTGACGGGTCAATCATTGAAACGCCGATCACGGCGAACTTCCGTGAAGGCCTGAACGTCCTCCAATACTTCATCTCGACCCACGGCGCCCGGAAGGGCCTCGCGGACACGGCCCTAAAGACTGCTAACTCGGGCTACTTGACGCGCCGCCTGGTCGACGTGACGCAGGATCTGGTCGTGATCGAGGAAGACTGCGGCACGCAGAACGGCATGAACCAGCGCGCGCTGGTCGAGGGCGGCGAAGTCATCGAATCGCTGCGGGACCGCATTCTCGGCCGCGTCACTGCGATCGAGGTGCAGCACCCGGAAACGCAGGAGCAGATGCTCGGCGCCGGCGAGATGATGGACGAGGACGTGCTCGACGTGCTGGAAGCAGCCGGCGTCGACGAGGTCAAGGTGCGCACCGCGCTGACCTGCGCCACGCGCTTCGGCATCTGCGCCAAGTGCTATGGCCGCGACCTGGGCCGAGGCGGCCTGATCAACGTGGGCGAGGCGATCGGCGTGATCGCGGCCCAGTCGATCGGCGAGCCGGGAACGCAGTTGACGATGCGTACCTTCCACATCGGTGGTGCGGCGTCGCGTGCGGCGGTGGCCTCGAGCGTGGACGCGAAGAGCGATGGCCGCATCGGCTTCAACGCCACGATGCGCTACGTGACCAACGGCAAGGGGGAACTGGTGGTGATCTCGCGCTCCGGCGAGATCATCATCTCCGACCAGCACAGCCGCGAGCGCGAGCGTCACAAGCTGCCGTATGGCGCGCTGCTCAGCATCAAGGCCGACCAGCAGGTCAAGGCCGGCACGGTGCTCGCGAACTGGGATCCGCTGACGCGACCGGTGATCACCGAGTTCGCCGGCAAGGCGAAGTTCGAGAACGTCGAAGAAGGCGTGACGGTGGCCAAGCAACTCGACGAGGTGACGGGCCTGTCGACACTCGTCGTGATCGACCCGAAGCGCCGTGGCGCGATCAAGGTGATCCGCCCGCAGGTCAAGCTGCTCGACGCAGCCGGCAACGAGGTCAAGATTCCCGGCACCGATCACTCGGTGACGATCGCGTTCCAGGTCGGCTCGCTGGTCCAGATCCGCGACGGCCAGGACCTGATGCCGGGCGAGGTGCTGGCACGCATCCCGGTCGAGGGCCAGAAGACGCGCGACATCACCGGCGGTCTGCCGCGGGTGGCCGAGCTGTTCGAGGCCCGCACGCCGAAGGACAAGGGCACGCTGGCCGAGATGACCGGCACCGTGTCGTTCGGCAAGGAGACCAAGGGCAAGGTGCGCCTGCAGATCACCGACCCGGAAGGCACGGTCTACGAAGAGCTGGTGCCCAAGGAGAAAAACATCGTGGTCCACGAGGGCCAGGTGGTCAACAAGGGCGAGTCGATCGTCGACGGCCCGGCCGATCCGCAGGACATCCTGCGCCTGCTGGGCATCGAGGAGCTGGCGCGCTACATCGTCGACGAGGTCCAGGACGTTTACCGGCTGCAGGGCGTGAAGATCAACGACAAGCACATCGAGGTCATCGTGCGCCAGATGCTGCGCCGCGTGCAGATCACCAATCCAGGCGACACGACCTACATCCTGGGCGAGCAGGTCGAACGCTCCGAGCTATTGGGCAAGAACGACAAGGCTCGCGCCGAGGGCAAGCTGCCGGCCACGCACGCCGATGTGCTGCTGGGCATCACCAAGGCGTCGCTGTCGACCGACAGCTTCATCTCGGCGGCGTCGTTCCAGGAAACCACGCGCGTGCTCACCGAGGCTGCCATCATGGGCAAGCGCGACGAGCTGCGCGGGCTGAAGGAAAACGTCATCGTCGGGCGCCTGATCCCTGCGGGCACCGGCATGGCTTTCCACGACGCGCGCAAGGCCAAGGAAGCGATGGACGACGCCGAGCGCAAGGCCATCGTGATGCAGGAGGCCGAGGAACTGGCCGCCGTGCAGTTGGCGCAGATCGATGCGGCGAGCGACGCGGCTGCTGCCGAGTAAGTACGCGCTTCTTCGACGCAAAGGGCGACTTCGGTCGCCCTTTTTTTGGTGCGCGGCTACGATCGCGGCCATGAACATCGCGCTGATCGCGCACGACCAGAAGAAGGACGACATGGTCATGGTCGCGACCGAGTTCGCGACCTTCCTGTCGCGCTGCCATCTGCTCGCCACCGGGACGACAGGCGGACGTCTGCAGAACGAAGTCGGCCTGGACGTCGAGCGCTGCCTGAGCGGCCCGCTCGGTGGCGACCTTCAGATCGGCGCACGGCTGGCGGTGGGTGAGGTCGACGCGGTGATCTTCCTGCGTGATCCGATGACCCCACAGCCGCACGAGCCCGACATCAACGCGTTGGTGCGCGCCTGCGACGTGCACAACGTACCCTGCGCGACCAACGTGGCCGGGGCGCGACTGCTGCTGCGCGAACTGGATTGGCTCAACTCGGGGCCTGGCCGAGCGCCGACCAGTGGCCCGGTAGCGTGACCTGGACACCGCTTTCCCGCAGCCGGCGCGCGAGCTTCAGCACCGCGCGGTCGCGGCTGACGAGCCAGCGAGCCGGCGCGGACACGGCCAGATCGATGAACTTCTGATCGTCGGGATCGCTGCAGCGCGGCCGGCCCGGCGCGGCGGTCGCGAGCGGCGTCGCGACGATGCTGCAGTGGCGGGCCCAGGCGGCCCACAGCGTCGGCAGATCGGGCTGCCACGCATCGAGGCGACCACGCCCCAGCACGTGGGCGAGTTCGTCGCGCATCGCTGCGGTGGCGATCAAGCGCACCGTGCCGGCGGCCAGCGCGGCATGAAGCGCGGCGCACTCGGGGTTGCGGAACAGCAGCCAGTCGAGCACGACATTGGTGTCGAGCACGAGCAGCGGCGCGGCGGCCTCGGCGGGCAGGGTCATCGATGGGCAGTCGGATTCTGGGTCGCAACCCTAGTATCCAGTCGCCGCTGACCGGCGAATCCGGCCCTGTGCGTTGCGGCGGCTGGCGCATCGGCATACAATAGAGGGCTTTTCGGCAGGCACTGCTGCTCTCTTTGCTGGGTATGTTTCCCAGGCGCCCCGTGACGTTGTCGAAGACCAGTGACTCAAACGGCAACAATCAGCGGGAACAAGATACCAATGCCTACCATCAACCAGCTCGTGCGTCACGGTCGCGAGACCGAGATCACGAAGTCCAAGTCGCCGGCGCTGCAAGGCGGTCCGCAGCGGCGCGGCGTGTGCACCCGCGTGTACACC
>JANXZN010000041.1 GCA_025355545.1 Rhizobacter sp.
CGCCCGCCGGCACCCAGTCTGAAGAAGACGGATCAGGCCAGAAGAAAACCCGTCAAGGACGCTGATCAGAAGAAGACGAACGCCGAAGAAGATGCACGTTCACTCCGCCCGAAGAAGAACACATTCGGACTGCCGCTCACAGGCGGCCAATGATCGGCTCGGCAAGGATGTCAAATGGGCCCGCTCCGATGCCGACCGCGATGCCATCGACAAGCGGGTTGCACAACTGCTGGAACAGCCCCTGTCGGCGGACGATGCGACCCAGATCGCACTGTTGAACAACAAGGGCCTCCAAGCCTCGTTCGGCGAACTCGGAATATCCGAAGCCGATAGGGTGCAGGCCGGCCGGCTGCCCAACCCGGGCTTCAGCTTCGGGCGATTGCAGCAGGGTTCAGGCCTCGAGATCGACCGCAGCATCCAGTTCAACCTCGCGCGGCTGTTGATGCTGCCGATGCTGAACCAGATCGAATCGCGGCGCTTCGAGCAGACCCGTAGCGCCGTCGCGCTCAGCGTGCTGTCGCTGGCCTCGGAGGCGCGCAAGGCCTACTACCTCGCAGTGGCGGCCGACGAGACCGGCCGCTACATGTTGCAGGTGCAGACCGCCGCCGAAGCCGGTGCCGAGCTGGCTCGGCGTCAGACCCAGGCGGGCAACTGGAACAAGTTGCAGCAGGCGCGAGAGCAGAGCTTCTATGTCGAAGCGGCGTTGAACCTGGCGCGGTCTGAGCAGGCGCGTGGCGCGGCGCGTGAGCGTCTGACGCGGCTGATGGGCCTGTGGGGTCAGCAGGCGCAGTTCCGCCTGCCCGAGCGCTTGCCCGACCTGCCCAAGGCACCGAGCGATCTGCCTGACATCGAGCAGACCGCGATGGCTCAGCGCATGGACGTGCAGGCCGCCAAGCTCGGCACCGAGCAGCTCGCGAAGAATCTCGGACTCACGCGTGCTACCCGGTTCATCAACGTGCTTGAAATCGGTGCGGTGCGCAATTCGTACAACGATGCGCCGACACAGCGCGGCTACGAAATCAGTGTGGAGCTGCCGCTGTTCGACTGGGGCGACGCGCGCGTCGCCAAGGCCGAGGCGATCTACATGCAAGCCGTCAATCGCGCCGCCGAGACCGCGATCAATGCGCGCAGCGAGGTGCGCGGCGCCTACGCCAACTACCGCAGCAGCTACGACATCGCGCGCCACTTCCGCGACGAGATCGTGCCGCTGAAGAAGCGCATCTCGGAAGAGAACCAGCTTCGCTACAACGGCATGCTGATCGGCGTGTTCGAGCTGCTTGCCGATGTGCGCTCGCAGATCACCAGTGTCAACGGCTACATCGAGGCGCTGCGCGACTTCTGGCTCGCGCAGGCCGACCTCGAGATGGCGCTGATCGGTACTCCCAGCATGACCGCAATGCCTGCCGCTGCGATGTCCACGATGGACAGCGGCGCGGCTGCGCATTGAACCCCGAGGACCAACAACATGTTTTCACGACGCAGTTTCTTTCGTGGTGCCGGGGCCATCACTGCCGCCGCTGCAGCCGCTTCCGTCAGCCGCGTGGCAATGGCCGCCTTGCCCGAGCCGGTGATGCAGACCAAGCCCGACACCATGCCGCCCCTCATGCCCACCACGGGCCGGCCCTACAACCCGGTGGTCACTTTGAACGGCTGGACCTTGCCCTGGCGCATGAACAACGGCGTCAAGGAGTTCCACCTCGTCGCCGAGCCCGTGGTACGCGAGATGTCGCCCGGCTTCAAGGCGCACCTGTGGGGCTACAACGGCCAGAGTCCGGGCCCGACGATCGAGGTGGTCGAAGGCGACCGCGTGCGCATCTTCGTCACCAACAAGCTGCCCGAGCACACCACGGTGCACTGGCACGGGCAACGCCTGCCGAACGGCATGGACGGCGTGGCAGGCCTGAACCAGCCGGCCATTCAGCCGGGCAAGACCTTCGTCTACGAGTTCGTCGCGCGCCGGCCCGGCACCTTCATGTACCACCCGCATGCCGATGAGATGACGCAGATGGCGATGGGAATGATGGGCTTCTGGATCACGCACCCGAAGGCGAAGCATCCGCTGATCGAGGAGGTGGACCGCGACTTCGTGTTCCTGCTCAACGCCTACGACATCGACCCGGGCGCCTACACGCCCAAGATCATGACGATGCTCGACTTCAACCTGTGGAGCTGGAACAGCCGCGTGTTCCCGGGCATCGACCCGCTGGTGGTTCGCAGAGGAGACAAGGTGCGCATCCGCATCGGCAACCTGACGATGACGAATCACCCGATACACCTGCACGGCCATGAGTTCATGGTGACCGGCACGGATGGCGGGCCGACGCCCAGGACTGCACGCTGGCCCGAGGTCACCACCGATATCGCGGTCGGCCAGATGCGCCAGACCGACTTCGTCGCGGATGAAGAAGGCGACTGGGCTTTCCACTGCCACAAGAGCCACCACACGATGAACGCGATGGGCCACAACGTGCCGACCATGATTGGTGTGGACCACCAGGGCATCGCCAAGCAGATCACCAAGCTGATCCCCGACTACATGGTGATGGCCGAGCGCGGCATGGCCGACATGGCCGAGATGGAGATGCCGCTGCCGGACAACACCGAGCGAATGATGAGCGGCGACGGCCCGGTCGGCTCGGTCGAGATGGGCGGCATGTTCAGCATGCTCAAGGTCCGCAAGGACCAGAAGCCGGGCGACTACAAAGACCCTGGCTGGTACCGGCACCCCAAGGGCACGGTTGCTTTCGAGTGGACGGGCGCGATGCCCGAGCCCGCGCGCTTCCAGTCGGAAGGAGGCCAGTCGATGCCGACCAGGAACATGCCCATGAAGGAGGTCGAAGTGCAGGTGCGCAAGCCCGTCGGCCACACGGGCCATTGACGCTCCAACCATCAACGATTTAAAGGAATTCCCTGGTACACGTCGATCAAATTCACAGTGCTGGCCGTGCTGCTGCCGGCTTCAGCCTTTGCATCGGTAGCGGCCGAAGTGGCCACCACTGACTGCAGCACCCCAGAAAGGACACCATGAAACACCTCGACAAGCTCGTCGCGATGAGCCTGATCGCCATCGGCAGCGTCGCTTTTGCCCACGGCGACGAAGACCACGACAAGAAGGCAAGCGCTTCTTCCCACGACGGCCATGCCTCGACGCTGGGCAAGCCGGGCAATCCGAAGAAGGTCAGCCGCACAGTCGAGATTACGATGAGCGATGCGATGCGCTTCAGCCCGTCCAGCGTTTTCGTCAAGCGCAACGAGACGATTCGCTTCGTGCTCAGGAACGAAGGCAAGCTCAAGCACGAGATGGTGCTGGGCACGATCAGAGAGCTGAAAGAGCACGCCGCGCTGATGCTCAAGTTCCCCGAGATGGAACACGCCGATCCGAACCAGGCCAGCGTCGAAGCCGGCAAGACCGGCGAGCTGCTGTGGCAGTTCACGAAGGCCGGCACCTTCGACTTTGCCTGCCTGCAAGCCGGGCACTTCGAAGCTGGCATGAAGGGGAACGTGGTGGTGGCGGGTGCGGCCACGCCGGTGAAGGTGGACGGCCATGCCGACCACAAGCACTGATCGACTCTCTCGGAATCTCGAGACCCCTCAACAACGCGCCCACAAGGACTTTTCATCAACACTTTGAAGTCATTTATCTCCACGACCGTAATCGCTGTTTTCTCAACCCTGTCGCTCGATGCCGCTGCGCAGGCGGCGGTAGCGCCTGCCGGCGGCGCGGACATCGTCGTGGCCCACGCCAGCACCACCGAGATGACCGATGGCGAAATTCGCAAGGTCGATAAAGACACCAGGAAGATCACCATCAAGCACGGCGAGATCAAGAACCTCGACATGCCCGGGATGACGATGCTGTTCCAGGTCAAGGACGCCGCCATGCTCGACATGGTCAAGCCCGGCGACAAGGTGAAATTCAGGGCGGAGAAGGCGGGCGGCGGCATTGTCGTGACGGAAATTCAGGTCGCAAGGTGACAAGGCCGTGCCACGCTGACGTGCCCGCTTCCGGTCGGCCCGCGCGTCGGTGCTCGACTGCTTCGTCTCGTGGCGGCGTCCTACGGGCAGTCGACACCCAACTGTCCAAGGTGAGGCAGCGAGGTTCCGCGCCGCACCGACCGCTGAATATGACCCCCGGGAAATCATCATGAATTCAGGAACGCTCGAAGCAACCCGCTCGCTGTTGCTCACCCCACTCGCAGCGTTTTGCCTTGCGGCGGCAGTGCAGGCCCAAACCGCGCAACCGATGGCCTCATCCGCCAGCATGCCGATGGGACACACGAAGCCCGACGCCGGCAGTACCGGCGACATGAAGCAGTCGATGATGGGTGGCATGGACAGCATGCAGAAGATGCAGATGTCCGGGGACACCGACAAGGACTTCGCGACGATGATGAAGATGCACCATCAGGGCGCGATCGACATGGCGCAAATGGAGCTTGCACATGGCAAGTCGAGCGCCATGAAGGCGATGGCCAAACAGATCATCGCGGCGCAGAATAAAGAAATCGCCCGGTTCGACCGTTGGCTGGCGACGCAGAAGTAGTCACGCGAATGTCCCGGAGATGGCCGGTGCCGAGTCTCACGTGAGGCCGGTCGCCTGAACCAGGGACGCGATGATCGGGCACGGCAGATCGCGGCGCGTGTGTTCGCACTCCATGACCAGGTGCTTCAAGGTCTTCTGCATCCGCTTCAGGTCAGCCACTTTTTTCCCGATCTGCGCCAGACGGTCTGTGGCGATGCGGCGGATCGCACTGCGATGGGCGCCGTCCTCCAGCCGCAGCAACTCGGTGATCTCGCCCAGCGAGAAGCCGAGTTCCTGGGCGCGCTTGATGAAGTGGATGCGTGCGGTCAGTGCCACCGGGTAGTGGCGGAAGGTTCCTTGCGAGGTCGGGACGGGCAAAAGCCCGCGTTGCTGGTAATAGCGGATGGTCTCGACGCCCACGCCCGCAGCGCGAGCGAGTCGTCCGATGGTCAGCGATTCGGGGCTGTTCGTGGTCATCGAAGAAAGTCCTTGACTCTGGGGTCGAGTACGGAGTTTATGCTGTGTGCATTCCTGGCGACAGGAGGAGAACACGATGAATGAAACCACCCATCCCGGCCAAGCGCATCAGACTCCGGACGCGTCCCCGGCGGCAGCGCCGTCCTGCTGCTGCGCGCCCAAGACAGACGCAGCCGCGAGTGAGGCGGTGCAGCCGCTGAAAGACCCCGTCTGCGGCATGAGCGTGACGGCTCAGTCCGCACATGCGCTGCAGCATGAGGGCAAGCCGGTGCACTTCTGCAGTGCGGGCTGTAAGGCCAAGTTCGCCGCAAACCCGTCCAAGTACCTGGCCGCAGTGACCTCGGCAGCGCCCGCACCAGCCGCAGTTTCAGAGCCCGTCATTGCCGGCGCCATCTACACCTGCCCGATGCACCCCGAGGTGCGGCAGGACCACCCAGGCGCCTGTCCCAAGTGCGGCATGGCGCTGGAGCCCGAGATGCCGACGCTCGACGAGGGCGAGAACCCCGAATTGACGGACTTCCGGCGGCGCTTCGTCTGGACGCTGCCGCTGACCATCGTCGTCACCGTGCTCGCGATGGCCGGCCACCGATTGCAATGGTTCGAGATGGCCACGCAAAGCTGGATCGAACTCGTGCTCGCGCTGCCCATCGTCTTCTGGACCGGTTGGCCGATCTTCGAGCGCGCCGTGCACTCGGTGATTCGTCGCAGCCCGAACATGTGGACGCTGATCGGCCTGGGCACGTCGGCGGCGTTCGTCTACAGCGTCGTCGCCACGGTGGCGCCGGGCGTGTTCCCCGCGTCGTTCGTTTCGATGGGTCGGGTGTCGGTGTACTTCGAGGCCGCGGCGGTGATCATTTCGCTGACCTTGCTCGGTCAGTTGCTCGAACTCAAGGCGCGCTCGCAAACGTCGGCGGCGATCAGGTCCCTGCTCGGTCTCGCGCCCAAGACGGCCCGACGGATCAACGCCGATGGCGCAGAAGAGGACGTGCCGCTGACGCACGTTCATGTCGGCGACTCGCTGCGCGTGCGGCCGGGCGAGAAGGTGCCCGTCGATGGCGTCGTTCTGGAGGGCAGCAGCGCAGTGGACGAATCCATGCTGACCGGCGAGCCCGTGCCGGTCACGAAGCGTGTCGGCGACAAGCTGATCGGCGCGACGCTGAACACGAATGGCGCGCTGGTGATGCGCTCCGAGAAGGTGGGCTCGCAGACCGTGCTCGCGAGCATCGTGCAGATGGTCGTGCAGGCGCAGCGCTCCAGGGCGCCGATGCAGCGCATGGCGGACCAGGTGGCCGGCTTTTTCGTCGTGACGGTCGTCAGCATCGCGTTGCTGACCTTCGTGGTCTGGGGTGTATTCGGGCCCGAGCCGAGTTGGGTCTACGGCCTGATCAATGCCGTGGCGGTGCTCATCATCGCCTGCCCTTGTGCGCTCGGCCTGGCCACGCCGATGTCGATCATGGTCGCCACCGGCAAGGCCGCGACGCAGGGTGTGCTGTTCCGCGATGCGGCGGCGATCGAGAATTTTCGCAAGGTGGACACCTTGATCGTCGACAAGACCGGCACGCTGACCGAAGGCAAGCCGCGATTCGACCGTGCCGTGCCGGCACCCGGCTTCGCGGAAGACGAAGTACTGCGATTGGCGGCGAGTCTCGATCAGGGCAGCGAGCATCCGCTGGCCGACGCCATCGTCAACGCCGCCCGCGAGCGCGGGCTCGCGCTCGACAAGCCCGAGGGCTTCGAGTCGAGCAGCGGCATCGGCGTGCGCGGCCAGATCGGCGGCAGGGCGCTGGCGCTCGGCAACACCGCGCTGATGCATCATCTCGGCGTGCCGGTCGAGGCGCTGACGACGCAGGCCGAGGCCTTGCGCGCGGAAGGCGCCAGCGTGATGTTCCTGGCCGTCGATCGCACATTGGCGGGCCTTCTGGCCGTGTCCGACCCCATCAAGGCGGGCACGGCCGAAGCACTCGCGACCCTGCGTGCCACCGGCATGCGCGTCATCATGGCCACGGGCGATGGCCTCACGACCGCCAAAGCGATTGCGGCCCGGCTCGGCATCGACGAAGTGCACGGTGAAGTGAAGCCGGCCGACAAGCTCGCGCTCGTCGAGAAGCTGCAACGCGAAGGCCGTGTCGTCGCCATGGCCGGTGACGGCATCAACGACGCCCCGGCCCTGGCGCGGGCCGACGTGGGTGTGGCGATGGGAACCGGCACCGACGTGGCGATGAACAGCGCGCAGGTCACGTTGGTCAAAGGCGACCTGCGCGGCATCGCCACGGCTCGGGTCATCTCGAACCAGACCGTCGCCAACATGAAGCAGAACCTCGGCTTCGCTTTCGTCTACAACGCGCTGGGCGTTCCGTTGGCGGCGGGTGTGCTGTTCCCGTTCACCGGCTGGTTGCTGTCGCCGATGATTGCCGCACTGGCGATGAGCCTCAGCTCGGTGTCGGTCATCTCGAACGCATTGCGCCTGCGACGAGCGAGCCCGCAAGGCATCGGTCCGGCCAAACCTTTGCGGACGCCGCCACCGGCAACAGGTTCAGTGGCCGGTGCCGTTGACGAATGACGACCGCTCCGACGCTGCGGCCTGGCACTTTGATCACGGATTCGCCTTCCGGTACCGTAAGGCGTTTGGCGCTGCAACGACTACACTTGAATCACTTCGCGCACAGCATTTGCGAGTTCCCCATGTCCATTGGCCTGACCACCGTCGAACGACTCATTGATGCTCTCGGCATCACGGTGCTACCGGCTGTCTGTGTTCTGGCTCGGGGAGGGCGGCAGTGACCCGCAGTTTCTTGCGCAGTGTCTGCCGAGCGCTGATCGGCGTGGTGTTGCTCGCGCAAATGGCCGTCTCGGCCTATGCCTGTCCTGGGTTGTCGTCGGGTTCGACGATGAATGGGTCGATGCCCGCGGCTGGTTCCATGGATGGCGCCGCAATGGTGCTTGCCGGCGCCGCTGACCAGCGAGCCGCCGATTGCGCCGGCATGGCCGGCCCGATGGACCCCGAATTCGCCAACCTCTGCGCCGAGCATTGCCGTCACGGGCAGCAGAGCGATCAGGCCGCCACGCTGACTGTCCCGGCGGCGTTGCTGACTGCGCTTTACAACACTCCGCTGGCACCCGAGCCAGCCGTCGCGCCGCGCCCGGCGGCCGACTCGACCAGTGCACTGGCCGCGGCGTCTCCGCCGCTCGCCATCCTGCACTGCTGTTTCCGAATCTGATTCTCCGGACCGCGCCGCGCTGACGACCCTCCGGGTCGATCCGGCGCATCGGTCGTGCTCGTCCGCGCTCGCGGGGCGGCTCGACACGAAGCCCTCGTCTGGTTGTCTGGAGAAGTCATGTTTTCAGCCTCATCTCAACGGCTGCCGTGCCAGCCGCGCAGCCACAAGCGTCTGGCCTGGCTGGCCGTCCTGTGCGCTGCATTCGCCAGCGCCGGCAGCCGTGCGCAGCAAGTCTTGACCCTCGATCAGGCCCTGCGTGCGGCGCAGGATCGATCGCGTCAACTCGTGGCGCAGGATTCCGCCGCGTCGGCCTCGCGCGAGATGGCCATCGCCGCGGGGCAGTTGCCCGATCCAGTGCTCAAGACCGGTCTGAACAGTCTGCCCATCAGCGGGCCCGACCGCTTCAGTCTCACGCGCGATTCCTTCACCATGGCCTCGGTCGGCGTGGTGCAGGAGTTCACGCGGGCCGACAAACTCAAGGCACGTTCGGCGCGCTTCGACCGCGAGGCCGAGGCCGCCGAAGCGGCTCGCGCCGTGGCACTCGCCGACTTGCGCCGCGACACCGCCAAGGCCTGGCTGGACCGCCACTACCAGGAGCGCGTGCTCGACGTGCTGCGCACCCAGCGGGCAGAGGCCGGCCTGCAGATCGAGGCCGCGGACGCAGCGTATCGCGGTGGGCGCGGTGCGCAGGCCGATGTGTTCGCCGCGCGCTCGGCCGTCGCGCTGATCGACGACCGCCTCCGCCAGGCCGAGCGGCAGATCGCCACGGCCAAGATCAGGCTGGCGCGGTGGGTCGGCGCAGACGCCAACCAGGCGCTGGGCGCGCCGCCTTCCGTCACCGCCGTCCACCTCGACACGGCAGCGCTGGAGACCCAGCTGGCGCACCACCCGCAGATCGCGCTGATGGTGAAGCAGGAAGCGATGGCGCGCGCCGACGTCGACATCGCACAGAGCAACAAGCGGTCCGACTGGAGCGTGGAGCTGACGTACAGCCAGCGCAGCCCTGCTTACTCGAACATGGTGTCGGTCAACGTCTCGATCCCGCTCCAGTTCGACCAGAAGAACCGGCAGAACCGCGAACTGGCGGCCAAGCTCGCGGTGGTCGAGCAGATGCGTGCGCAGCGCGAAGAGGCCACGCGGGAACACGTCGCCGAAACGCTCGGGTGGCTGCAGGAGTGGCAGAGCGACCGGGATCGGCTGGCGCACTACGACAGCGAACTGATCCTCCTCGCCGCAGAGCGCACGCGGGCCGCGATGGCCGCTTATCGCGGTGGCAGTGGCGCGCTGGCCTCGGTGCTCGATGCGCGACGCATGGAGATCGACACCCGCATGGACCGGCTGCGCCTGGAGATGGACGCGGCAGCGCTTTGGGCGCAGCTCGAATACCTCCTCCCGCCTGAACCGGACGCGGTCTCTCAGGCTCGCCCGGTCGCCTTCACGGAGAAGTGAACATGAAAACCAAAACCTTCGCGAGCATCGCGATCGCAGCCGCGCTGATTACCGCGGCCGGCTATGGCGTCTATCAGTTCGGCATGCAGCGCGGCATGGGGATGAGCACCGCCCATTCGGCCGCGGCCCCTGGTGCACCTGCTTCCCAGGCGATCGCAGCGAGTTCGGCGACCGCGGCCGTGCCGCAAAGCATCGCGCAAGGGGAAGACGCGACGCGGCGGCACATCACGTCCGGCATCAAGGCCGGCGATGTCGATCCGATGACCGGCAAGAAGGTCTTGTACTACCACGACCCGATGGTGCCGGGCAACAAGTTTGACAAGCCGGCCAAGTCGCCGTTCATGGACATGATGCTGGTGCCGGTCTATGCGGACAGCGACGGCGACGGCAGCAAGGTGACCGTCAGCCCGCGCATTCAGCAGAACCTCGGTGTGCGCACGGCCGTGGTCACCGAGGGCACGCTGTCGCCGCAGGTGTCGGCAGTGGGCAGCATCGCTTTCAACGAGCGCGACCAGGTCATCGTGCAGGCGCGCGCAACCGGCTATGTCGAGCGACTGCATGTGCGTGCCACGCTCGACCGCGTGGCCAAGGGGCAGGCGCTGGCCGAGTTGTACGTGCCGGACTGGATCGCGGCGCAAGAAGAGTTTCTGTCGGTGCGCCGCATGCAAGGTACCGACCTCGCATCGCTCGTCGACGCGGCACGCCAGCGCATGCGCCAGGTCGGCATGAGCGACGCGCAGATCGCGCTGGTCGACGACAGTGGTCGCCCGCAACCGCGTTTCACGCTGCTGGCGCCGATCAGTGGCGTCGTCACGGAATTGATGGCGCGCGAGGGCATGACCGTCGCGCCAGGGGCCACGCTGTTCCGCATCAATGGGGTGTCCACCGTGTGGGCCAATGGCGAGGTGCCCGAGAGCCAGTCGGCGCTGCTGCGCCCGGGCGCGAAGGTCCGGGCCAGGAGCGCGGCCGCTCCGGGTGTGACCTTCGACGGCAAGCTGCAGGCGATCGTGCCCGAAGTCAACCAGACCACCCGCACGCTGAAGGCGCGGGTCGAACTCGCGAACTCCAACGGCGCGCTGGTACCGGGCATGTTCGTGCAGATGCAGTTCATGGACATGCGCGACCAGAAGGCACTGCTGGTGCCGACCGAAGCCATCATCCAGACCGGCAAGCGCACGGTCGTCATGCTGGCCGAACAGGGTGACAACAGCGGCCGCTTTCGTCCCGTCGATGTCGAGATCGGCATCGAGAGCGGCGGGCAGACCGAGGTCAAGCGCGGCCTGCAGCTCGGCCAGCGTGTCGTGGTCTCGTCGCAGTTCCTGATCGATTCGGAGGCCAGCCTCAAAGGTGTCGAGGCGCGGCTGAACGTGGAGCCGGTTTCGACCGGGAGCGCGCGATGATCGCCAGGCTGATCCGCTGGTCGATCGCCAACCGCTTCCTGGTGCTGCTGGCCACGCTGATGCTCAGCGCCTGGGGGGTGTACTCGTTGATGCGCACGCCGCTGGACGCGTTGCCCGACCTGTCGGACGTGCAGGTCATCATCCGCACGACCTACCCGGGTCAGGCGCCGCGCATCGTCGAGAACCAGATCACCTACCCGATGACGACGACGATGTTGTCGGTGCCTGGTGCGAAGACGGTGCGCGGGTATTCGTTCTTCGGTGACAGCTTCGTCTACGTGCTGTTCGAGGACGGCACCGACCTGTACTGGGCGCGCTCGCGCGTGCTCGAGTACCTGAACCAGGTGCAGGCCAAGCTGCCCCCCGGTGCCAAGGCGACGCTCGGGCCGGATGCGACGGGCGTCGGCTGGATCTACCAGTATTCGCTGGTCGATCGCAGCGGCACGCAGGACGCGGGGCAGTTGCGCGCACTGCAGGACTGGTTCCTGAAGTTCGAGCTGAAGACGGTGCCGAACGTCGCCGAGGTCGCCTCGGTCGGCGGCATGGTGCGGCAGTACCAGATCCTGCTCGACCCCGACAAGTTGGCTGCTTACGGCATCCCGCACACCAAGGTGGTCGAGGCGATCCAGAAGTCGAACCAGGAAGCCGGCGGCTCGGTGCTCGAACTGGGCGAGGCCGAGTACGTGGTGCGGGCC
>JANXZN010000310.1 GCA_025355545.1 Rhizobacter sp.
CGCCGGTACGCTCGTGAACTATGGCGCCCGCTCCCGCAAGGGGTTGCCGATCAGCAGCAGCATTGCCGAGTCCGCGGTGAACCAGGTGGTCAGTCATCGCATGGCAAAGAAGCAGCAAATGCGATGGACCGACGAGGGAGCGCACTGCTTGGCGCAGGTCAGAGTCGCCGATCTCAACGGCGAACTCTCGGTGCAGCGAATTGCCGCTTTGGCAAAGACGTCTCCGGCGAACTCGCCGTACGCCCGCCGGGCCGCATGATTCGACCTCCCACGGTTTGGTTCACTCTCTGTCACACGGTCCAAAAAACGTGTCAGTCGCGGGTGGTAGGCGCGGTAGAGTTGCTCGAAGGCGCCCAATTCCCTGTCTGCGGTTCGGCCGACCAGACGTGCCTCGGCGCCTTCGGCCGACGGCGACCCCGCATTCTCTGTCGGGACGACGTCGCGGGGCGTGCGTAGCATCGGGGGCTCGTGTTAAAGAGAAAGTTCAGATGACTCTACTCCCTGTGTCCGCGATGGGTCGCGGCGGCGTCACCGGTCATCACCGTCGCGCCCTTCGGACGCTGGCACCGCCGGTCGCACAGCCTTGTGACTTCCGCTCAACACCCAGGCTCTCTGGCTCGGCGCGAAGCGCGGCGCCAGCAGCCCGTCGTTGATCTCGCGCGTGACCGCGAAGCGGTTGAAGGAGGTTGGCGGAAGGAACAGTCGCGTGTTGTCCGCAAAGCCATCGGAGCGGGTGTCAACGTCGCCTTCCACGGCCGAGATGACGCCGTCACCGTTGCTGTCAACCCGCTTCACCTCGATCGCATAAGCGTCATACAAGCGCTGCGGGAAGGGCACACCGGGCTCGAAGGACTTGACCCGCTCGTAGACATCCAGATAGATCTCATGCGCCAAACCGCTCGGAATGAAACGCATGCGGAATTCGCGCTGCGCATCGACCGCCCCGTCGAACTTGTCCGGATCGCGCGGGCCGCTGGCCATCAGCACACCGAGGGTGTTTGGGTTGTCGCCGTAAGTGACCGCGTTGTTCTTGACGCCGGACGGACCGGAGCCCGGGACGATGGACGACAACGCGCCGACGTGGCCCGCCTCGAAGCTGCCGGGCAGGCCGCCCGTGAATGGCAATTCATAGGTGGGATGGACCCAGTTGGTTGTGTAGTTGAATTCCCAGTAGGCGTGGCAGTCGCTTTGCTGCAGGCAGTTGTAGGCCCCCATGCTCAACTGAATCGGCACAACGTTGGTCTGCCGGCTCGGGAATTGATCAGTGGCGTTTGGGGAATGCACGTCGCGCCCGTCCATCGTGAAGAACTGGCCTGGTACGTTGTGGGCCGTGCCCATCGCCCTTAGTGCGGCAGCGTCCTCCGGGGTGATGGTGCCGAATGCCGGCTTACCGGAGGGCGACGGCGCAGCCACCGGTGCGACGCGAAGGTCGTGAATCATCCAGCCTTCATACCAGCCGCTTTCGTTGTTGATGACGAACAGACCAGACAGGTCGGTGAAGATGTCGATGAACGCGCGAATGTCGGTCGGGTTGGTCGGCAGGCCGGGTTTTGGCTCGACCACCAGTCGCACTGCACCAATCGTGGACAGGCCGCAGTCGAATCCGGTGGCGGTCAGTTGCACCTGATCATTCACCCCTTGGAAGCGCTTCGTGAACGGATTCGGCTCGAAGCCCGTCGTGTCGAGCAGGTAGTACTGAAACAGTTGGCTCGGCTGGTCGGCTTCGGCATAGGCCTGGATCGGCAGCGCCGAATGCGGACGCTCGGCCAGCGCCTCCAGTCGGTCCTTCAGCGGGTCGGGAAGATGCCGTACGTCGCCGCGATGCTCCACGGTCTCGCCGTCGGCCTTGGCGTGCGGATTCGGATGGCACGGAGGTGACGGCTGGTTTGGCGCTGCGACGGCGGCAACGCTCCACAGGCCGACGCCACAAGCGGCAACCAGGCAAGCGCGGGCCACGCGTCTGTGGTGCAGTTTGCTGGCCTTCGATGACACACGGATGTTCATGGTGGTCTCCAGGCGGGTTGAAAGGTTGACTGGACGGCCCCGTGCCGACCAGAACGGTTCATTCCCGTGAACCGACGATCGGTTCAATAACCATGAAGGGCCCCGATGCCCCCACGGAGGCGGCTGTGGCGACGCGGCGGAGCTCTCGATGGGCAGAGCCCCTGAACCCATGCTGCTCAAGTCACGCGGCCACAAATGGATTCGTCACCGAGTTGGCCTCCTCACGACGCGGAAGGGGCTTTGCCTCATACCGGCTGGGCGGCCAGCCGGCATTCGCGAAACGCCTTCCCTCGTTCGGGACGCTCACCAGCCCGAAGGTGGCACCAGATCCGGCCCCACACGATTTCCGATCTCGACTCCGGCGTCGTGCACGTAGTGCCCCGCGTACCAGACCACCACGTCGCTGTCCGCGACAGACTCAGGTGGCGTCATGAACCGCTCGAGTTGGGCGCGACTCAAGCTCGGGTCGGTCGTGAAGCCTTGCCCGTCGTCGATCTCGCCGGAGTGGTAGCGCAATGCCCACACATCGCGACCTCTCAAGAAACAGTAACGGGGGCTGGGTCTTCATGCCGGCACTGAGGACAGTTTGATCTCGAAGCCGAGCGCGGCGGCGCGGCGTTTCAGTGCGGCGACGCTGCGCTGGTGCTGCTGCTCTTCGTAGTGCTGTTGC
>JANXZN010000073.1 GCA_025355545.1 Rhizobacter sp.
TGATGCCACGCGAGGCCGCCCTTGCTGCCGTAGACGCGCAAGCGCAGGTTGTTCTCGTTGCCCGGCGCGACCTGGCTGGCCCACAGCGCGCCGCGCGCACCACCGGCGAAGCGCAGCATCACCTGGGCGTTGTCGTCGAGACGCCGGCCGGCGACGAATGTGCTCAGTTCGGCGCACAGCTCGCTGACCGCCAGCCCGCTGACGTAGCCGGCGAGCTGGTAGGCATGCGTGCCGATGTCGCCGATGCTGCCACCGGCGCCGGAACGCGCCGGGTCGGTGCGCAAGTCGGCCTGCTTCTGGCCGGTGGCTTCGAGCGGCTCGGTCAGCCAGTCTTGCGGGTACTCGACCTGGATCACGCGGAGCGTGCCGAGCCGGCCCTCGGCGACCATCTGGCGCGCCTGGCGCACCATCGGGTAGCCGGTGTAGTTGTAGGTCACCGCGAAGATCCGGCCGTGCTTCGTCGCGAGGGCTTGGAGGCGGCGTGCATCCTTCGTGGTCGTGGCCAGCGGCTTGTCGCAGATCACGTCAATGCCGGCCTTCAGAAAGGCCTCGGCAACCGGCGCGTGCAGATGATTCGGCGTGACGATCGCCACCACCTCGATGCCGTCGGCGCGCGCCGCCTCGGCCTTCGCCATCGCGGCGTAGTCGGCGTAGACGCGGTCGTCGGGCAGGCCGAGCATGCGGCCCGAACGCAGCGCCTTGTCCGGCGTGGCCGCGAGCGCGCCGGCGACGAGCTCGTAGTGGTCGTCCAGGCGCGCCGCGATCCGGTGCACCGCGCCGATGAACGCGCCCTCGCCGCCGCCGACCATGCCCAGCCGGATGCGCCGGCTCGCGGCCGGGGCGGCGCCCTTCTTCGCTTCGATCGCCACGGTCAGATCCCCAGCATGCGCCGCAGCTGCTTCGGGTCGCTGGCGCCGCCGGCGAAGTCGTCGAAGGCCTTCTCGGTGACGCGGATGATGTGGTCGCGGATGAAAGCCGCGCCCTCGGCCGCGCCCTGCTCGGGGTGCTTCAGGCAGCATTCCCATTCGAGCACCGCCCAGCTGTCGTAGTTGTACTGCGCCATCTTCGAGAAGATCGCGCGGAAGTCGATCTGACCGTCGCCGAGCGACCGGAAGCGCCCGGCGCGCTGCACCCAGGGTTGGTAGCCGGAATAGACGCCCTGCTTGCCGGTCGGGCGGAACTCGGCGTCCTTGATGTGCAGCGAGGTGATGCGCTCGTGGTAGATGTCGATGAACTCGAGGTAGTCGAGCTGCTGCAGCAGGAAGTGCGACGGGTCGTAGTTGATGCAGCAGCGCGGGTGGTTGTGCACGCGCTCGAGGAACATCTCGAAGGTCACGCCGTCGAACAGGTCCTCGCCCGGGTGCAGCTCGAACGCGACGCTGCAGCCGGCCTCGTCGAAGGCGTTGAAGATCGGCAGCCAGCGCTTCGCGAGTTCGTCGAACGCGGTCTCGATCAGCCCGGCCGGCCGCTGCGGCCACGGATAGAGGTACGGCCAGGCGAGCGCGCCGGGGAAGCTGACGTTCGACTTCAGCCCGAGGTGCCTCGACGCCTTCGCCGACCACAGCATCTGCTGCACCGCCCATTGCTGGCGCGCTTTCGGGTTGCCCTTCACCGCGTCGGGCGCGAAGGCGTCGAAGGCCTCGTCGTAGGCCGGGTGCACCGCGACCAGCTGACCCTGCAGGTGGGTGCCGAGCTCGGTGATCTCGACACCGTTGGCGCGCGCGATGCCGGCGAGCTCGTCGCAGTAGTTCTTCGACGACGCTGCCTTCTCGAGGTCGATCAGGCGCGCGTCCCACGACGGCAGCTGGACGCCCTTGAAGCCGTGGCCGGCGGCCCACTTCGTGATCGCATCCCACGAGTCGAACGGCGCGGTGTCGCCGGCGAACTGCGCGAGGTAGATGCCCGGGCCCTTGATGGTGGTGGCCATGATGTCGTCTCCTTCGGTGGTCTCGTCAGAGGTAGGTGTTGAGCAGGTTCTCGAGCCGCTCCTGGCGGCCCGACACCGGCTGCGGCTCGATCGCCCGGCGCTCGACGCGGGCTGCGAGGTCGGCGAGGCTGCGCCTGCCCTTCAGGATCGCGCGGCCCTCGGCACCGTCCCAGCCCTGGTAGCGCGCCGCAAGCTGGCGCGCCAGTTCGCCGTCGCCGATCATCTTTTCGGCCACCAGCAACGCGCTCGCACACAGGTCCATCGCGCCGGCGTGCGCGGCGATCAGGTCGTCGGGGTCGATCGACTGGCGGCGCAGCTTGGCGTCGAAGTTCAGGCCACCGCTGGCCAGGCCGCCGCCTTTCAGGATCTCGTAGAGCGCGAGCGCGACCTGCGGCAGGCTGTTCGGGAACTGGTCGGTGTCCCAGCCGAGCAGCTCGTCGCCGCGGTTCATGTCGATCGAGCCGAAGATGCCCAGCGCATGCGCCAGCGCGATCTCGTGCTCGAAGCTGTGGCCGGCCAGCAGAGCGTGGTTCTGCTCGATGTTGACCTTGATCTCGTGCTCCAGGCCGTGCGCCCTCAGGAAGCCGTGGACGCTGGCAACGTCGAAGTCGTACTGGTGCTTGGTCGGCTCGGCCGGCTTGGGCTCGATCAGGATCGCGCCCTTGAAGCCGATCTTGTGCTTGTGCTCGACCACCAGCTGCATGAAGCGGCCGAGCTGCGCGAGCTCGCGCTTCAGGTCGGTGTTCAGCAGCGTCTCGTAGCCCTCGCGGCCGCCCCACAGCACGTAATTCGCGCCACCGAGTTCGTGCGTCAGCTCGAGCACGTTCTTGACTTGCGCGGCGGCGTAGGCGAACACCTCCGGATCGGGGTTGGTCGCGGCGCCGGCCATGTAGCGGCGGTGCGAGAACAGGTTCGCGGTGCCCCAGAGCAGCTTCACGCCGGTCTCGTCCATGCGCCGCGCGATCAGCTCGCCGATGCGCCGCAGGTTCAGGTTCGATTCGCGCAGGCTCGCGCCTTCAGGAGCGATGTCGCGGTCGTGGAACGTGAAGAACGGCGCGTGCAGCAGCTGGAACAGCTCGAACGCGACCTCGGCCTGGTCGCGCGCCTGCGCCATCGGGTCGCCGCCGGCCTTGTGCCAGCGGCGCTCGAAGGTGTCGCCGCCGAACGCGTCGGTGCCGGTCCAGACGAAGCTGTGCCACCAGCACACCGCGAAGCGCAGCTGGTCTTCCATGCGCTTGCCGAGCACCAGCCGGTCGGGCTCGTACCAGCGGTAGCCGAACGGCCGGCGCGCGCTCGGCCTGAACTTCGGGCCTTCGAAGCGCAGCGGCTCGGCGATGCCGAAGAAGCGGGTGGCGGTGTCGGGCGCTCGGGCGTTCACGGCAGGTTGTCCTTCACGAAGATGTCGATGCGGATGCGTTCCTGT
Source organism: Rhizobacter sp. (assembly GCA_025355545.1). Taxonomy (GTDB): domain Bacteria; phylum Pseudomonadota; class Gammaproteobacteria; order Burkholderiales; family Burkholderiaceae_C; genus LMDS01. Next base: position 3,351 of record JANXZN010000073.1, read on the forward strand.
TCGGCCACCAGACGTTCGCCCGACAGGTGCGCCAGCGCGACGCGGATCGCCGAGCGCACCTCGTGCCCGGCGTCCTGGTTGATCACCGCGGCGGCAACGCCGTCGAGCAGATCGCGGCGCGCGTGCGGCGTCAGCTCGTGGCAGATCCAGACGATCTCGCGGCCGCGGCCGCTCGTGTCGAGCGCGGCGCGGATGCCGCGGTTGCCGGCGCCGATGCTGTACAGCGCCACCAGCTCGCGTTCGCGCTTGAGCAGCCGCGCCACCAGCGGCTGCGTCTCGGCCGAATCGTCGTGGCCCTCGATCGGCGCGAGCAGGCGCAGCCGCGGGTGCTCGGCGGCCAGCACCTGCTGGAAGCCGAACAGCCGCTCGGCATGGTCGCGCAGCGCGTGGCTGCCGAGCACGATGCCGACGCGGCCCTCGCGGCCGGTGCCGACGAAGCGGCCGAGCAGGTTGCCGGCGGTGCGCCCGGCCGCGACATTGTCGATGCCGACATAGTGCGCACGCCGCGAGGTCGGCACGTCGGAAACCAGCGTCACGACCAGCGTGCCGGCGCCAGCGAGGTCGTCGATCGCGGCGCGCACCTGCGGATCGTCGAGCGCCATCACGACGACCGCGTCGTGGCGCCCGCGCAGCCCGGCGAGGTGGCGCGCCAGCGTCTGCGGCGCGAACACGTCGACCAGCTCGACGCGTGCCGAGGTGCGCTCCTCAGCGAGCCAGTGGCGCAGGCCGTGGAGCTGCTCGGCCAGCAGCGCGACGAAGCTGTTGCTGCCGCTGGGCAGCACGAAGCACAGCGAGTAGCGGCGTGCGCGCGCCAGCCGGGTTGCCGCCGGGTCCGGGCGGTAGTCAAGGCGGCGAACCACCGCGTGCACGTGCTCGACGGTGTGCGCCTTGACGCCGGTCCGGCCGTGCAGCACGCGGTCGACCGTCGCCGCACTGACGCCCGCCTCGCGTGCCACGTCGGCCAGGCGGGCGCGGGTCGACGGCCGCGCGGAGTTCGTCATGACGCGATCGTAATGAGGTGAAATGAGGTACGCCACTCATTTATTGCCTGACCGACCGCGGAGTTTCCCTGATCGGGTGTTCAGACCGCGAGGCCGGCCCAGCGCAGCAGCTGCGTGGTCTCGAACAGCGGCAGGCCCATGATGCCGGAGTAGCTGCCGTCGATGCGCTCGATCCAGGCCGCGAAGCTGCTCTGGATCGCGTACGCGCCGGCCTTGCCGAACGGGTCGCCGCCGGCGACATAGGCCGCGATCGCCGCCGCCGGCAACGCCGCGACGTGCACGTGCGAGCAGCTCACCGCGATCTGCTCGCGCCGGCCCGAGGCGACGGCGAGCGCGGTGATCACGCGGTGGGTGCGGCCCGACAGGGCCGTCAGCGTTGCGATCGCATCGTCGGCATCGCGCGGCTTGCCCAGGATGCGCCGCCCGAGCGCGACGGTGGTGTCGGCGCACAGGATCGGCGCGTCGGGCAGGTCGCTGCGCCGCAGCCGCGCGCGCGCGGCGTGCAGCTTGGCGCGGGTCACGCGCTCGACATAGGCCGCCGGCAGCTCGCCCGCACGTTCGGCTTCGAGCGCCTCGGCGTCCTCGTCGGCGCGCGGCAGCAGCAGCTCGACGCGCACGCCGAACTGGGCCAGCAACTGGCGCCGGCGCGGGCTCTGCGAGGCCAGGTAGATGAAGGTCGGCGGGCCGGCGCCGGGCCGCGGTGGGCCTCGAAGAGGCCCACTTGCGTGGCCCTCGCCGGACGCTCCTCCTCGGGGGGACGACGACGAAGTCGTGCTGGGGGCAAAGTTACTCACGGTGGTACGGGTGGTTCACCGTCACGGTCCACGCACGGTACAGCGCCTCGGCGAGCAGCACGCGAACGAAGGCGTGCGGCAGGGTCAGCTCGGACAGGCGCAGCGTCTCGTCGGCGCTCGCCTTCAGCGTCGCGTCCAGGCCGTCGGGGCCGCCGATCAGCAACGCGACATCGCGCCCGTCGTGCCGCCACGCCTGCATGCGCCCGGCGAGCTGCAAGGTCGTGACGCGACTGCCGCGTTCGTCGAGCACGATCCGGCGCACGCCGCGCGGCAGCGCCGCCTGCAGGCGCAGCGCCTCGGCGGCCATCAGCTGCTCGGCGCTCTTCTGGCCGCGCGTCTCGGCCTTCACCGCATGCAGCTCCAGCCGCAGCTCGGGCGGGAAGCGCTTCTCGAACTCGGCGTAGGCAGTCTGCGCCCAGGCCGGTAGCCGCTGGCCGACCGCGACCACCAGCAGCTTCATGCCCGGCTGGACGTCTTCCGCGCAGGAGCCTTCTTCGCTGCCGCCCGCCTTGCCGGCGCCGACTTGGCCGGCGCCCGTTTCGCCGCGCTCGACTTGACGCCGACGACGCGCGTGACGACCTTGCCGGACGGCGCCTTCCTGGCCGGCGCCTTGCGCGCGGCCGTCGTCTTGGCGGCGACGGCTTTCCCGACCGGCGACCTCGCGGGCGCTCGCGGCGCGGCCTTCTTCATCGGGGCCTTCTTCGCGGCGGCCTTCTTGGCGATGGCCTTCTTCGCCGGCGCCTCGGGCTCCGCCGCCTTCACGAGCCTGGCGCTGCCGGTCGCGAGCTTCATGTTGACCGGCTTGTCGCCCCAGATCTCTTCCAGGTGGTAGTAGTCGCGAATGGTCGGCTGCATCACGTGGACGACGGCGGCGCCGCAGTCGACGATGATCCATTCGCCGTTGCCCTCGCCCTCGGTCCGGGGCACCGGGTAACCCGCACCCTTGACTGCTTCGCGCACGCTGGAGGCCAGCGATTTGGTTTGCCGGTTGCTCGTGCCCGAGGCGATGATCACCCGCTCGAACAGGGCCGACAGGTGCTCGGTGTTGAACACGACGATGTTCTGGGCCTTCACGTCTTCCAGTCCATCGACAATGACGCGTTGCAGTTTACGAATGTCCATTCAGCTCCTGGGCGGGGGGTTGTCTCGATAGAGATGATGGCGGGCAATATAGCGCGCCACGGCGGACGGCACCAGAACGTCGATCGGTGCCCCTTGCGCCAGGCGCTCGCGAATGCCGGTCGAGGAGATGTCCATCATCGGCAGCGCGACCGCTTCGTGCGGCACGCCCAGCACGGTCGAATCGGCAGAGAGA
>JANXZN010000133.1 GCA_025355545.1 Rhizobacter sp.
CGACCCGGCACGCTGCTGGCCGACCGCTCCGCCTCGAACTCGACGACCGTGACGCTCAGGTCGCGGTACGCGCCACGTCGAAAGATCTGCAGCGCGGTCTTCGCGCCCGGCTTCGTCATGCCGACCATGCGCGGCAGATCGCCGAACTTCTCGACCGCGCGACCATCGACCTTGGTGATGATGTCGCCGGCCTCGACGCCGGCCTTGTCGGCCGGGCCGCCGGCTTCGACATTGCTCACCATCGCGCCGATCGGCTTGCCCAGCCCGATCGACTCGGCGACCTCCTTGGTGACCGGCCCGATTGCCACTCCGATGCGGCCGCGGACAACGCGGCCGTTCGCGCGCAGGCTGTCGGAGACACGCGTCGCTTCGTCGATCGGGATCGCAAACGAGATGCCCATGTAGCCGCCGGAGCGACTGTAGATCTGCGAGTTGATGCCGACCACCTCGCCGCGCATGTTGATCAGCGGGCCGCCCGAATTGCCGGGGTTGATCGCCACGTCGGTCTGGATCAGCTTGACGAGGTCGCCGGTGTCGCGCGCCTTCGCGCTGACAATGCCGGCGGTCACGGTGCTCTCCAGCCCAAACGGCGAGCCGATCGCGATCACCCACTCGCCGACCTTGAGCCGGCTCACGTCGCCGACGCGCACCACCGGCAGGCCGGTGGCCTCGATCTTCACCAGCGCCACATCGGAGCGCTTGTCGGCGCCGATGATCTTGGCCTTGAACTCGCGCGCGTCGGTCAGTGTGACGATCACTTCCTCGGCGCCGTCGACGACGTGGGCGTTCGTCATCACGTAGCCATCGGCGCTCAGGATGAAGCCGGAGCCGACGCCGCGGGTCTGCGGTTCGGGGTCGGGCACCGGCTGCTGCGGAGCGCGCGGATTCGGCCGCTGGTTCGGTATCGGAATGCCGAAGCGGCGGAAGAACTCGAGCATGTCCTCGTCGATTACCCCATTGCCGCGCGCGGCGGAGCGCGTGCGCTCGGTGGTGCGGATGCCGACCACCGCCGGGCCGACCTTCTCGACCAGTTCGGTGAAGTCGGGCAGCCCCTGCGCGCCCACCGGTGGCGCCGCGAGCGCCCCCGTCACGCCCAGGCAGAGCGCCAGCGCACCCAGGTACAGACGCCGACGCAGCGCGGATTGAACGGAATGCAGTGATGCTTGGATCAAGATCGCCTCCCCAGGCGTTGCGGATTCACTCTGACACGGGGTCCCGAATAGGCGGCGCGCAGCATTCACTTGCTGCTGCGCTCCAGCCCCTTCGCGAAGACCCGCAGTGTCGCAGGCGGCACGTCGCCGACGACCGTCACCCACCAGTCGCCCTGTTGTTGCATCAGGGTTTGCGTCGGGCCCACCGAGGCCAGCATCGCCCGGGTGTGGCGCCGCGGATCGAAAGGCTCGATGAAGACCGAGACATAGGTCAGCCCGTCGGAGAAGATGCTCTGCAGCACCTGCGGTCGGCTGGCCGCCTTCTCGGGCGCGCCAGCGCCCTCCATCGGCCGCTTCACGCAGCTGACCTGCCGAAAGCCCGGCGCCGACTGGCGCATCGTCCAGCCTTCGGCTTCGAGGCGGGTCGGCGTCAGCACCGGTCGCACGACACGGTAGCCGTCGAGTTTCCTCATCGGTTGCAGCACGCTCTCGGGCTGCGGCTTCACGTCGATGGCCACGTCGGAGAAGGCCGAGGACTCGAGCACCTCGTTGCGCTCGCCGATCACGTCGGCGCGCAGCAACAGCCCCGAGCCTTGATCCGCCCACAGGCGATAACCGTAGCGAAACGCGTCGCGCGGCTTGACTAGCAGCACGTTGGCCTCGCGGCCCGCGACGCGCTCGGCGCCCTGGGGGCTCACGTCGTAGAACTCGGCGATGTGGTCGTCGCCGGCTTGCAGCAGCGCCGGGAACTGAGCCAGCAGATCGCGCTGTTCGACCATCGCCACCTTGGTGCCCGGCCACAGCGTCGTCACCTCGTCGTTGTGGCGATACACCTGGCGCGCCTGCCCGTCCAGCGCCTCGCTGCGCTCGAACTGGTTCGGCCCCTGACAGTAATGCGAAATGCGCGCGCTCGACACCGCGCCTCCGCCGCTGACGACGAAGGTGCCCTGAAAATTGCGATGACTCGCCGCTTCGTGGATGCGGAGCAACCAGGCGCGCACTTCGCGTGCCTGGGCCTGGCTGCCGTCGGCACTCGCCTGGGCCCAACTCGCAGGGGCCGCGATGAAGGCCGCGCCGGCCAGCGCGAGTACGGACAGCGGTCGAAACAGCATGCGAGTGGGGTGGCGCGGCACGAATCGCTCAGCGACCGACCGCTTCGGCGGTCGCGTTGCGCAGGAAGCCCGAGGGCACGCCGAGCGCGGTGCTGCCGGCGAACTGCTTGTGCGCCGCCAGGTAGCGATCGAGCCGCGCGTCGCGGATGAGTTCCCCGTTGGCGACGAAGGTCTGTGGCTCGGGCGCCGATGGCGACGACGGACCGGCCAGCGTGGCCCTTGCCAGCACCGGGCTCGTCGTTGCCGGCGTCGATTGCGCGAGGCCGGTGGCGGCCGGCCGATCCGGCAGCATGTCGCTCGTGCGCGTCAGCGTCAGCACGCCCGCCACCGCGACGAAGCCGGCCGCCACCGCCGTGGGCGCCAGCCACGACCAGCGGCGCGCGGAACCGCTCATTGCATGGGCCGCCGTTTCAGCGTGAATGTCCGACCGCGGGGCGGCAACAGGCTGCGGCGCCAGCACGACCGGCTCGGTAGCCAGGCGGACACGCAGCGCGGCCATGAAGCCCGCGTCGCGCGCGGCGTCGCCCGCCAGGTCGTCCGAACGCAGCACGTCGCCGATCAACTGGTAGGCATGCCAGGCAGCGCGCGATTCGGCGCTTGCGCGCCAGTGCGCGCAGGCCTGCGCGACCCCGCGGTCCTCGAGCTCGCCGTCGGTCAGCGCCGACAGGCGCTCGCGTGCCGCTGCATCGGTTTCAGAATTCGTCAACATGTGCCGCTCCGTCCAACATCACCACCGCTCCCCGTCCCGCGTGTCAAGCAACGGACGCAGGCGCAACGCGATCGCCTCGCGCGCGCGGAAGATCCGCGAGCGCACCGTGCCGATCGGGCAATTCATCAACTCCGCGATCTCTTCGTAGCTGAGACCTTCGATCTCGCGCAGCGTGATCGCCTGGCGAAGATCGTCGGACAGCGCTTCGATCGCAAAGTTCACTGCGGAAGCAATTTGCTTGCTCGCCAGCACGGCGTCCGGGGTTTCCCCGTCGCTGAGTTCGTTTTCGACCCGCGACGCGTTATCGTCGTCGTCATCGCGTGCGCCGCGGGCCGATTCCGAGACCAGCGGGTCGCGCTTGAGTTCCATCAGCGCCTTTTTCGCGGTGTTCACCGCGATGCGGTACAGCCAGGTGTAGAACGCGCTGTCGCCGCGAAACTGCGGGATCGCCCGGTAGGCGCGGATGAAGGTTTCCTGGGCGATGTCGGGCACGAGGTCGACGTCGCGCACCATCCGGCCGATCAGGCGCTCGATGCGGCGCTGGTACTTGACGACCAGCATCTCGAAGGCCTTGACATCGCCGGCCTTGACGCGCTCGATCAGCGGGGCGTCGGCGTCGGGCTTGGTCATGCCGGTCATGTCAAGCACCGCCGGTCGCATCGTCGCCCGGCGCCGGGCGCGGCGAATAGACCGTGCAGCGCAAGGCATGCCACTGCGATTCGATGCCCAGGCGCTGCACCGGCAGCCAGATCGGCCGCGCGCCGGTGGGCGCCGCGGGGGTAAAGCGCAGCAGCATCCAGCGACCCAGGTCGATCGCGACGTGCAGGTCGCCAGGCGAGGATTCGTCGGGGCCCGGCCCGACGAACCAGGCCCGACCATCCCAGCCCAGGTCGACCGGCGGGACGCGCACGGCCCGCGCGGCCAGGCCGGCGACCGCGGCGATCGACGAGCCCGTCGCGACCCAGGCGACGATCTCGATCGGGCGCTCTTGTGTGATCAGCCACGCCGCCATCGTGGCCATCGCGAGCGCGGCCAATGTCAGCACCGCGCCGCGCCACACGCCGAAGCGACGCAGCGAAACCTGGAATGCCGGGGCTGCGCGCATGGGCGCGGGAATCGGTGACCGAAGGCAGGGTCGGCGTCAAACGCGCTTAAAGACCAGCGTGCCGTTGGTGCCGCCGAAACCGAAGTTGTTCTTCACGGCATGCTCGATCTTCATCTCGCGCGCGATGTTCGCGCAGTAGTCCAGGTCGCACTCGGGATCCTGGTTGAAGATGTTTGTCGTCGGCGGCGCGATCTGCCGGTTCACCGCCAGCACCGTGAACACCGACTCGATGCCGCCGGCGCCGCCCAGCAGGTGGCCGGTCATCGACTTGGTCGAGCTGATGACGAGCCCACCCTTCGCGTGCGCGCCGAACGCGAGCTTGATCGCGTTGGTTTCGTTCAGGTCGCCCAGCGGCGTGGACGTGCCGTGGGCGTTCAGGTACTGGACCTGGTCGGCAGCGACGCCGGCGTTGCGCAGCGCAGCCTTCATCGAGCGCTTCGGGCCGTCGACGTCGGGCGCGGTCATGTGGTATGCGTCGGCGCCCATGCCGAAGCCGACGATCTCGGCGTAGATCCTGGCACCGCGCGCCTTCGCGTGTTCGTACTCTTCGAGCACGAGCACGCCGGCGCCTTCGCCGAGCACGAAACCGTCGCGGTCCTTGTCCCACGGGCGCGATGCGGTGGCCGGATCGTCGTTGCGGGTGGACAGTGCGCGTGCCGCGGCGAAGCCGCCCAGGCCCAGCGGCGAGATGGTGGCTTCGGCACCGCCGGCGACCATCGCGTCGGCGTCGCCGTGCTCGATCAGGCGCGCCGCCATGCCGATGCTGTGCAGGCCGGTCGTGCAGGCCGTGACGATCGCCAGGTTCGGCCCCTTGAAGCCGTAGCGAATCGACACATGGCCCGAGATCATGTTGATGATCGAGGCCGGCACGAAGAACGGCGTGATGCGCCGCGGGCCCCTTGCGACCAGCTCACCGTGCGTCTCCTCGATCAGCGGCAGGCCGCCGATGCCCGAGCCCACCAGCACCCCGATGCGCTCGGCCTGCTCTTCGCTGAGCTCGTCGCCGGTGGCCAGGCCCGAATCCTTCACCGCCTGGATCGATGCCGCCAGGCCGTAGTGGATGAAGGTGTCCATGTGACGGGCATCCTTGGCCGGGAAGTAGTCCTCGACCTCGAAACCCTTCACCTCGCCCGCGAACTTGCACGAGAAGTTCGACGCATCGAACTTGGTGATGTTGGCGATGCCGGAGCGCCCGGCGATGATGTTGGCCCAGCCCTCTTCCACCGTGTTGCCCACGGGGCTGATGAGGCCCAGACCCGTCACGACGACACGACGTCCGCTCATGGGCTGCTGCGCGGCTCGGTTGCGATCGGCCTGGCGCGCTTACGCGGCCTTCTGGTGCTTCACGGCGTAGTCGATCGCCAGTTGCACGGTGGTGATCTTCTCGGCCTCTTCATCGGGGATCTCGATGCCGAACTCGTCTTCGAGCGCCATCACCAGTTCCACCGTGTCGAGGGAATCGGCGCCGAGATCGGCGACGAAGGCCTTGTCGTTGATGACATCGGCTTCGGGGACACCGAGTTGTTCGGCAATGATTTTCTTGACACGTGCTTCGATATCGCTCATGACTCCTCCGGGAGTGTTTACAGAAACAGCCAGCGATTCTACGGCCTTCATGGCGTCTTCTCTCGGACACCGACCGCATGCCGGTCGGGCCCGACCGGCAAATGATTTTCCGGCGCGACGCGCCTCAGTTCATGAACATGCCGCCGTTCACGTGCAGCTCGCTGCCGGTGATATAGCCCGCCTGCGGCGACGCGAGGAACGCCACCGCGTGCGCGATGTCGCTCGCGTGGCCGAGCCGGCCAAGCGGGATCTGCGCCATCAGCGCGGTCGTCTGCGCCTCGCTCAGCGCCTTCGTCATGTCGGTCTCGATGAACCCGGGGGCGACACAGTTGACCGTGACGCCGCGGCTGCCGAGCTCGCGCGCCAGCGAGCGCGTCATGCCCGCAACACCCGCCTTCGCGGCGGCATAGTTCGCCTGGCCGGCATTGCCGCTCGCGCCGACGACCGAGGTGATGTTGATGATGCGGCCGTAGCGCTGCTTCATCATCGGCCGGGTCACGGCGCGGCTGACGCGGAACACCGCCTTCAGGTTGGTGTCGAGCACCGCGTCCCAGTCGTCGTCCTTCATGCGCATCGACAGCGTGTCGCGGGTGATGCCGGCGTTGTTGACGACGACGTGCAGCGCGCCGTGTTCCTTGACGATCGCGTCGACCGCGGCGTCGACGCCGGCGCCGTCGTTGACGTTCAGGGTCAGGCCCTTGCTGCCCGGGAACGCCGCCAGCGCTTCGCCGATTGCCGCAGCACCGGCGTCGGTGGTGGCGGTGCCGATCACCTTCATGCCCTGCTTTGCCAGCTCCAGCGCGATCGCCCGGCCGATGCCGCGCGAAGCGCCGGTCACGAGCGCGATCTGGCCGGCCATCTGGACTTCGGTCGTCATGCGAGCAGCCCCCTCACGTCGGCGAGCGAAGCCGGATCCAGCAGCGCGGCACTGATCGCGTCCGCGTCGATGCGCTTGACCATGCCGGCCAGCACCTTGCCCGGCCCGCATTCGACGATGTGCGTGACGCCGCGGGCGCGAATCGCCTGCACCGTCTCGACCCAGCGCACCGGGCCGAAGGCCTGGCGGTAAAGCGCGTCGCGAATTGCCGCCGGCGCGGTCTCGATCGCCACGTCGATGTTGTTGACTACCGGGATCAGCGGCGCGGTGAATGTCACGTCCGACAGCCGCAGCTTCAGCCGCTCGGCCGCCGGTTTCATCAGGCTCGAATGGAACGGTGCCGACACCGGCAGCAGCAGCGCGCGCTTCGCGCCCTTCGCCTTCAGCGCTTCGCAGGCCTTGTCGACGCCGGCCTTGCTGCCGGCGATCACGGTCTGCTTCGGGTCGTTGAAATTCACCGCCTCGACCGCCTCGCCGGTCGCCGCGGCGACCTCGGCGCAGCCTTCGCGAACCGCCTGCGCGTCCATGCCGAGGATCGCCGCCATCGCGCCGACGCCGACCGGCACCGCGTCCTGCATCGCCCGCGCACGAAAGCGCACCAGCGGCAGCGCGTCGGCCAGGGTCAGCGCACCGGCCGCGACCAGCGCGGTGTATTCACCCAGCGAGTGGCCGGCGACGACGCCCGGCGCGCGCTGCGTCTCGGCCAGCCACGCGCGGTAGCAGGCGATGCCGGCGGTCAGCATCACCGGCTGGGTGTTGGTGGTCAGGTCGAGTTGTTCCTTCGTGCCGGCGCGGATCAGTTGCGCCACGTCCTCGCCGAGCGCCTCGGAGGCTTCGCTCAGGGTCTGCCTCACGGCCGGGTGATCACCCCAGGCGTCGAGCATGCCGACGGCCTGCGAGCCCTGGCCGGGGAAGACGAACGCGAAGCTGGTCATCGATGTGCGGCGCTGCGGCGCGGTCTGGTGGGTCTGGGGAAAGCCGGGATGCGGGCCGTTTCGGCTCACAGGTCGAGCAGCACCGCACCCCAGGTGAAGCCGCCGCCCACGCCTTCGAGCAGCACCGTGTCGCCGCGCACGATCTTGCCGCTGCGCACCGATTCGTCGAGCGCGAGCGGGATCGACGCGGCCGAGGTGTTGCCGTGCTGGTCGACCGTGACGATGAGTTTGTCCAGCGGCAGTTTCAGGCGCTTCGCGGTGCTCAGCAGGATGCGGATGTTGGCCTGGTGCGGGATCAGCCAGTCGATATCGGCGTCGCTGCGGCCGGCCTTCTCGAGCACCGATTTCGCGACGTCGTAGAGCATCCCGACCGCGAGCTTGAACACCGCGGGCCCGTCCATCTTCAGAAGCGGGTCGCCGAGCACCTGGCCGCCCGACACGTTGCCGGGCACGCACAGGATCTCGACATGGCGGCCGTCGGCGTGCAACTCGCTTGCGAGGATGCCCGGCGTGGCGCTGGCCTCGAGCACGACCGCGCCGGCACCGTCGCCGAACAGCACGCAGGTGCCACGGTCCTTGAAATCCAGGATGCGCGAGAACACTTCGGCACCGATCACCAGCGCCTTGCTGGCCGCGCCGGTGCGGATCATCGAATCGGCCACCGTCAACGCATAAACGAAGCCCGAGCACACCGCCTGCACGTCGAACGCGGCGCAACCGGCGACGCCGAGCTTGCGTTGCACCAGGCACGCGGTCGAAGGGAACACCATGTCGGGCGTGCTGGTGGCGACGATGATGAGGTCGATGTTCGCAGCGTCTACGTCGGCCGCGGCCAGCGCATGCCGCGCGGCTTCGACCGCGAGGTCGCTCGAGGTGACATCGGGTGCGGCGAAATGGCGCGCCCGGATGCCGGTGCGCTCGACGATCCACTGGTCGGAGGTCTCGATGCCGTCGGCCGCGAGCTGCGCGGCGAGCGCGTCGTTGGTCAGCCGATTCGGCGGCAGGAAGCTGCCGGTGCCGGTGATGCGTGAATGGCGGAGGGTTGGCGATGTCATGCCGTTCGGACGAAGTCTGGCGCGGTCGGATCGCCCGCAACCGCTGCAGCAGCCGTCGGCGCGGGCATGGCGGCCAGCGATTCGAGAATCCGGTCGTGAACCCGGTCCAGCAAGCCGTTGCTAGCGGCATCATAAGCCCGATTCAGCGCGTGCTCGAACGCGAACGCGTCGGCCGAGCCGTGGCTCTTGAAGACCAGCCCGCGCAGGCCCAGCAGCGCCGCGCCGTTGTAGCGCCGGTGATCGACGCGCTTCTGCAGATGGCGCAGCACCGGCAACGCGACCACCGCCGCCAGCTTCGTGAAGATGTTGCGCGTGAACTCCTGCTTGACGAAGGTCGAGAGCATCGACGCCAGGCCTTCGGAGGTTTTCAGCGCGACGTTGCCGACGAAGCCGTCGCAGACGACGATGTCGGTCGTGCCCTTGAAGATGTCGTTGCCTTCGACGTTGCCGTGAAAGTTGAGCATGCCGGCGGCGGCCGCGGCACGCAGCAGCTCGCCGGCTTGCTTGATGGTCTCGCTGCCCTTGATCGCCTCTTCGCCGATGTTCAGCAGGCCCACGCTCGGGTTGGCCTTGCCCTCGACGGCCGCCACCAGCGCGCTGCCCATCACCGCGAACTGCAGCAGATGCGCGGCCGAGCAGTCCACGTTGGCGCCGAGGTCGAGCACGGTCGTGCCGCCGTCGTGCTCGTTCGGCAGCACGGTGGCGATCGCCGGCCGGTCGATGCCTTCGAGCGTCTTGAGCACGTAGCGCGACACCGCCATCAGCGCGCCGGTGTTGCCGGCGGACACGCAGGCGTGCGCGGCGGCGATCCCGTCGGCGCCGGTCTTCACCTGGTTGACGGCAACGCGCAACGACGAGTCCTTCTTGCGGCGCAACGCGACCTCGATCGCGTCGTGCATCTCGACGACTTCGCTCGCCGCGACGATGCGGCAGCGCTCCCAGCCCGAGGCGGGCGCGAGGGCGTCGGGATGGCCGACCAGGATCAATTCGGCGTTCGGGTGCGCCGCCAGGAACGCGCGGCAGGCCGGCAAGGTGGCCGAAGGGCCGTGGTCGCCGCCCATGCAATCGACGGCAAGGCGGATCACGGCGCTCATGCGCGAACACCCGGCATCGCGGCGATGCGCGAGCCGGGTGAATCAGCGGAAGCTAAAGGGCGTCCCAAGGACGCCGCCTCGCGGCGCCCGTCGCCCGCGAGGATCAAGGAAAGTGGCGCAGCCACATTTCCTTGAGAGACTCGGATCACGAGCCCGCGCACGCGTCAACGCGAACGGTCGGCGAATCGAGAAGGTGACGGCTTAGGCGTCCGCCTTGGTCTTCAGCACCTTGCGGCCACGGTAGAAGCCGTTCGGGCTGATGTGGTGGCGCAGGTGGTTCTCGCCGGTGGTCGGCTCGATCGCGGTGCCCGGGGTGTTCAGGGCATTGTGCGCGCGGTGCATGCCACGCTTCGACGGGGACTTCTTGTTCTGTTGGACGGCCATGGGGTTCTCCTTGGGCCCGGTGTCTCACCCATGAGACAGCGCGGGGGGCAAGCGCGAAGGGGACGACCCGTTCGCGGCGCAGCTTTTTCCGATTACGTTGCCGGGCGTCGAAAATTCCACGCCTGCTGGAAAGCCCGCGATTCTAGCACGGCTCGGGTCGACGCTCAGTTCGGGTCGGTGCGCTTCAGGGCCGCCAGCGCTGCGAACGGATTCGGCTTCTCGTCGGCGACCTCGGCGTCGGCCGACGCCACCAGCGGCTGCGGGCAAACGTCGTGGCGCGGCACGATCGGCAGCGCGAGCAGCAGTTCGTCCTCGATCAGCTCGCGCAGGTCGAGTGCGCGCGTCAACGCCAGCACGTCGTCGTCGCTGTCGGCGTCGAGCTGTGCGGCGGCGTCCTCGCCGTGCACGAACAGGAAGCTTCGCTCGAGCCGCAGCGCCGTGTCGACCGGCTTCAGGCAGCGCTGGCACTCGAGCGGCAGTGACGTGGCGGCCGCCAGATGGATCCAGACCCGCGCCTCGCCGCCGCGCATCGCGCGCGGCTCGCCGCGCGCGCTCCAGGTCACCACGCCGGCTTCGAGCGCGCCTTCTCCGCCGACGGCCGATTCGGCCAGCCGGTCGAACTGCGCCAGCGGCCAGCGACCGTCGAGCTGCCCCGCGGCCTTCGCAAAGGCGGCCACGTCGAGGCGGAAGGGATCGAATTCGCGCGCGCTCATGGTCTCAGTGTATGGCGCAAGAAGTGCATCTCGGGCAACGCGCCGCGGCGCGATGGGACAATCACCGCATGGGCACGCGACCGCCGTTGATCCTGGGCTCGACCTCGCGCTACCGGCGCGAATTGCTCGAGCGCCTGCGCCTGCCGTTCGAGGTGCGCGCGCCCGCGGTGGACGAAACGCCGCGGCCCGGCGAGTTGCCCGCGGCCCTCGCGCAGCGCCTGGCGCTGGCGAAGGCGTACGCGGTCTCGGCCGCATACCCCGATGCCGTCGTGATCGGCTCGGACCAGGTCGCCGATCTGGACGGCGAACCGATCGGCAAGCCCGGCACGCACGAGCGCGCGGTGGCGCAGCTGCGCGCGATGCGCGGGCGCAGCGTCGTGTTCCAGACCGCGGTGGCGGTGGTGCGTGCGTCGACCGGTTACGTGGGCACGGCACTCGCGCCGGTGACGGTGCGCTTCCGCGCCCTGACCGACGCCGAGATCGAACACTACCTGCGCACCGAGCAACCCTACGACTGCGCCGGCAGCGCGAAATGCGAGACGCTGGGCATCGCGCTGCTCGAGGCGATCGAATCCGACGACCCGACGGCGCTGGTGGGCCTGCCGCTGATCCGCACCAGCGCGCTGCTGCGCGCGGCGGGCATCGACCCCCTGGCAGCGCCGGCGCCCGGATGAGCACGCCGCCCGGGGCGCTCTACCTGGTGCCGAACACGCTCGATTTCGGCACCGACGCCGCGACCAGCCCGATCGAGGACGTGCTGCCGGCCTCGGTGCTGCGCACCGCGGCGCGCCTGACGCACTGGGTCGCCGAAAACGCCAAGACGACACGGGCCTTCCTGAAGCGCGTCGACGCGGTCGTGCCGCTGGCGCAGCCGCTGCAGGCGCTGACGATCGTCGAGCTGCCGCGGCCGGCGAAGGGCGCACGCGGCAGCACCGCCGACTTGGCCGCGCTGCTCGACCCGGCGCGCCAGGGCCACGACATCGGCCTGATCTCCGAGGCCGGCCTGCCCGGCGTCGCCGACCCCGGCGCCGCGCTGGTGCAGGCCGCGCATGCCGCCGGCATCGAAGTGGTCGCGCTCGCCGGGCCGAGCTCGCTGGTGCTGGCGCTGGCGGCGAGCGGCCTGAACGGCCAGAGCTTCGCGTTCGTCGGCTACCTGCCGGTGGATGCGAGCGCGCGCGCCGCGCGCATCCGCGAACTGGAAGCGCTGTCGCGCCGCACCGGCCAGACCCAGCTGATGATCGAAACGCCCTATCGCAACGAAGCGCTGCTGGGCGCGCTGCTGGCGCATCTGCAGCCGGCCACGCGCGTGTCGGTCAGTTGCGGCCTGACCTTGCCGACCGGCTTCACGCGCACCGACGACGTGAGCGGCTGGAAGGCGCGCCCGATCAAGCTGCCGGCCGACGTGCCGGTGGTGTTCTCGATGCTGGCCGGCTGAGATGGGGCCCCCACGTCGCTTCGCTCCTGCCCCCCGAGGGGGCGCTCAGCCGCCTTGGGGCGGCCCGGCGGCGGCTGAGGCATCGGCACGCGGTCACGACGTGACCGGATCGGCCTGCTTCGCGCCGAACAGCGCCGCGACGCGCTTCTTCGGCTTGATGTTCGGCGACAGGCCGCGCGGGGCCGCCGGCGCCTTGCTCTCCCACGCCGGCTCGGCCGCCGCGCTGCTGGGCTCGTAAGGCTTGTCGAAGAACGGGTCGCTGGGCGCGCGCGGTGGCGCGTAGCTGCGCGGCGCAACCGCCGGGCGCGGCGGGCGGCTCTCGTCGGCCCCTTCGGGTCGCGGGCTGTCGTGGCGCGCGCGGTCACGGTATTCGCGCGGCGGCGGCGAGTCGTCGAGTTCGAGCGGCTCGAGTTCGATCTTCTTCTTGATCAGGTGCTCGATGTCGGCGATCAGCCGCGTGTCGGACGAGGACACCAGCGTCACCGCCAGGCCCGACGCGCCGGCACGGCCGGTGCGGCCGATGCGGTGCACGTAGTCTTCGGCGTTGTACGGCACGTCGAAGTTGAAGACCGCCGGCAGGTCGACGATGTCGAGGCCGCGCGCGGCCACATCGGTGGCGACCAGCACGTCGACCTCGCCGCGCTTGAAGGCCTCGAGCGCCTTCAGGCGTTCGTCCTGTGACTTGTCGCCGTGCAGCGCATTGGTGCGCAGGCCATCGCGCTCGAACGAACGCGCCAGCCGCGCGCAGCCAAGCTTGGAGTTGACGAACACCAGCGCCTGCGTCAGCGCGCGATCCTTGATCAGCTTCATCACCGCGCGGCGCTTGTCGTCGGTGGCGACGCTGTAGAAGCGCTGCTCGACATTGGTCGCGGTGGCGTTCGGGCGCGCGACCTCGACCATGATCGGATCCTGCAGGTAGCTCTCGGCCAGGCGCCTGATCTCGGGCGAGAAAGTGGCCGAGAACAGCAAGGTCTGGCGCGCCTTCGGCAGGTAGCTCAGGATGCGCTGCAGGTCTGGCAGGAAGCCGATGTCGAGCATGCGGTCGGCCTCGTCGAGCACCACGTACTCGACCTGGTTCAGCACGCAGTTCTTGGCCTCGATGTGATCCAGCAGCCGGCCCGGCGTGGCCACCAGCACCTCGACGCCGCCCTTGAGCTCGAGCGTCTGCGGCTTCATGTCGATGCCGCCGTAGACGACCGCGACGCGCAGCTTGGTCTGTGCGGCGTAGCCCTTGATGTTGGCGGCGACCTGGTCGGCCAGTTCACGCGTCGGCGCGATCACCAGTGCACGCACCGGGTGGCGGGCCGGCGACATGCTGGCGTTCTCGTGGCGCAGCATCTTGTGCAGCAGCGGCAGCGAGAACGCGGCGGTCTTGCCGGTGCCGGTCTGCGCCGCGCCCATCACGTCGCGACCCGCCAGCACGATCGGGATCGCCTTGGCCTGGATCGGCGTCATCACCGTGTAGCCCTGCGCCGCGACTGCGCGCTGCAGGCTCTCAGACAGGCCGACGCTGTTGAATTCGAGGGAAGCAGCCGCTGCGAGATCGGTCGTTGCGTCGCCGTGAGGCAGGGCGTCAGCGCGCGCTGCGCTGTTGTCTATCATGTTTTCGGTCATCCATCGATTATCGCGCTTCCGGCTTGGGGGTACCCAGACCACTGGCGGGCCTCACTAGAATGCCGGCTCCACCATGCCCGGGCGCGCCCCATGAACGTGATCACGACCGCCATCGAAGGCGTGCTCATCCTCGAACCCAAGGTGTTCGGCGACGCGCGCGGGTTCTTCATGGAGAGCTTCAACCAGAAGGCCTTCGATGCGGCCGTGGGCCATGAGGTCGTCTTCGTTCAGGACAACCATTCCCGGTCGAGCAGGGGCGTGTTGCGGGGCCTGCACTATCAGTTGCCGCCGCATGCGCAGGGCAAGCTGGTGCGGGTCACGCAAGGCAGCGTGTTCGACGTGGCGGTCGACATGCGGCAGGGGAGCCCCACGTTCGGGCGCTGGGCCGGGGTCGAACTGAGCGGCGACAACCACCGCCAGCTCTGGCTTCCCGCCGGCATGGCACACGGCTTTCTCGTGACCAGCGACAGCGCCGATTTTCTCTACAAGACCACCGACTACTACGCGCCGCAGGCCGAAGCTTGCGTGCTGTGGTCGGATCCGGCGCTCGCAATCGCGTGGCCGAACCTGGGCGCCCCGCCGCGTTTGGCCGCCAAAGACGCGGCCGCGCCGCCACTGTCGCAGGCGGTATTCGAAGCCGGCGCCTGAACTCAGCTTGATTGGCCGCGGCGTGCGGCACCTCACGCGGCCACGAGGCCCGTACCGCAGCGACCGCATTTTGCCCATGTAGAATGCTGCGTTCAACACATGAACATGCAGCCCGTCGACCTGACCCCTGAGACGAGCCCCTCGGCTCACCTGGAGTTGCTGCGCCTGCTGGAGCAGCACCCCGAGTACTCACAGCGTCAGCTGGCGGTCGCCCTGGGCGTGAGCCTGGGCAAGACGCACTACCTGCTGAAGGCGCTGCTCGGCAAGGGCTATGTGAAGGCGCAGAACTTCCAGCGCAGCGATCGCAAGCTGGGCTACCTGTATGTGCTGACGCCGCAGGGCGTGCGCCAGCGCTTGCAGCTGACCCAGTCGTTCCTGGTGCGCAAGGAGCGCGAGTACGAGATGCTGAAACATCAGATCGTGTCGCTGCGCGAAGAGCTGGCCGCGCAGGCCAAGGGGCAGTCGTGAACCGCGACACCAGGATTTTCGTCGCCGGGCATCGCGGCATGGTCGGCTCGGCGATCGTGCGGCGACTGCAGGCGCTCGGCTTCGAGAATGTCGTGACCCGCACGCGCGCCGAACTCGATCTGCTCGACCAGCGCGCGGTGAACGAGTTTCTGCAGTCGCGGCGGCTCGACTACATCTTCGTCGCAGCCGCCAAGGTCGGTGGCATCCAGGCCAACAATCAATACCGGGCCGACTTCATCTATCAGAACCTGATGATCGAAGCGAACCTGATTCACGGCGCCCACCTGAGCGGCGTGCAGCGGCTGATGCTGCTCGGCTCGAGCTGCATCTACCCGCGCGATTGCCCGCAGCCGATCAAGGAAGACTACCTGCTCACAGGCCCGCTCGAGCCGACCAACGAGCCCTATGCGATCGCCAAGATCGCCGGCATCAAGCTGTGCGAGAACTACAATCGGCAGTACGGGCGCCAGTACATCTGCGCAATGCCGACCAACCTGTACGGCCCGAACGACAGCTACGATCTGGCCACCAGCCACGTGCTGCCGGCGCTGATCCGCAAGGCGCACGAGGCCAAGGCCCGCGGCGACCGCGAATACGTCGTCTGGGGCAGCGGCACGCCGCGGCGCGAGTTCCTGTCCGTCGACGATCTGGCCGAGGCCTGCGCGCATCTGATGGAGACCGGCTACGACGGCCCGCTGGTCAACATCGGCACCGGCGAAGACGTGACGATCCGCGAGCTGGCCGAGACCGTGATGCAGGTCGTCGGCTTCGATGGCCGCATCGTGTTCGACAGCAGCAAACCCGACGGCACGCCGCGCAAGCTGCTCGACGTGAGCCGCGTCGCCGCGCTCGGCTGGCACGCGCGCACCGGGCTGCGCGACGGCATCCGCGCCGCTTACGCCGCCGCCCCGTTCCGCGCCTGAACGCGCGCCCACCCCCAAGCAAGAGCAGTCCGACCATGACCTCACCCAAAGTCGCCCTCATCACCGGCGTGACCGGCCAGGACGGCGCCTACCTATCCGAACTGCTGCTCGACAAGGGCTACGAAGTGCACGGCATCAAGCGCCGCGCGAGCCTGTTCAACACCGACCGCATCGACCACCTGTACCAAGACCCGCATGTCGATCACCAACGCTTCAAGCTGCACTACGGCGACCTGACCGACAGCACCAACCTGATCCGCATCATCCAGCTGGTGCAGCCCGATGAGATCTACAACCTCGCCGCGATGAGCCATGTCGCGGTGTCGTTCGAGACCCCCGAATACACGGCCAACGCCGACGGCGTCGGCACGCTTCGCATCCTCGAAGCCATCCGCATCCTCGGGCTCGAAAAGAAGACCCGCTTCTACCAGGCCAGCACGAGCGAGCTGTACGGCCTGGTGCAGGAGACGCCGCAGAAGGAAACCACGCCGTTCTACCCGCGCAGCCCGTATGCGGTGGCCAAGCTCTACGCCTACTGGATCACCGTGAACTACCGCGAGGCGTACGGCCTGTATGCCTGCAACGGCATCCTTTTCAACCACGAGAGCCCGCTGCGTGGCGAGACCTTCGTGACGCGCAAGATCACCCGGGCCAT
Source organism: Rhizobacter sp. (assembly GCA_025355545.1). Classification (GTDB taxonomy): domain Bacteria; phylum Pseudomonadota; class Gammaproteobacteria; order Burkholderiales; family Burkholderiaceae_C; genus LMDS01. The sequence goes on from JANXZN010000133.1 coordinate 16,445, forward strand.
GGCGCGCACCGCGCTTGGCCTGCAGGACTGCCTGTACCTCGGCAACCTCAGCGCGCTGCGCGACTGGGGCCATGCCAAGGACTATGTGCAAATGCAGTGGCTGATGCTGCAGCAGGACCAGCCGGAGGACTTTGTGATCGCCACCGGCGTGCAGTACAGCGTGCGGCAGTTTGTCGAGTTCGCCGCACGCGAACTCGGCATCACGCTGGCGTTCACTGGCAAGAGCGACGCCGAAGTAGCGACTGTCGTCAAGGTCGAGGGCGACAAGGCGAAGTGCAAGCCCGGCGACGTGATCGTGAAGGTCGACCCACGCTATTTCCGGCCGACCGAGGTCGAAACTCTCCTCGGTGACCCGAGCAAGGCCAAGCGCAAGCTCGGGTGGGTGCCGAAGATTGCGTTGCCGGAACTCGTCAAGGAAATGGTCGAGGCCGACTACACGAGTGCCAAGCGCGACACCCTCGTGATGGCCGCCGGATTCCAGGCCTACGACTACCATGAGTGAGGCCGCTCCAGCGCCGCTGCGCAGGGCCTTCATCTGTGGCGTCGGCGGCCAGGACGGCGCCTATCTTGCGCGCTTTCTGCTCGGCAAGGGCTACGAGGTCGTGGGCAGCTCGCGCGATGCCACGTCGATGAACCGGCACGGCTTGAAGTCGCTCGAAATCGATGGGCGTGTCCAAGTCGTCTCGATGGCCCCGAACGATTTTCGCAGCGTCCTGCAGACAGTCACTCGGGTCGCCCCGGACGAGATCTACAACCTCGCCGGGCAAACGTCGGTGGGCCTGTCGTTCGAGCAGCCGGTCGAGACGATCGAAAGCATCGTGATCGGGGTACTCAATCTGCTGGAGGCGATCCGCTTCGTCGACCGGCCGGTCCGCCTGTACAACGCCGGATCGAGCGAATGCTTCGGCGACACCGGCAGCCAGCCCGCGACCGAGACGACTCCGTTTCAGCCGCGCAGCCCCTACGCCGTCGCGAAGGCCTGCGCGCACAACCTGGTCGCCAACTACCGCGAGGCGTACCGCATGCACGCCTGCACCGGCATCCTGTTCAACCACGAGTCGCCGCTGCGGCCCGAGCGTTTCGTGACCCAGAAGATCGTGCGCGCGGCGTGCCGGATCGCCAACGGCAGCGGCGAGAGCCTCTCGCTGGGCAATCTCGACATCCATCGTGACTGGGGTTGGGCGCCCGAATACGTCGAGGTCATGTGGCTCATGCTCCAGCAGGAGCAGCTGCAGGACTATGTGATCGCAACCGGCCGATCGGTGTCGCTCGAATACTTCGTCGCGCGCGCGTTCGAAAGCGTCGGGCTGGCGTGGCGCCAGCACGTGCGGCTAGACAGCACGCTGCTGCGGCCGTCCGACATTCGGTACGGATCGGCCGATCCGTCGCGCGCCGCGCGCCTGCTCGGTTGGCAGGCCGAACGTCAGGTGGACGACGTCATCGATGCCATGTGCCGGGCGGCAGAGTTGGACCTGCGCAGCGCCGTTACGAGCCGCTGATGACCCACTTCGGAGCCCTCAAGTGAAAGCAGTCATTCTTGCCGGCGGGCTGGGGACGCGGATCTCCGAGGAGACCCACCTCAAGCCCAAGCCCATGATCGAGATCGGGGCCAAGCCCATTCTCTGGCACATCATGAAGATGTACTCCGCCCACGGCATCAACGACTTCGTCATCTGCTGCGGCTACAAGGGTTACGTCATCAAGGAGTACTTCGCAAACTACTTCCTGCACATGTCGGACGTCACCTTCGACATGCAGGACAACGAGATGCGCGTGCACCAGCGAAAGGCCGAGCCGTGGAAGGTCACGCTCGTCGACACCGGCGACGCGACCATGACGGGCGGGCGCCTCAAGCGCGTGGCCGAACATGTCGCCGGTGAAGATGCCTTCTGCTTCACCTATGGCGACGGCGTGGCGGATATCGACATCGACCGTCTGACGCAGTTCCATCGCGCGCACGGCAAGCTCGCCACCATCACCGCCGTGCAGCCACCGGGCCGCTACGGCGCGCTCGCGCTCGAAGGGGCGGCCGTGCGCGGTTTCATCGAGAAGCCGCGCGGCGACGGTGGCTGGATCAACGGTGGGTTCTTCGTGCTGTCGCCCGCCTGCCTCGACCAGATCGACGGCGATCACACCGCCTGGGAGGCGGACCCGCTGAACCAGCTGGCAGCAAACGGCGAGCTGATGGCGTTCGAGCACGCTGGTTTCTGGCAACCGATGGACACGCTGCGCGACAAGACCCATCTTGAGCAACTCTGGGCGTCGGGTCAGGCGCCGTGGAAGATGTGGCCATGAACCCGGAGTTCTGGCGCGGCCGACCGGTCTTCATGACCGGCCACACCGGCTTCAAGGGCTCGTGGCTGTCGTTGTGGCTGCAAGGCGCCGGCGCGGTGGTTCACGGCTACTCCACCGCACCGCCGACGCAACCGAACCTGTTCACGATCGGCCGCGTCGCCGAAGGCCTGGCGACGCACACGATCGCCGACGTGCGCGACGCGGCTGCGCTGCAGGCCGCGATGCGCGCGGCAGCCCCCGAGGTCGTGTTCCATCTGGCCGCGCAGCCGCTGGTGCGCCAGTCGTATGCGGACCCGGTCGAGACCTACGCCGTCAACGTCCTCGGAACCGTCCACCTGCTCGAAGCCGCGCGCGCGTGCGGCAGTCTGAAGGCGCTGGTCAACGTCACCACCGACAAGTGCTACGAAAACAAGGAGTGGGTCTGGGGCTATCGCGAGCATGAGGCGCTGGGGGGCCATGACCCGTACTCGAGCAGCAAGGCCTGCTCCGAGCTGGTCACCGCCGCCTATCGCGCCTCGTTCTTCGAGGTCGGCGGCGCCGCGATCGCAAGCGCTCGCGCCGGCAACGTCATCGGCGGGGGCGACTGGGCCGAGGACCGGCTGATCCCCGACTTCTTCCGCGCCCTGGACCAGGGCCGCACGGTCGAAGTGCGCCACCCCGACGCGACGCGCCCATGGCAGCACGTGCTCGAGCCGTTGTCGGGGTATCTGGCGCTGGCCGAACAGCTCGTCACGCAAGGCCAACCTTTCGCGTCGGCGTGGAACTTCGGCCCCGCCGACGAGGGTGTGCGCTCGGTGCGCTGGATCCTCGACCACCTGAGTGCGCGACTGCCCGGGGCCGGCTGGCGACATGTCGGCGGGCCGCAGGTGCATGAAGCGAATGTCCTCAAACTCGACAGCTCGCGCGCCGGCAGGGAACTGCGCTGGGCGCCGCGCTGGGGCCTGCCGCAGGCGCTGGAAAAGACGGTCGAATGGCACCTGGCCTGGCAC
>JANXZN010000154.1 GCA_025355545.1 Rhizobacter sp.
GCTGCCGGGGCTCGGCGGAACTCATCGGGCGCCTCGTGCCCTGCCGGCGTCGTGCGGGCTCAAGCGGCGATCTTCTCCAGGCAGTAGCCGAGGCCGCGCACGGTGGCGATGCGCACCGGCCCCTGCTCGATCTTCTTGCGCAGGCGGTGGATGTAGACCTCGATCGCGTTGTTGCTGACTTCCTCGCCCCACTCGCAGAGGCGCTCGACCAGCTGGTCCTTGCTGACGAGCCGCCCGGCGCGCTGCAGCAGCACCTCGAGCAGGCTCAGCTCGCGCGCCGAGAGCTCGACCAGCTGATCGTTCAGGTAGGCGACGCGCCCGGTCGCATCGAAGCTCAGCGGGCCGTGCTTGATGACCGTCGAGGCCGAACCCAGGCCGCGCCGCGTCAGCGCCCGCACGCGCGCCTCGAGCTCCTGCAGCGAGAACGGCTTGGCCATGTAGTCGTCGGCGCCGAGGTCCAGCCCCTTGACACGCTGCTCGACGCTGTCGGCGGCGGTCAGGATCAGCACCGGCACGCTCGCGCCGCGCGCGCGCAGGTTGCGCAGCACCTCCAGCCCGTGCAGCTTGGGCAGCCCGAGATCGAGGATCAGCAGGTCGAATTCGTGCGACGCCAGCGCCGCGTCGGCCTCGGTGCCGCTGCCGACCTGGTCGACCGAGTAGCCGGCATTGCGCAGCGAGCGCAGCAGCCCGTCGGCCAGCACTTGATCGTCTTCCGCGATCAGGATGCGCATCGGTGTCTCCTGTTCTCGAGACCGGCCTGCGCCGGCATGCTTCATTGTAGGGATGGGCTTAAAAAGCGCGCGCAGCTACTGTACAAACATCCAGCTTTCGGGATAATGCACGCAACCTTCAGGAGAACCGCTTGGAAGCAACCGCAAAATCCGCCAGCCCCGCCGTCACTTCGCTCAACACCGAAAAGGCCAAGGCCCTGCAGGCTGCGCTGGCCCAGATCGAAAAGCAGTTCGGCAAGGGCACGATCATGCGCCTGGGCGAAGGCGAGGTGATCGAAGACATCGAGGTCGTCTCGACCGGCTCGCTCGGCCTGGACATGGCGCTCGGCGTCGGCGGCCTGCCGCGCGGCCGGGTGGTCGAGATCTACGGCCCAGAGTCGAGCGGCAAGACCACGCTGGCCCTGCAGGTCATCGCGCAGATGCAGCGCGTCGGCGGCACCTGCGCCTTCATCGACGCCGAGCACGCGCTCGACATCGGCTACGCCCAGAAGCTCGGCGTCAACCTGCAAGAGCTCTTGATCAGCCAGCCCGACACCGGCGAGCAGGCGCTCGAGATCGTCGATGCGCTGGTGCGCTCGGCCTCGGTCGATCTGGTCGTGATCGACTCGGTCGCCGCGCTCACGCCCAAGGCCGAGATCGAAGGCGAGATGGGCGACTCGCTGCCGGGCCTGCAGGCGCGGCTGATGAGCCAGGCGCTGCGCAAGCTCACCGGCAGCATCAAGCGCACCAACACCATGGTGATCTTCATCAACCAGATCCGCATGAAGATCGGCGTGATGTTCGGCTCTCCCGAAACCACCACCGGCGGCAACGCGCTGAAGTTCTACGCCTCGGTGCGGCTGGACATCCGCCGCATCGGCAGCATCAAGAAGGGCGAGGAGGTCATCGGCAACGAGACCAAGGTCAAGGTCGTCAAGAACAAGGTCGCGCCACCGTTCAAGACGGCCGAGTTCGACATCCTCTACGGCCAGGGCATCAGCCGCGAAGGCGAGGTGATCGACATGGGCGTCGAGCAGAAGGTGCTCGAGAAGAGCGGTTCCTGGTACGCCTACAACGGCGAGAAGATCGGCCAGGGCAAGGACAACGCGCGCGAGTTCCTGCGCGAGAACCCGGAGCTGGCGTTCGAGATCGAGAACAAGGTCCGTGAAGCCGCCGGCATCCGGCTGCTGGCGAGTGCCGAACCGACCGAGGCCAAGCCGGCCAAGCTGAAGGTCGTCAAGGAGTAGTCGCCGCCGACGAGGGGCCGACATGACCGCGGCTCGGACGTTAAAAGGGCGGGCGCTGCAGTGGCTCGCGCAGCGCGAACACAGCCGCGTCGAGCTGCAGCGCAAGCTCCTGCCGCACGCGAAGGCCGAGGACCAGTCGGCCGCGGCGTCGGAGGCGCCGCCGCCCGCGCTCGCGGCCGCCGTGCGCGTCGACGCGGTGCTCGACTGGCTGGAAGCGCATCGCTACCTGTCGCAAGAGCGCTTCGTCGAGTCGCGCGTGCATGCGCGCTCGGCGCGCTTCGGCAACCTGCGCATCCGCCAGGAGCTGAAGCAGCACCGGGTCGCGCTGCCGCCCGAGGCCGCGCAGGCGCTGCAAGAGAGCGAACTCCAGCGCGCCCGCGCGGTGCGCGAGCGCAAGTTCGCGCACATGCCGGCCAATGCCGCCGAGCGCGCCCGGCAGGCCCGATTTCTCGGCGGCCGGGGCTTCTCGCCCGAGGTGATCGCGCGCACGCTGCGAATATCCGCGCGCGCTGACGACGAGCCCGACGCGGCCGACAGCACGCCCGGCTGAGCGGCCGCCCCGCGCCAGGGATGGTGCAGAGCAGCATGCTACATTCGACGGCTGATTTGCCGGCTCTCCGGGCGTCGTCGCCCGTACCGGCCTGCAGCAAGCCTCGCCCAGCCAGAACCTCAGCTACTTCTTCGCCCGCCCACCGATGGCCTTGCCGACCGCAGCCAGCGACCGCCAGCTCAAGCACCGCCGGCGCATCGACGTGCAGATCTACGCACGCGGCAACGGCCTGTGGGAAGTCGACGCCCACATCACCGATGTTCGCGCCCGCGAGACCGCCGTGGTCGCCGGGGTGCCGCCGGCCGGTCAGCCGATCCACGAGATGCTGCTGCGCCTGGTGGTCGACGAGCAGCTCAATGTCGTGGAAGCCGGCGCGCAGACCCTGGCGATGCCCTACCCCGGCGCATGCGACCGCTATGGCGATGTCTACAGCCGGCTCGTCGGCTTGAACCTGATGAAGGGCTTCCGCCAGGCCGTCAAGGAGCGGCTCGGCGGCGTGCAGGGCTGCACCCACATCACCGAGCTGACGCAGGTGCTGCCCACCGCGGTCGTCCAGGCTTTCGCCGACGAGGTGCTCGACACCGGCGGCAAGAGCGAATCCAGTGCCCAGCCGTTCCAGATCGACCGTTGCCACGCGCTGCGCTCCGACGGCCAGACCGTGAAGATCCACTATCCGCGCTGGTATCGACCGCCCCGGCCCGGCGCCCCCGCCGGCACGCCGACGCGCGCCGCGACCGCCCCTCCGATAACTGAAAGTCCGAGAGACCCACCATGAAGATCCACGAGTACCAGGGCAAGGAAATCCTGCGCCAGTTCGGCGTGCCGGTGCCGCGCGGTTACCCCGCGTTCAGCGTGCGCGAGGCCACCGAGGCGGCGCAGAAGCTCGGCGGCCCGGTGTGGGTCGTGAAGGCGCAAATCCATGCCGGCGGTCGCGGCAAGGGCGGCGGCGTGAAGCTGGCGCGCTCGATGGACGACGTGAGCAAGCTCGCGTCCGAAATCCTCGGCATGCAGCTCAAGACGCACCAGACCGGCCCCGAGGGCCAGAAAGTGCGCCGCCTGCTGATCGAAGAAGGCGCGGACATCAAGAAGGAGTACTACGTCGCCGCGGTGACGGATCGCGCCACGCAGAAGGTCGCGATCATGGCCAGCTCCGAAGGCGGCATGGACATCGAGGAAGTCGCGCACGCCACGCCCGAGAAGATCCTGAAAGTGTTCGTCGACCCGGCGACCGGCCTGACGGATGCGCAAGGGACTGAGCTGGCGAGCGGCATCGGTGTGCCGCCCGCGAGTCAGGCGCAGGCGATCGACGTGTTCAGGAAGCTCTACCAGTGCTACATGGACACCGACTGTTCGCTGGCCGAGATCAACCCCTTGATCCTCGAAGGCAACGGCAACATCAAGGCGCTGGACGCGAAGTTCAACTTCGACCCGAACGCGTTGTTCCGCCACCCCGAGATCGTCGCCTACCGTGATCTGGACGAAGAAGACCCGGCCGAGATCGAAGCCAGCAAGTTCGATCTCGCCTACATCCAGCTCGACGGCAACATCGGCTGCCTGGTGAACGGCGCGGGCCTGGCGATGGCGACGATGGACACGATCAAGCTGTTCGGCGGCGAGCCGGCGAACTTCCTCGACGTCGGCGGCGGCGCGACCGCCGAGAAGGTCACCGAAGCCTTCAAGATCATGCTCGGCAACCCGAAGGTCAAGGCGATCCTGGTCAACATCTTCGGCGGCATCATGCGTTGCGACACCATCGCCGAAGGCGTGATCGCCGCGTGCAAGGCAGTCAACCTCGGCCAGCCGACGGGCCGCCCCGAGGGGACCGATCCCCTTGGGGGACCGGCACGAAGTGCCGCAGGGGTTGTCAATTCAGTGCCGCTGGTGGTGCGCATGAAGGGCACCAACGAGGATCTCGGCAAGAAGTTGCTGAAGGATTCCGGCCTGCCCATCATCACCGCCGAGTCGATGGCCGACGCCGCGCAGGCCGTGATGGCCGCGCTGAAAAAGTAAGCGCCGCCCGCCGCAAACGAAAGAACGCCATGAGCATCCTGATCAACAAAGACACCAAGGTCATCACGCAGGGCATCACCGGCAAGACCGGCCAGTTCCACACCCGCATGTGCCGCGACTACGCGAACGGCAGGAACTGCTTCGTCGCCGGTGTGAACCCGAAGAAGGCCGGCGAGAACTTCGAAGGCATCCCGATCTTCGCCAGCGTGACCGAAGCCGCGAAGGCGACCGGCGCCACCGTCAGCGTGATCTACGTGCCGCCGGCGGGCGCGGCGGCGGCGATCTGGGAGGCGGTCGAGGCCGAGCTCGACCTGGCGATCTGCATCACCGAAGGCATCCCGGTGCGCGACATGCTCGAGGTGCGCAACCGCATGAAGGTCAAGGAAGCCAAGGGCGGCAAGAAGACGCTGCTGCTGGGCCCGAACTGCCCGGGGCTGATCACGCCCGAAGAGATCAAGATCGGCATCATGCCGGGCCACATCCACAAGGCCGGCCGTGTCGGCGTGGTCTCGCGCTCGGGCACGCTGACCTACGAAGCGGTCGCGCAACTGACCGAGCTCGGCATCGGCCAGAGCAGCGCGGTGGGCATCGGTGGCGACCCGATCAACGGCCTGAAGCACATCGACATCATGAAGCTCTTCAACGACGATCCGAACACCGACGCGGTGATCATGATCGGCGAGATCGGCGGCCCCGACGAAGCCGATGCGGCGCGCTGGTGCCAGGCCAACATGAAGAAGCCCATCGTCGGTTTCATCGCCGGCGTGACCGCACCCGCGGGCAAGCGCATGGGCCATGCCGGCGCGCTGATCTCGGGCGGCGCCGACACGGCCGACGCGAAGCTCGCGGTGATGGAGGAGTGCGGCTTCACCGTCACGCGCAATCCGTCGGAGATGGGCAAACTGCTCAAGGGGTTGCTGTAACTCCCGATACGATCACCACGAATGGACTTCACCAGCGGCGCCTACTGGGCGGCGCTCGGCTCGATCATCTTCGCCAACATCGTGCTCTCGGGCGACAACGCCGTCGTGATCGCGATAGCGGCGCGCTCGTTGCCGGCGCAGCAGCAGAAGAAGGCCATCGTCTGGGGCAGCGCCGCGGCGATCGTGATGCGGATCACCCTGACCTTGATCGCGGTCGAGATGCTGAAGTGGCCGTACCTGAAGATCGTCGGCGCGCTGCTGCTGCTGTACGTCGGCATCTCGCTGCTCGGCGAGGACGACGGCGACGACGGTCACGCCAACGAGATCGGCGGCATGGCCGCGGCGATCCGCACGATCCTCGTCGCCGACCTGGTGATGAGCCTGGACAACGTGCTCGCGGTCGCCGCGGCGGCCAAGGGCAACACGCCGCTGCTGATCATCGGGCTGGCGGTCAGCATCCCGCTGATCATCTTCGGCAGCACGCTGCTGCTCAAGGTGATGGAGCGTTTCCCGATCATCATCACGCTCGGCGCCGCGCTGCTCGGGTTTCTGGCAGGCGAGATGCTGCTGACAGACCCGGCTGTGGCTGCGCGCTTCGGCGAGCAGTCAGAGACCGCGATCAATCTCGTTGGCGCGATCGGCGCGGCGATCGTTGTCGCCGCCGGCCTGTGGCTGCAGCAGCGCACGCGCGACAAGACCCCGGCTTGACACGGGTCAGCCGGCGCTGTCCTAATCGGCGTTCCGAAGGGGAGTAGCTCGACTCTCGCCGGCCTCGGCCGCGCAGGAGTTTCGTCAAGCCGTCAGTACGAAGCAGGGTCCACGACCTGCTTCCGGTTTGCCGGGCCATAACATTCGCGCCCGACCGAGGCGCCTATGGAATTGCGCAGCGGTAGGCGCGAAATCGAGCCGCCTACGCTGCACCGTTGCACAGGCGCTTCGGTACGGCGGCTCACTCCATGCCGAGCAAGACCTTCGATGCGAGCCGCGCTGTGCAGCGGCTTTGCATCGTCCGTCGTGCAACGCTCATGGAGACCTTATGGAACTTTTCTCTGCGGCCTGGTTGTCCGCCTTGCTGGCCATCGTCCTGATCGACCTGGTTCTCGCCGGCGACAACGCCATCGTGATCGCGCTGGCCGCGCGCAAGCTGCCTTCGCACCTGCAGACCAGGGCGATCGCCTGGGGCACCGTCGGCGCGATCGTCGTGCGCACTGCAATGACGGTCGGCGTGGTCTGGCTGCTGCAGATCCCCGGCCTGATGCTGGTCGGCGGCCTCGGCCTGGTCTGGATCGCCTTCAAATTGCTCGCGCCCGAGGCCAGCGGCTCGTCGCACGAGCCCGGCGCGACGACCTTCTGGGGCGCGATGAAGACGATCGTGATCGCCGATGCACTGATGGGCGTCGACAACGTGCTCGGCGTCGCCGGTGCCGCGAAGGGCAACATCGGCCTGGTCGTGATCGGGCTGCTGATCAGCGTGCCGATCGTCGTCTGGGGCAGCACGCTGGTGCTGAAGCTGGTCGAGCGCTTCGCGTTCATTACCTACCTCGGCGCCGGCGTGCTCGCCTACACCGCGGCCCACATGATCGTCAGCGAGCCGCTGCTCGACGAGCTGTTCGACCCGAGCATCGCGATCCGCGTCGCCACGCACGCGCTGCTGATCGCCGGCGTGCTCGGCGCCGGCTGGTGGGCCGCGCGCCGCAGTTCGACCGGGCGCACGCCCGAACCGGTCTGATGCCGGCAGACCGACCGGACCCACTGGAGAGACGCGATGGAAACGATTGCCGTGTTCGTCAACGAAGCCGCCGCGGCGCGCCGCATCCTGCAACCGATGCTGCGGGCCGACGCGCCGACGCACTGGGTGCTGGTCGCTTGCCCGCCGGTGCTGACGCGCCACATCGGGCGCTGGGTGTCGCAGAGCGCGCGGCGCCAGTGGCGCGAGCGCTGGGCGGCGGACCTGTTCGCGGCGCTCGCGCCCGAGCTGCAGGCCCCGGCCGGCAGCGTGCTCGAAACGCTGCTCGCGGGCCGACCGCTGGTCGCCGTGTCGGCGCGGCTGCAGGCGCGCTGGCCGCAGCTGCGCCTGCTCGATGCACGAGCGCCGCGCGTCGGCCGCGTCGACGAGCCGATCAGCGCGACCCAGGCCGCATCGGCGGCGAACCGCTGGGCCGCGCCGGCCGCGGCAACGGCGGGCCTGTCGGTGGTGCTGATACTGGCCGACTGAGCGCCCGCGCCCGGGCGCGCCGCCGCGCGGCGGGCCTGTGCTAACGTGCCTGCGCAATGCGCCGGCACCTCGCTCCCCACCCCTGCGCCGCGGCGTGGCGGCTGCGCTGATGCTGCCGCACCTGGGTTGGGGCGGCTGGCTCGCGATCGTGCTGCTCGTCGGCGTGGCCTACGCGTTCGGGCGCTTCGTCGGATCGCGCCGCCCGCCG
>JANXZN010000173.1 GCA_025355545.1 Rhizobacter sp.
GGATGCACCGCAGCGGCCCACCCGAAGCCGCCGTACTCGGCCTGGGATTGCCCGGTGAGCCCGGCCCAGCCCGGCTGTGCGCCGATCATGAGGCCGTCGGAATTGTTGGTCCACATCACGCCGACCGCCTGCATCGCGGCACCAAAGCGATCATTGCTGTGCTGCAGGGCCGTGGCCGCCGTGGCGAGCGCCGTCACGTCTCGATAGAACGCGCCCGTCGTTTCTGCGCAAGCACAGAACACGCCGATCACGTCGCCCGCTTTGTCGCCATGGATCGGCGTGTACGAAAACGAGAAGTGGGCTTCCTGCGGCACGCCATTTCGAACGATGGCCAGCAGGATGTCGTCCATGTAGATCGATTCGCCCGAATAGGCCCGCTCCACCAACGGTTCGAGCGAATCGGCGATTTCTGCCCAGACTTGCAGCATGGGCTGCCCGAACGCCGCTGGGTGCCGCTCGCCGAGGATTGCACCATACGCTTCGTTGTAGAGAAGCTGCCGGCGCCACCCCCACAGCACGAACATCGGTTGCCGCGAGGCTTGCATGATCGCGCACAGTGAGCGCAATTGCGAGCTACCGCCGGTCGCTGCTGCGAGCAAAGCGTCCAGGCTCAAGGCCGCTATGTGCACATCGAACGGGACGATGGCCTCAACGCAGGAAGCGCCGGGGTTCGATGTCACGATCTTGGACTTGGCTCGATCCGAAGCGGCGGCAGCAGCTTGCGCAGCAGCCTGTGCTCGACCGGCTTGCTGAAATAGTGGTCGGCCACGCGGAAGGCACCAGCCACACGCGGATCCTGATTCTGGCGGGCGGTCACCGCGATCAGCACGATGTCATTGTCGTGACGCGCGCGCACGCGTTTTGCGAGTTCGAAGCCGTCGATGCCGGGCATGTCGATGTCGAACAAGATGCAATGGGGCTCGAAGCTGTCGATCAGCGCCAGTGCCTGCGCGCCGTCATGCGCAGTGCGAACCTGATAACCGTCGAGTTCAAGCATCAGCGCGAGCGTGGCCGCCGCGTCTTCCACGTCGTCGACAACGATCACCCGAACAGACTCCTCACTCATGGGACGGCCTTTCTCGAGACAGCTAGATCGGGCATTGCGGGCCGGGGGACGCGCGCTTGTGAACCGCGTGACGCCGAGTCTAAGTGGTGGCTCCGAATCCAAGATGGTAGTAGTTCTTTGTTGTTGGACCTAGCGAAAAGCTTTCGATCCGGTTTGGTCCGCCATGTTGGCCAGGGAGCATCGTGACGCGATCTTCGGATCGTGAGTGGGAGCGCGCCCTCGACAGGTCGCGCGCATCGCGCCCGCGCAGAAGTGCCAACAACCAGGGCTGGTCTGCTTCGCGTCGATGTTCATGCCCGGATCAACGCAAGCTCCGGGCCATTGGTTCACAGATTCCGGGGGCTCGATCCTTCAGCGGCGCGACCGGTCGCAGCGATCCGCTGCCGGGGAACACGCTGTCGTTCAGGTCGCGCGTCACGGGGAATCTCCTCAGCGCAACAGCAGGCCGTTGACCGAGGCCACATCGGCCGGCGTCAGCCGGCCCGAGGCCTGGCGCAGCCGCAGCCCGGCCATGATCAGGTCGTAGCGCGCCTTCGCGAGTTGCGCCTGCGTGGTGTAGAGCTGCGCCTGCGCGTTCAGCACGTCGATGTTGACGCGCACCCCGACCTTGAAGCCGAGCTGCGTTGCCTCGAGCGCGAGCTTGCTCGACGATTCGGCCGCCTCGAGCGCGCTGACCTGCGCGCCGGCGGAACCGACCTGGTAGTAGAGCTGGCGCGTCAGCTGCACCACGCCACGGCGCGCCGCGTCGAGGTCGTTGGTCGACTTGTCCTCGAGCACCAGGGTTTCCTTGATCCGGTTCTGGACCTGGAATCCCGTGAACAGCGGCAGGTTCAAGGTGATGCCGATGCTGCCCGCCAGGTTCGGCGTCTGGGACGTGAACGCAAAGCCGTTGCCGCCGCCCGAGACCGCGCCGTTCGTGGACGAGTAGCTCCGGCCGACACTCGCGTTCAGGGCCACCGTGGGCAGCCGGCCGGCCTTGGCCTTGTCGGTGTCGAGCTTTGCGATCTCGAGCGCGATCCGCGCCTTGCGGATCAGCGGGTGCTCGGCGTCGGCGCGCGCGACCCAGTCGTCGGCGTTCGCAGGCACCAGCGCTGGCATCGTCAGCGGCGCGGCGAGCTGATTGGGCGCGATGTTGGTGCGGCCGACGGTCTGGTCGAGCAGGATGCGCTTGGTCGTCAGATCGTTCTCGGCCTGGATCTGTGTGAAGCGCGCCAGGTCGTAGCGGGCCTGCGCCTCGCGCGTGTCGGTGATGGTCGCGGTGCCGACCTCGAAATTGCGCTTGGCCGATGCCACCTGTTCCGAGATCGCGGCCAGGCTGGCGCGCGCGGTGGCCAGGTTGTCCTGTGCGGCGAGCACGTCGAAGTAGGCTTGCGAGACGCGCAGGATCAGGTCCTGCTCGGCGGCGTCGAGATCGGCACGGAAGGCGTCGACGGACCTCTCGGACTGCTGGATCGTCACGTCGTTGAGGCGATTGAACAGCGACTGCGAGCCGTTCACCGTGGCGCTGTAGGCGTTGGAACGGGCATTCAGCGTGTTGCTGCTTAATGTGCTGGTCGCCTCGGGCGAACTGCTCGTTGTTTGCCCGACGCTCAAGGCCAGCCCGAGTTGGGGCAGGTTCAGCCCGCGCTGTTGCTCGAGACGGTACTGCGCCGCGCCCAGCGCGGAGCGTGCCGAGAGATAGGCCGCATCGTAGCCGTGCGCGGCCTCGTAGAGCTCCTGCAGGCTCTGCGCCTGCGCGCCGAGCGCGCTGCCCAGGCCGAGTGCGAGGGCGATCGTCGCCGCGAGCGCGCGCGGGAGGCCCGGGCGCTTGGATTGAAGGCGATGGCTCTGCGGCATGGGATCCTTTCCTGCGAAATCGTTGTGGTTCGTTGCGCTGCGTCGTTCGTCAATAGCGCGGCACGCCGGCATCGATCTGCGCCGACCACGCATCGATGCCGCCGGCGAGGTTATAGACCGCCTCGAAGCCCCGACGCTCGAGAAATGCGACGACCTGCGCACTTCGGGCGCCGTGATGGCAGATACAGACGACAGCTTGCGCGGGGTCGAGCTCGGTCAGGTGCCCGGGAACGCTGTTCATGGGCATGTTCAGCGTGCGCAGGCCGTCGATGCGGATCGCCGCGAGCGCGAACTCCCAGGGCTCGCGCACGTCGAGCAGCAGCGGGGCGCCTGCGCCCGCGGCCGTGCGCAGGTCCAGCAGTTCGCGGCCGCCGAGCTGCTTCATCAGAAGTGGAACCGCGTCGGCTCGGGGAAGCCCTGCAGGCGCTGCGCGACGGTGTCGAACAGCACGCGGCGCTCCAGGCCCGGGTCGCCGGTTCGGGTGACCAGCACCGCACGCATCACCGGCTCGAAGCCGACGATCGCGACCATCCGCCCGCCGACCTTGAGCTGCGCCAGCAGCGCCTGCGGCACCTCGGCGACCGAGCCCGACAGCACGATCACGTCGAACGGCCCGTCGCCGGCCAGCCCGCCCGCGCCGTCGGCCTGGACGACGCTCGCGTTCATCACGCCGGCGCGCTTCAGGTTCGCGGTCGCGAAGCGCGCCAGCGAGGCGTCGATCTCGAACGACGTGACCTGCTGCGCCTTGTGCGCCAGCAGCGCGGCCATGTAGCCCGAACCGGCGCCGATCTCGAGCACGCGCTCGTGCTTGTGCACGTCGAGCTCCTGCAGCAGGCGCGCCTCGACCTTGGGCGCCAGCATGCACTGGCCGCCGGGCAGCGGCACCTCGGTGTCGACGAACGCGAGCGCGCGGTGCGCCGGCGGCACGAAGTCCTCGCGCTTGACGATGGCGAGCAATTCCAGCACACCGAGGTTGAGCACATCCCAGGGGCGGATCTGCTGCTCGATCATGTTGAAGCGGGCTTGTTCGATGTTCATGGCGGTCACGGGTGAAGGGGCCGGCGAATTCTATTTCGAGGCCGCCGCGGCAACGGTTTGATCGGCACGCGCCGGTGCCGCGCCCCCGAAACGGCGTTTCGCCCAGCCCGCGAGGTCGTCGAGGTAGCAGTAGATCACCGGCACGACCACCAGCGTCAGCAGCGACGAGGTGATCACGCCGCCGATCACCGCCTGGCCCATCGGCGCGCGCTGCTCCGAGCCTTCGGAGAGGGCGAACGCCAGCGGCACCATCCCGAACACCATCGCCAGCGTCGTCATCAGGATCGGGCGCAGCCGCACCTTCGCGGCCAGCAGCAGCGCGGCCTCGCGCGGCAGCGGTGCGGTGTCGTGCTGCAGGCCGTGTTCGCCGGCGTGTTCGCCGGCGCGCGCGCGGATCGCGAAGTCGATCAGCAGGATCGCGTTCTTCGTCACCAGCCCCATCAGCATCACGACGCCAATGATGCTGAACATGTTCAGGGTCGAGCGGAACAGCAGCAGGGTCAGCACGACGCCGATCAAGGTCAGCGGCAGTGCGCTCATCAGCGCCAGCGGCTGCAGGAAGCTCCTGAACTGGCTCGCCAGGATCATGTAGATGAACACGATCGCCAGCCCCAGCGCGCCGACGGCGTACTGGAACGATTCGGTCATGTTCTTGGTCGAGCCGCCGAAGCTGTAGCGATAGCCGGGCGGCCACGCGACGCCGTCGAGCGCGGCCCTGATCTCGGCCGACACGTCGCCCGAGCTGCGCCCGAACGCGTTCGCGTCGAAGTTGATCTCGCGGTTCAGGTCGCGGCGGTTGATCTGGTTCGGGCCGGTCGACGGCGTGATGTCGGCCACCTGCGACAGCCGCACCGAGCGCGCCGAGCCGTCGGGCCCCGCCGCGACGTTGATCGGCATGCGCCGCAGATCGCCGATCGCGACGCGGCTCTCGGGTGCCAGGCGCACGTTGACGTCGTAGTTCTCGCCGTCGGGCGCGCGCCAGTTGCCCACCGTGGTGCCGGCCACCATCGTGCGCAGGCTGGTCGCGAGCATGTTGACGTTCAGGCCGACGTCGGACGCGGCGTCGCGCTTCACGTCGATCGAGACGGTCGGCTTGTCGGGCTTGAGCGTGCTGTCGAGGTCCACCAGGCCGCGGATCGCCAGCAGCTTGGGCGTGATCTCGCGCGACAGCCGCTCGAGCTCGGCCAGATCGGGGCCCTGCACCGAGAACTGCAGGCTCTTGCCGCCGCCCAGATCGGTGGTGCCGATGTTCGTGACTGTGATGCCGGGGATGCGCGCGAGCCTTGCGCGCAGCGGCACCGCCATCTGGTCGATGCTGCGGGTGCGGTCCTTGCGGTCGACCATGCGCACGTAGACCGCGGCGTAGATCTTGCCGGCGGCCTGGCCGCTGTTGATCGTCGTGACCGTGTACTTCACTTCCGGCAACTCGCGCAGCGCCGCGTCGACCTGCTTCGCGCGCGCTTCGGTCAGCTCCAGCGACGAGCCCACCGGCGTGTAGAAGTTGACCTGGGTCTCGGAGAAATCGGCCTTCGGCACGAACTCGGCGCCGAGCAGCGGAATGATGAGGAAGCTGACGACGAAGGTCGCGAGCGCAATCGCCAGCGTCGCTTTTCTGTGCTCGAGCGACCACCCGAGGATGCGCTGATAGGCGCGCGACAGCGTCTCGGTCAGGCGATCGAACAGGTGCGTGACGCGGCCGATCGTCTTGTCATACGGCGTGACCGGCGCGCCGTGGTGACCGCCCGCGCGGGGCCGTTCGGCCTGCGGATCGTGCCAGATGCTCGACAGCATCGGGTCGAGCGTGAAGCTGACGAACATCGAGATCAGTACCGCGGCGACGATCGTCAGCCCGAATTCGTGGAAGAACTTGCCGACGATGCCTCCCATGAAGCCGATCGGCAGGAACACCGCGACGATCGACAAGGTGGTCGCCAGCACCGCCAGGCCGATCTCGTTGGTGCCGTCCAGCGCCGCCTGGTGCGCGCTCTTGCCCATCCGCACGTGGCGCACGATGTTCTCGCGCACCACGATCGCGTCGTCGATCAGCAGGCCCACGCACAGGCTCAGCGCCATCATCGTGATGCTGTTGATCGTGAAGCCGAACAGGTACATGAACAGGAACGTGCCGATCAGCGCGATCGGCAAGGTCAGGCCGGTGATGACCGTCGAGCGCCACGAGTTGAGGAACAGGAACACGATCAGGATCGTCAGCGCCGCGCCTTCGAACAGCGTGCGCTTTACGTTCGCGACCGAGACCCGGATCGCGCGCGAGTTGTCGCGATTCACCTCGACCGTGACGCCGGGCGGGAACAACGGCCTGGCTTCCCTGAGCGCCTGCTGCAGCCCGTCGACGACCGCGATCGTGTTCTCGCCCTGCGACTTCTGCACGCTCAGCAGCACCGTGCGCCGGCCGTTGTACAGCGCCAGGCTGTCGATCTCCTGCGGGCCGTCGGCGACATCGGCGACCTGCCAGAGCTTGACCGGGTTGCCGGCGGCGCCGTTTGTGGCCCCGCGCCGGGCGACCACGATCTCGCGGAAGTCCTCCGGCCGCTTCAGACGCGCGTTGATCTGCACCACGCGCTCCTGTTCGAGCGAGCGGATCGAGCCCATCGGGGACTCCTGGTTCTCGCTCTTCACCGCCGCGACGACCTGGTCGACGCTGATGCCCAGCGCATCGAGCGCGGCCGGCCGCACATAGAGGTTGATCTCGCGCTCGACGCCGCCGACCACCCTCACCGAGCCGACGCCGCGCACGTTCTCGAGCTTCTTCTGCAGCACCTGCGTGGCCCAGGTCGTGAGCTCCTGCGGGCTCTTGCTGCCGTCGGGCGAGAGCAGCGCGACGTTGAAGATCGGCACGCTCTGCGGGTCGAAGCGCGAGATGCGCGGCTCCTTGACCTCGTCGCGCAGCAGCGGGCGGATCAGCGCGACCTTCTCGCGCACGTCGTCGGCGGCCTTGCGGCCATCGACCTCGAGGTTGAACTCGACGATCACCACCGAGGTGCCCTCGTACGAGCGCGAGTACAGCGAGCTGATGCCGGCGACGGTGTTGACCGCCTCCTCGACCTTTTTCGTGACCTCGCTCTCGACGATCTCGGGCGACGCGCCGGGGTAGTCCATCACGACCACGACGGTCGGGAAGTCGATGTTCGGGAACTGGTCGACCGCGAGGCGCTGGTAGCTGAACAGGCCGAGCACGACGAAGGCCAGCATGACCATCACGGCCATCACCGGGTTGCCGATCGAGACGCGGGTGAACCACATGCTCAGCGGTCGCCGGCGGAGGCGGGCGGGGCGGCAGCGGCCAGCGCTGCGGCGGCACTCGCCAGCTTCACCGGCGTGCCGTCGCGAAGTGCGCCGACGCTGCCGCGCAGCAGCACGTCGCCGGCGACGGCGCCGCTGACGAGCTCGACCGCAGCTTCGAGGCGGCCGTCGATAGTCGCCTCGCCGCGCACGCCGAGCTCGACCGGGCGCTGCCGCGCCTGCCCGCCGTGCACGGTCAGCACATAGGGCCGGGCCTGATCGACACGCACCGCCGAGAGCGGCGCCATCAGCGCCTGCTTGCGTTGCAGCTCGATGCTGCCGCGCGCGAACAGGCCCTGGCGCAGCCCGGGCTGCGGCTGCAGTGCCAGGTAGACCATCACCGCGCGCGTGCCGGACTGCGTGCTCGGGTTGATGCGCGCGACCGTCGCGATCGCCGGCTCGGCCAGGCCGTCGACCGCGAGCCGCGCGCGCTGGCCGACCTGCACCGAGCCCACGTCCTCGGGCGCGACCGCGGCCTCGAGCTCGATGCGCGACAGGTCGACGATCTCGACCACCTTGGCCTCGACGCCGAGGCGCTCGCCCGGCTGTGCCAGCCGCTGCGAGACGATGCCGCCGATCGGCGCGATCAGGATCGAATCGGCACGCGCCTTGCGCGCCAGCTCGGCGGCGGCAATCGCGGCCTCGTAGCTTGCCTGCGCGCCGGCCTCGGTCGACACCGAGGTCTCGAGGCCGGTCGCCGAGATGAAGCCCTGCTCGACCAGCGCGCGGTTGTTGGCGAGCGCGCGCCTGGCGATGTCGAGCTGGGTGCGCGCCGCCAGCGCCGTCTGTTCGGCCTGCTTGACGCGCCATTCGAACTCGATCGTGTCGAGCTGGCCGATCACCTGGCCGGCCTTGACGGTGTCGCCTTCGCGCACTGTCAGCGCCTTGATCTCGGACGCGATCTTGGTCTTCACGACCGCGCTGTTGACGGCCTTCAGTCCGCCCGAGACCGCCAGCGTGCGCGTCAGCGGCAGCAGGCGCACGCTCGTCGCGTCGGCGGCGCCGAGTTCGAGCACCGGCGGCGCGCTCGCCGGCGCGGCCGCGGCCACGACCTGCGCGCGCCGCGCCTTGACGACTTGCGCGCCGCCCGCGGCGAGCGCGAGCACGGCGACGCCGGCGGTCGTCCAGGCGAGCCAGCGCTTCATCGCACGGCCTTGGGTTTGGAGCGCGCCGCCGGCGCCTTGCGCGGCGCGCTCGCGGCCGGCCGGCGCAGCCCGTTGACGACGGTGTCGATGTGGGTGTCGATGAAGCGGTGCGGGTCGAGCTCACGGCTCGGCACATGACACGGCCCGATCGAGTGCCGGTGCAGGCACAGCATCAAGGTCGGGAAGATCAGCAGGTGCACGACCTCGAACAGATTGACCGGCCGCAGCTCGCCGGCATCGATGCCGCGCTGCAGCACGCGCGTGAAGAGGGCGCGGCCGGGCTCGATGACCTCGTCCATGTAGAAGCGCGCGAAGTCGGGGAAGTTGCCCATCTCGGTCAGGATGATCTTGAAGATGCCCGAGGCCGGCGTGTCGCCGATGCGCTCCCACCAGGTGTGCATCAGCAGCGCGAGCAGTTGCTGCGTGTCGCCCTCGAAGCCGCCGGCGATGTCGGCGCCTTCGCGGATCAGCGCACCGAGGTTCTCGCGCACCACCGCCTTGAGCAGCTCTTCCTTGCTCGGGTAGTAGAGGTAGAGCGTGCCCTTGGAGACACCGGCGCGCGCGGCCACGTCTTCGGAGCGCGTGGCGGAGAAGCCGCGTTCGACGAAAAGCTCGAGCGCAGCGTCCAGCAACTCCTGCGGTCGGGCCTCCTTGCGGCGCTGCCGCGTCGAGGCGGGGCCGGTTGCAACGGGGCGAGACGAGAAGGAGTATTTCATACTGACTGACGAGTCAGTAATGTACCGGCCGCCGCTGCGGGGGTCAAGGCGGCGGGCCGGCCTTAAGCGTCGGGCGAGTCGGCCTCGATAACATCACGGGTTCGCTCTCGAAAAACGCCGGGCCGCCCCAGGTTCCTTGACCCCTTTGGGGGCGGGCGCCGCAGGGCGGCGACCACGGGGCGCATAAACCAGCCGGAGTCGCTTCTTGGATCTCATTCTTTTGTTCAAAGCCGCGGTCATGGGGATCGTGGAAGGCGTCACCGAATTCCTGCCGGTGTCCAGCACCGGCCACCTGATTCTCGCCGGCTCGCTGATCGGCTTCACCGACGACACGGTCAAATCGGCCAAGCTGTTCGAGATCGTGATCCAGGCCGGCGCGATCGTCGCGGTGATGATCGTCTACTGGCAGCGCCTGCGCGAGGCGCTGGCCGGGCTGAGCGGCGCCGATGCGCGCCAGCGCCGCTTCGTGCTGAACGTGCTGATCGGCTTCCTGCCCGCGGCGATTCTGGGCGTGCTGTTCAGCAAGGCGATCAAGGCGCACCTGTTCACACCGGCCGTGGTCGCGACCACCTTCATCCTGGGCGGCCTCGTGATCCTGTGGGCCGAGCGCCGGCAGGCGGGCGCGGCGCGCATCCAGACCGTCGACGAGCTGACGCCGCTCGATGCGCTGAAAGTGGGCCTGGCGCAGAGCCTCGCGCTCGTGCCGGGCACGAGCCGCTCCGGCGCCACAATCATCGGCGGCATGCTGTTCGGGCTGAGCCGGAAAGCGGCGACCGACTTCAGTTTCTTTCTCGCGATCCCGACCCTGATCGGCGCGAGCGTGTACAGCCTGTGGAAGGAGCGTGCCGCGCTGTCGGCGGCCGACTTGCCACTGCTTGTGGTCGGCACGGTTGTCTCGTTCGTGGTCGCGTGGGGCGTCGTGCGCTGGCTGCTGCGCTACATCGCGACGCACAGCTTCGTGCCGTTCGCGTGGTACCGGATCGGGTTCGGGATCGTCGTGCTGATCACCTGGCAGCAGGGCTGGATCCACTGGGCGGAATGAATGCAGGCGCGTTGCAATGGCCGACCGGCAAGTGGCTCAGCGCTTCGTCGAGCGGCGCCCGCTCGCGGGCGCGCGCGGTTTCTTCTCCCGCACCGCGCCGACATGTCCGAGCTGACGCTGGATCTGGGCCTGGGCTTGATCCCTGAGAAATTCCTCGAATGCCAGCGCCACCTGCGGCAGCTGGCGCGAGGCCAGGTGCATCACGAACCAGTCGCGCTCGATCGGGTTGCCGGGCAGCGGCAGCACCTGCAGCACGCCGGCATCGAGTTCGAGCACGCAGGTGTGCAGCGACAGGAACGCGACACCGAAGCCGGCGGCACACATTTGCTTGATCGCCTCGTTGCTCGACATCTCGGAGCCGATGCGCAGCGGCAGCCCGGCGTCCTTGAACAGCCGCTCGACCGTGCTGCGCGTGCCCGAGCCGCGCTCGCGCACCAGCAGGTGGGCGCCGGCCAGCGTCGCGATGCTCGGCGACGGATCGAGCATCGCCGGGTGCTGCGGCGACGCGACGAAGGCCATCGGGTGTTTCGCGAACGCGCTCGACGTGGTCTTCAGCTCCGCCGGCGGCCGCCCCATGATCGCGACGTCGATTTCCTGGGCGGCCAGCATGCGCACGATCGCGTCGCGGTTGCCGGCCTGCAGCTTCACCTTCACCTTCGGATTCTGGTTCGCGAAGGTCACCAGCAACGGCGGCAGCAGGTACTCGGCCGTCGTGACCGCACCGACGCGCAAGGTACCGGCGAAGACGCCCTGCAGTGTCGCCATCTCCTCGCCGGCCTCGCGCCACAGTTCGAGGATGCGGCCCGCGTAGCCCGCAAGCAATTCACCCGCCTCGGTGAGGCGGATGCCGCGGCCGTTGCGTTGCAACAGTGGCGTGCGCGCCGACTCTTCCAGGATGCCGATCTGGATCGACACCGCGGGCTGCGTCAGGTGCATTTCCTCGGCCGCGCCGGAGACGCTGCCCAGGCGCGCCACGGCGTGGAACGTGGCGAGCTGGCGGAACGAGGCAGTGCGCGACAGCGGCATCTCGATAGATTACGTATTGCTGATGTCGATGTCAAAACATTTAATTTCTCCAAATCTTTCAACCTGCCTACATTGGACTGGCGACTGGCAACGCTTCGAGGAGACGGTCTTGGGTCACATGGACGAACCGACGCAGATCACCCACGCCACGAAGCGTTGCGCGCGGCACTCGACACCTGTGGCGAGATCAGCTTCAACGACGCGTCGACCGACACCTCGGCACTTCGCGCCCACCGCCTCGGTGGCGTGAGGAGAACCGCATGCGAATCACCCAAGGTACTTGCTCGTTCCTGCCCGACCTGAGCGACGCGCAGATCACCAGGCAGATCGACTACTGCCTCGCCAGGGGCTGGGCGACCTGGTCGTGATCCTGGCCGGCTACAGGGACCGGATGGACGCCTTCTTCGCCAGCAACCCCGGGCATGGCCTCGCGCATCGCGCACCAGATCGACTTCCCCGACTACAGCGAGGCCGAGTTGATGCAGGTCGCGCAGCCGATGCTGACGCAACTGAACTACCGCTTCGACGAAGCTGCCGAACCGGTGTTCACGCGCTGCCTGAGCCTGCGCCGCCAGCAGCCGCACTTCGCGAACGCGCGCTCGATCCGCAATGCGCCGGACCGCATCCGCCTGCGCCACACGACACGGCTGTTCGGCTCGACCGAGGCCTTGTCGCGCGAGCAACTCGCGACCTTGCGGGCCGAGGACATTCCGGCGAGCCGTGTGTTCAACACAAATCCGAAAGGAATCTGACATGGGCATCGAAGCATTGATCTTCGACGTGGACGGCACGCTGGCCGACACCGAAGAGGCGCACCGCGTCGCGTTCAACCTTGCGTTCGAGCGCTACCGGCTCGGCTGGGTCTGGAAGGCGCCTGAATACCGCGAGCTGCTGAAGGTGACGGGTGGCAAGGAACGTCTCGCCCACTACATCGACACGCTCGACGCCCCGCCGCCGGAACGCCGCCGCCTGAGCACGATGGTGCCCGACATCCACGCGGAGAAGACACGCTTCTACAGCTCGTTCGTCGCCGACGGCGCGGTGCCGCTGCGCGACGGCGTCGCGCGCCTGCTCGACGAGGCGCTGGCCGAAGGCTGCAAGCTCGCGATCGCGAGCACGACGACTGCCGTCAACATCGACGCGCTGCTGCGTTCGACGCTCGGCGCGCGCGGCCTCGACATGTTCAGTTCGATCGCCTGCGGCGACCAGGTGCGTGCCAAGAAACCCGCCCCCGACATCTACCGACTCGCACTGCGCGGCCTCGGGCTGCTGCCCGAGCACGCGATCGCGTTCGAGGACTCGCCGAATGGCCTGCGCGCCGCCACCGCCGCCGGCTTGCGCACCGTGGTGACGCCCAATTTCTGGACCGAGGGTGGCGACTTTTCGGCCGCCTCGTTGCTGCTGCCCGGCCTCGGCGACCCGGCGCGGCCGCTGCGCGGCGAGCCGGGCGACCGGCTCGAATCGGCGGCCTGGCTGAGCTTCGACGAGCTCTCGCGGCGCATGTCGGCCGTCGTCGCATGAGACTGCCCGGCCGCCCGAAAGGCGATTTCACCGCAGTGCGCAGCACGCAGGTCGCGCGCAAACCGGCGATCGACTACGGGTCGACGCTGCTGCTGGCCGGCTTGACGAACACCAGATCCCACACGCCGTGGCCGAGCTTCAGCCCGCGGTTCTCGAACTTGGTCAGCGGCCGGTAGCCGGGCCGCGGCGCGTAGCCCTCGGCGCTGTTGCGCAGCGCCGGTTCGGCCGACAGCACCGCCAGCATCTGTTCGGCATACGGCTGCCAGTCGGTCGCGCAATGCAGGTAGCCGCCCGTCGCCAGGCGGTCGGCGAGCAGGTGCACGAACCCGGGTTGGATCAGACGGCGCTTGTTGTGTTTTTTCTTGTGCCACGGGTCCGGGAAGAACACGTGCACGCCGCTCAGCGAACCCGGCGCGATCATCAGCTGCAGCACGTCGACGGCGTCGTGCTGGATCAGCCGCAGGTTCGTCAGGCCCCGTTCGCCGATCTGCTTCAGCAGCGCGCCGACGCCGGGCGTGTGGACCTCGACGCCGATGAAGTCGGTGCCGGGCAGGGCCTGCGCGATCGCGGCGCTCGCGTCGCCCATGCCGAAACCGATCTCGAGCACCCGCGGCGCGGCGCGGCCGAAGCTCGAGCCGAAATCGACCGGCGCGGCCGCGTACGGCAGCACGAAGCGCGGGCCGAACTCGGCCAGCGCCCGCGTCTGGCCCGGCCCCATCCGGCCGGCGCGCACGACGAAACTGCGGATGCTGCGGCGCGGCTGCGGTGCGGGGGTCGCGGTCGGGTCGGTCATCGGGGAAGCGTGCAAAGAATATCGGCCGGATTGTGACGCCGCGCGTGCAAAGACCCGGCGCGGGCATCGACCACCCAGCTGCGGGGATGCGCCCTGGGGCCGGCCACTGCTAGCCTCGCGGCCATGAGCAAGCTCCCGACCCTGGCCGCCTGCGCCGCATTGCTCGCGTTCGTGCAAGCCGGCGCGGCCCCGGCCGCGCCGGCGCTGCCGCCGACCGTGGCGCGCGCGATCGCCGCCTCGGGCCTGCCGCAGAAGAGTTTCGGTCTGTACGCGCAGGAGGTGATCGGGGCGAACACCATGCTGGCGCTGAACGCCGAGCAGCCGTACACGATGGCGTCGACGACCAAGATCGTCACCTCGCTGGCGGCGCTCGATCTGCTCGGCCCGTACTACCGCTGGCATACCTCGGCCTTCACGCTCGGCACGCTCACCGACGGCAAGCTCGTCGGCGACCTGCTGATCGTCGGCGGCGGCAACGCGCAGCTCACGTCGGGCGCGCTGGCGGCGTGGTTTCGGCGCATGCACGACCAGGGCCTGCGCGAGATCGACGGCGACATCGTGCTCGACCGCTACGCATTCCAGCTGCGGCCCTCCGACCATGCGGGCACGCCGCTGCAGTCCGCCGATGAGCCGCGCCATGTCTGGCCCGACGCGATGACGCTCGACGAAGGGCTGATCGGCGTCGTGATCCGGCCCGGGCGCGGGCCGCGCGCCGCGCTGTCGTTGACGCCCGCGCTCAGCGACGTGACCTTGGACAACCGTGTCGCGACCGGCGGCGGTTGCAGCGCGACGCCGCGCTGGCAGGCCGGCCGCGACGGCCACGCCACGGTGATCGTGCAGGGACATTGGGGCGCCGGCTGCGGCACGCGCCCCGTCAGCTTCGTGCCGCCGCCCGACAGCGGCATCGCCGCGCGCGCGCTGCCCGCGATGTGGGCGGCGACCGGCGGCGTGCTGCGCGGTCGCGTGGTGTCGGCGCCGGGCGTGCCCGGGATCAGCCCGATCCCGCTCGGGCCGGACGGCGAGGCCCTGGCGCCGCTGTCGTTCGACCGCTCGAAGCCGCTGACCGAGCTGGTGCGCGACATCAACAAGGTCAGCGACAACGTCGGCGCCCGCAACCTGATGCTGTCGCTGTCGCCGGGCTTTCCGACGCGGCCCGCCACGCTCGCCGGCGCGCAGCGGATCGTGCGGCTGTGGCTGCGCGATCAGGGCCTGGTCGACGGCGATGTGGACGTCGAGAACGGCTCGGGTCTGTCGCACAGCGAGCGCGCCAAGCCGCGCGCGCTGGTGCAGTTGCTGCGCAAGGCCTGGCGCGCCGAACAGGCGCAGGCCTTCTTCGACTCGCTGCCCGTGGCCGGCATCGACGGCACGCTGAAGAACCGCCTGCTCGGTGGCCGCGCGGCCGGCCAGGCCTACCTGAAGACCGGCACGCTGAACGACACGCGCGCGCTCGCCGGCTACGTTCACGCGGCGAGCGGCAAGATGTACGCGGTCGCGCTGATGGTCAACAACGCCGACCCGGCGCGCGGCCGGCCGGCGCTCGACGCGATGGTGGAGTGGCTGGCCCGCAACGGCTAGTGTAATGATGCAATCTTGAGGGAACGTAAACGAACCCTGCCACACCAATGATCTACTACAGACTGGTGCGGAGATCGAGAGTGCGAGTTGCCCCTGAGATTGTGCTGTCGGACGAAGAGCGCGAGGTGCTCGACGA
>JANXZN010000179.1 GCA_025355545.1 Rhizobacter sp.
AGCGCTGCGCTCTCCGGCGACAACAACCTCGCCACCGCTCTGTCCTTGAATGCCTGTCCGTATCGAGCCAAGTTCGTCCTTCATCGCCACCCCCTGGGTTGTTCTATGGAGGCGACAACTATTCTGACGCGGGGGGGAGTGCATAGGTGTCCACCAACAAATAGGTGGACACCATCCTCACGCTCCTATCGCCTTCATGCAAGGTGGGACGGCAAGACGCTCACCCTTGAGCAACAGGGCGTTCACGTTAGAGACGATCCCATCCTCGAAGACCTAATGGTGGCCCTCGCAGAAGGGCACTTCAGCAGGGATGATTTCGCTTGGGCGCTCGGCTTATTGGCTGGCCTGCACAAGTACGCAGTCGAAGTGCCTACGACTCGTTGACAAGTACCCATAGGCGCCGCAACGAAGTCGAGAGAACTGGTCCGACGCCTCAAGCGGCGGCCCGCGGCGGGCCACCAACCCCTGGCGATAGAATTACATTCGTGAAGCAGCCTTCGGAAAATTGCGTGTCCCTGCTAGTTGGTTGGTGGCGTTAGCCGCCGATCACGCACACGCACACCCCAACGCCCGCTGCCCCGGAGGGCACACTCTACTTGAGGGGGTATCCGAGGGGGTATCGAGCACAGTCCGGCGTCATGCCGGTTGTGAAAAAGCTAAATAAATCAATAGCTTAGGCAATACCATGCTGCTCATGATCGACAACTACGATTCGTTCACCTACAACCTGGTGCAGTATTTCGCCGAGCTCGGCGAGGCGGTGCGGGTGTTCCGCAACGACGAGATCACGCTCGAAGGCATCGCCGAGCTGCGGCCCGCGCGGCTCGTGCTGTCGCCGGGGCCGTGCTCGCCGGCCGAGGCCGGGATCTGCGTCGCCGCGATCGAGGCGTTTGCCGGCAAGCTGCCGATCCTGGGCGTGTGCCTGGGTCATCAGGCGATCGGTACGGCGCTGGGCGGCAAGGTGGTGCGCGCGCAGACGCAGATGCACGGCAAGACCGACGTGATCACGACCGACCAGCGCGGCGTCTACACCGCGCTGCCCAATCGGTTCACCGTGATCCGCTACCACTCGCTGGTGATCGAGCGCGCGAGCCTGCCGTCGGTGCTCGACGTGACCTCGACCTCGCAGGACGGCGAGATCATGGGCGTACGCCACCGCGAACTGGCCGGCACCGCGACGCCGCTGGAGGGCGTGCAGTTCCATCCCGAGTCGATCCTGACCGAGCATGGCCACGCGATGCTGAAGAACTTTCTGGAGTTGCGGGCATGAACATCGTCGATCTTCGATCCGACACCATCACGCGGCCCACCGCGGCAATGCGTGCCGCGATGCTCGAAGCGCCGCTCGGCGACGACGTGTTCGGCGACGACCCGACCGTCAACGCGCTGCAGGATCGCATCGCCGCGATGCTAGCCAAGGAAGCCGCGCTGTTCGTGCCCAGCGGCACGCAGAGCAACCTGGTGGCGATCATGAGCCACTGCCAGCGCGGCGACGAGTACCTCGTCGGCCAGATGGCGCACACCTACCGCTGGGAAGGCGGCGGCGCCGCGGTGCTCGGCAGCGTGCAGCCGCAGCCGATCGATCACCAGCCCGACGGCACGCTCGCGCTCGATGCCATCGCCGCCGCCATCAAACCCGATGACGCGCATTTCGCGCGCACGCGGCTGCTGTGCCTGGAGAACACGCTCGGCGGCAAGGCCTTGCCGCTGGAGTACATGGCGGGGGCGACCGCCGTCGCCCGCCAGCACGGCCTGGCGACCCATCTCGACGGCGCCCGGCTCTTCAACGCCGCAATCAAGCTCGGCGTCAGCGCGCACGACATCGCCGAGCATTTCGACAGCGTGTCGGTATGTTTCTCCAAGGGCCTGGGCGCGCCGGTCGGATCGGCGCTGGTCGGATCGCGCGAGTTCATTCGCGGTGCGCATCGCTGGCGCAAGATGCTGGGCGGCGGCATGCGCCAGGCCGGCGTGCTCGCGGCGGCGGCGCGCTACGCGCTGGACCATCATGTCCGGCGGTTGGCCGACGACCATGCGCTCGCGCAGCGGCTCGCCGATGGCTTGCGGGGTCTGCCGGGCCTCGCTGTCGAGCCGCCGCAAACCAACATCGTGTTCGCCGACCTGCCCGTGTCGCGTGCGAGCGGTCTGATGGCGCACCTGAAGACGCGCGGGGTGCTTGCCACGGGGCTGTATCGCCTGCGCTTCGTGACCCACCTCGATGTCGATGCCGCCGGCATCGACCGCGCCATTGCCGCGGTGCGCGAGCACCTCACTGCCTGAACGTCGGAGCCCTGCCATGACCATCAACAACCTCGACGCGCTGACGCGCACGATCGATCACCGCGAGATCTTTCACGACGAGATGCTGTCGCTGGTGCGGCGCATCATGAGCGGCGAGATGTCGCCGGTGATGATGGCCGCACTGCTGGTCGGCCTGCGCGTCAAGAAGGAGACCATCGGCGAGATCACCGCGGCGGCGCAGGTGATGCGCGAGTTCTCGACCAAGGTCGAGGTCGCCGACCGCAGGCACCTGGTCGACATCGTTGGCACCGGCGGCGACGGCTCGCACACCTTCAACATCTCGACCTGCAGCATGTTCGTCGCGGCGGCGGCCGGTGCACGTGTCAGCAAGCACGGCAACCGCGGCGTCAGCAGCAAGTCCGGCAGCGCCGACGTGCTGGAGGCGCTCGGCGTGCCGATGACGCTGAGCCCCGCGGCGATCTCGCGCTGCATCGCCGACACCGGCATCGGCTTCATGTTCGCGCCGAACCACCACCCGGCGATGAAGAACGTCGCGCCGGTGCGCAAGGAACTGGGCGTGCGCACGATCTTCAACATCCTGGGCCCGCTGACGAACCCGGCCGATGCACCCAACATCCTGATGGGCGTGTTCCACCCCGACCTTGTCGGCATTCAGGTGCGCGCGCTGCAGCG
Source organism: Rhizobacter sp. (assembly GCA_025355545.1). Lineage (GTDB taxonomy): Bacteria > Pseudomonadota > Gammaproteobacteria > Burkholderiales > Burkholderiaceae_C > LMDS01. Next base: position 2,932 of record JANXZN010000179.1, read on the forward strand.
CTTGGGGGCCGAGCACGCCGTCGTCGTGTACGGGCGCGACGGCATGGACGAGGTCTCGCTCGGCGCCGCGACGATGGTCGGCGAGTACAAAGACGGCGGCATTCAGGAGTACGAGATCCACCCCGAGGACTTCGGCCTGACGATGGCAAGCAACCGCGCGCTGAAGGTCGAGACGCCCGAGCAGTCGAAGGTTCTGCTGCGCTCGGTGCTCGACAACGAGCCCGGACCGGCGCGCGACATCGTCGTGCTCAACACCGGCGTGGCGCTGTATGCGGCGAACGTCGCGCCGACGATGAAGGACGGCGTGGCGCTGGCGCGCGAGGCGCTCGCCTCGGGCAAGGCGCTGGCGAAGATGCACCAGTTCGTCGCGCGGGCGAAGGAGCTGGCGACGGCATGAGCAGCGACATCCTCGACAAGATCGTCGCGGTCAAGCGCGACGAGATTTCGCTGGCGCGGCGCCGGCGCGATTCGGCGTCGCTGCGCCGCGACGCCGAATCGCTGGGCGGGCAGCGCGACTTTGTCGCCAGCCTGCGCGGCAAGATCGGCGCCGGCGGCGCCGGCGTGATCGCCGAGATCAAGAAGGCAAGCCCCAGCAAGGGCGTGCTGCGCGAGCGCTTCGAGCCGGCGGGGATCGCCGAGTCTTACGCCGAACATGGCGCGGCCTGCCTGAGCGTGCTCACCGACGCGCAGTTCTTCCAGGGCAGCGCCGCCTACCACGAACAGGCGCGCGCCGCCTGCGCGCTGCCGGTGCTGCGCAAGGACTTCATGATCGACGCGTACCAGCTGTTCGAGGCCCGCGCGATGGGGGCCGACTGCATCCTGCTGATCGCCGCCTGCCTCGACGACGCGCTGATGACCGACCTCGAAGCGCAGGCCCAGGCGTTGGGCATGGCGGTGCTGGTCGAGGTGCACGACGGCGCCGAGCTCGATCGCGCGCTGCGGCTGAAGACGCCGCTGCTGGGCGTCAACAACCGCAACCTGCGCACGTTCGAGGTCACGCTGCAGACGACGCTCGACCTGCTGCCGCGCGTGCCGGTCGAGCGGCTGCTCGTCACCGAGAGCGGCATCCTCGGCCGCGCCGACGTGGAACGCATGCGCGATGCGCAGGTCCACGCCTTCCTCGTCGGCGAGGCCTTCATGCGCGCGCCCGATCCCGGCGCGGCGCTGGCCGAGCTGTTCGCTTGAGCGTGGCCGACAACCGGCTGCGTGGGCCGCTGGCGCAGCGGTTCGCCCGCGTGCCGGCGGCGTGGCGCGCGGTCACCGAGCCGTTCCGGGACAGCCCCGAAGGCCGCGCGCTTATTGCGTTCGTCGATCAGCGAGTGCGCGACGGCGCGGTGGTCTACCCCGACCGGGTGTTTCGCGCGCTCGAGTTCAATGCACCCAAAACGGTGCGGGTCGTGATCCTCGGGCAGGATCCTTACCATGGTGCCGGCCAGGCGCAGGGCCTCGCGTTTTCGGTCGAGCCCGGGCAAGGAAGGTTCCCACCCAGCCTGCGCAACATCCTGAAGGAGGTGTCGGTCGACAGCGGCGCGCCGTCGATCTGCCGCGACGACCTGAGCGCGTGGGCGACGCAAGGCGTGCTGCTGCTCAACAGCGCGCTGACGGTCGAGGAGGGCGCGCCGCAGAGTCACGCCGGGCATGGCTGGGAAGTGCTCACCGACGCCCTGCTGGCGCACGTTGCGGCCCAGTTGCGGCCGGTGGTGTTCATGCTGTGGGGCGCATCGGCGCAGCGCAAACGACCGCTGGTCGAGCGGGCCGGGGCGGCAGCCCACCTCGTGCTGCAGGCGAATCACCCTTCTCCGCTCTCGGCCAATCGAGCGCCGCTGCCCTTCGTGGGTTGCCGGCACTTCAGCCAGGCCAACGCCTTTCTGGCCGCGCGGCGAGCCGGCGAGCCCCTGATCCGCTGGTAGCCACGGGTTCGGGGCGAGTTTTTTGCCTGCTATACTCCGCGGTTCCTCTTGGAGGGGTGGCCGAGTGGTTAATGGCAGCAGACTGTAAATCTGCCCTCTTACGAGTACGCTGGTTCGAATCCAGCCTCCTCCACCAAGGCAGAAGCGTTTTCGAGGGGCTGCGTGGGCTGTTGGAGCGCGGCCGGTGTCTCCCGAGCGGGAGTAGTTCAATGGTAGAACCCCAGCCTTCCAAGCTGATGACGCGGGTTCGATTCCCGCCTCCCGCTCCAGTCGGCACAGGCTTGGCAATCCGGGTTGCCAAGCCTGTACTGATTGCGTGATTGATCAGATGCCCATGTGGCTCAGTGGTAGAGCACTCCCTTGGTAAGGGAGAGGTCGCGCGTTCGATCCGCGCCATGGGCACCAAAGAGTATGTTGGTCGGATAAGCGGGTTTGCTGCGCAAACCCTTTTCGTTGACGGAGACTGAAATGGCAAAAAGCAAATATGAGCGGACCAAGCCGCACGTGAACGTGGGCACGATCGGTCACGTCGACCACGGCAAGACCACGTTGACGGCGGCGATCACGACCGTGCTGAGCAAGCTGTACGGCGGCGAAGCCAAG
>JANXZN010000217.1 GCA_025355545.1 Rhizobacter sp.
CGCCATTGATGAGTACGTCGCCCATCACAACACCAAGCCCAAACCGTTCATCTGGACCAAGAGCGCTGCCGACATCCTGCAGAAGGTCATCCGAGCGAATAGCCGCTTAAGTTCTAAACAGAATGCAACACTACACTAGACTTTTTGCTATGAAGCCTACATTGCAGCCCGTCGAGCATCTTGGCAAATTCGAACGCCTTCAGTTGGTCGAGGATTTGTGGGATGAATTTGCCGCCGAGATCGCTTCTGAATCCAGGCCTGAGGTGTTGCTCGAACTCGAGCGTCGCGCAGCTTGGCGTGACGCCCACCCCGGCCAGGGCAAGAGCCTCGCGCAGATTGCGCAATCTCTCGGCATCCGCCTGTGACATGGCGAGTCGTTTTCGAAGCGGCGGCACAGGCCGAAATCGCCGAGGCCTTTGACTGGTACGAACAGAAGTCCTACGGATTGGGTGGAGACTTCTTGCGCGTGATTGTTGTGGCCTGATATCCAGCGCGAACCCGGGCGGCAAGCAGATCACAGCCATCGCGCAGCGGCTCACGCTTACGAAGCCAAGCACTTTCCGATCGAGCCCGCCGACTGCATCGAGGCGATCAAATTCAGGATGGATCAACAGGGATTGGCCCCACGCGACCTCGAGCCCATGATCGGCCGGGCTCAATCGCGTGTACGAGCTGCTGGCCGGGCGGCGGCCCTCTGACGATGGCCATGGTGTGGCGGCCGCACAAGCAACTCGGCATCCCGGCAGAAAGCCTCATTCGGCCGCCGAAGGTGGCTTCGGTTTTCGTCTCGAAATCGGGCCACGAAACGGTTGTCACGACGAACGGCGAAAGCCATGTTGCTCTGATCACCGCCGAGCAGTTCGACGACCATCGCCGTTATTTGGGTTCTGTACTACCGATCCTCGAGCGCTGTCTACCTCGCATCAGCGAGGCACGAGCGCGAATCGGAGTACCGGTAGAAGGGATCGTACGGCTGCGCGTTGAGCGCCGGTCGCCATGCCACTGCGCTGCCGAGATCGATCGCCATAGCAAGCGGCGAATGCCTTTGACATCGCGGTACGGTGAGTGTATCTTACTCAATCTTACTTAGTGGAACTGATTGCTATGGAAACCACCACCCTCTCGAGCCGAGGCCAGATTGTCATTCCAAAGGTTTTGCGCGAGTCCAGGCACTGGCATGCGGGGACGTCCTTCGTCGTGGAAGAGGTGCCGCAAGGCATCCTGCTCAAGCCCGTGAGCACGTTCGCGCCTGCCAGCCTCGACGACGTCATGGGCTGCACGGCATACCGTGGCCCGGCCTTGTCACAGGCCGACATCGACGCTGCGCTGGATGCCGATGTGGCGCGGCGCTACGCCTCGAAATGACGCAGCGCCGGTTTCGCGATGCTCGCCCTTGACACCAACGTCCTCGTTCGCTGCCTGACACTGGACGACCCAAGCCAGGTACCCGCGGCCAAAGCGCTGCTGGCGCACAGCAACGGCGTCTTCGTCGCAAAAACCGTGCTGCTGGAACTGGAGTGGGTTCTGCGTGCGGCCTACAAACTGCCACGCCCGACCATTCACTTTGCCTTGGGCAAATTGCTGGGTCTTCCGAACCTCAGCACCGAAAGCCCAGGCCAGGTCCGCCAGGCGCTCGATGGCTACGCGCACGGGCTTGACTTCGCGGACGCCCTGCATCTTTTCGCGAGCACGGCCGACGAAGGTCTGTTCACTTTCGATGCGCAATTCGCCCGTGTCGCGACCGCGGCGGGCCACAGCGCCCACGTGGCTGGCACATTGCCCGGCCTGGCCGGCAAGTAGCGCGAAGTCGAACGCCATGCAGCCCGACATCGGGCGTCCCGCGCAATTGAGCTCGACCCAAAGTCAGGCCGAGAAGAACTGGCTCACTCGACTGGCACCATGGACGGCACGCCGCCGTTTGCAAGCACGTGAATGGCTGGTCAGCGACTTCCGGGTTCTTTACTACCGATCTTTGACTGGTACGAACAGAAGTAGTACGGATTGGGTGGAGACTTCTTGCGCGTGATTGCAGCGGCGGAAGAACAATTGACGCGCCACCCAGAAGCCTTTCCGCCAACGCTGAACCGATTTCGTCGAATCTTGCTCAGGCGGTTTCCTTATGCGCTGCATTTCGAGTTGGTGAACGGGCACCTCATTCGGCCGCCGAAGCTGGCCTAGATTTTCAACCGGCGCCGGCCTCGCCAGCCGTCGCGAAACCGGCTCAGCGCGCCGCCCTTCTTCGAGCGCAGCACCAGCCGGCGCGGCGAACCGAAACGCACGCGGCGCAGGTAGAGCCAGACGTAGAGCGGGCAGAACACCGCCAGCGCGGCCTGCAACGCTGGCGGGTTGCGCCACAGCAGTGTGGCCGGCAACGCGGCGATGCTCGACAGCAGCCACAGGTAGGGCGCGGTCAGGCGGGCCGCGTCGCGCCGGCCCACGGCCCAGCGCACCAGCCGGCGGAACACCAGCATGTGCAGGTGCAGCCGTCGGGCACGCCCGGGCTGGCGCCGCGCACCACGCGCTTGCGCCAGATCGAGAAGAAGGTTTTGGGCACCGTGTAGATGCACCACAGGAAAACAATCAGCGCGCTCGTGCCGGCCAGCGCCACAACGACAATCAGGTTGTCGCCGACCTGCTTGGCGGCGTAGGCGAACGACATCGGGATCACGCTCGCAGCACCGGCGGTCAGCGCCGCAGCCGTACATGATGTCGACCGCGTTCGCCAGGCCACCGAGGCGAGACTTCGCCCCGAGCTGCACGCCAAGGAGGAATAAAGCGAGCAGGCCGCCGAGCATCGTGGTGGAGAGACGGAACTTCGCACACCAGATTTTTTCGGGTTCGCTCAATGGGCGCCGCGCGATGGCAACCGAAAGCAGCGGCCGAACAAGTAAGATTGCGGGCGGCACTGAATGGGCGCCCAACCAACCCCACGCGGGTAGTTCGCTAGAGGAACGAAGATGCTGAAATGGTTCGACGCCAAGGAAGAGCAAGCATTTGGCAGGTCGCTTGCAGAGTTCTATATCGAGCGAGTGCCCTTTGAATCACCTTTCAGCAAAAAGAAGTTTGCTACGAAGACGCAGGAAACACTGAAGAAGGTGGACCTGCAAATCCAGCAGTTCAAAAGTGGCCGACCCCTGAATGTCTACAAGAAGGCCAAACTTGGCAATGCCTTCAAGTGGGTTCTGCGCGACAAGGGCTACGACGCCGAGTACGTGGATGAACTGACCGAGTGGTTGATGTTGCGGTTCTGAGCCGGGCGCTGATACCGCAGCCGGCATGACCATTTCCGGGCTTGCGCCCCTACTCAATTTCGACCCGGACCGTTCAGGTCGATGTGCGGCATGCGCGCCCACTTCAGCCTTAGTGCGTATTTCGGCGAACGTGACCGACGATTTCGGGAACGTGACCGGTTTGGGGCCGGTGCTGGGTTGCGCCGATTTGATTGTAGGGATGGGGTCGGTTTGAGGGGGTGAATTACCTCCGTGAAGGTTGTTGATCGGGCC
>JANXZN010000302.1 GCA_025355545.1 Rhizobacter sp.
CGCGATGCGCCCGGCGAAGTCGTTCTGGAAGAACGGCCAGCTCTGCCGCACCACGTGCCAGTGGCTCTGCCAGCGGATCAGGCTGGTCACGTTCGGTACCACCGCGTTGTTGCGCACCAGGCTGTCGGCGAGCAGCGCCGCGGGCCGGCCGATCAGCAGGAACGCGACCATGCCGAGCAGCATCGGCGTGGCGGCGCTGAACGCCGCCGCGCGATCGGCCGCCTGCATCAGGGTCACGAGCTTGCCGATGAACACCGGGATCAGCGTGTCGATCGTCGCCACGCCCAGGCCGGTGGCGAACATCGCGAGGTACAGGCCGCGCGTCTGGCGGATGAAGTGCCAGTAGAACGCGAGCAGGCCGGGGGGCGGGGCGCCGGGCGGCGGCGCGGTCGGGCGGATGCGGGTTTCGAAGAAGCTGAACATCAGCCGCGTATTCTCGCCGGCCAACAGAAAGGCCGCCCGAAGGCGGCCTTGCCTGTGCGCAGCCCGGCGCTCAGCTTTGCTTGTGCGAGAACTTCGCCTTCACGCGCTGGGCGAACGCGGCCGACGCGGCTTGGGCGTTGGCGCGCCGTGCGAGCAGCGCGGCGTCGTCGTAGTCGGTGCGTTGCAGCGTACCGTTCGCAGCGGCCTTGCGCAGCTCTTCGTTCACCTCCGAGCGGGCCAGCGTCGAGGTCTCGTGGACCAGCGTGCCGTACAGGTTGAATGTGCGGTTCGCGTCCGGGCCGATCAGCGTCGCGCGGGCGGTCTTCGCCTGCGCCAGCTCGACGGCGACCTGTGTGCGGGTCTTGGCCGAGACGGCGGCGCCCGGCTGGCGGTACGAGTCCGCGCTGTAGTCGCTGTGTTGCAGCGTGCCGTAGACGATCGCCTGGCGCAACTCGGCGTTGACCTGGGCGCGCGTGGCCGGCGCTTCGTCGGCCATCGCCAGGCTGCTGATCAGGGAGATGGCGACGGTGGCGGCGTAGAGAAAGTTGCTGTTCATGATGGTGACTTCCGATCCAATGTGTTGACGTTCCGGGCACGGCGGCGTTCGTTCTCGGGTGCCGTCTTGTCCAAGCTCGGTGAGGTCTTCCTCATCGATGGGATGAACTGTAGGCATTGCCGAAGCATCAATAAACAGTGTATGGTTCAATTGCGCATTGCTGAAAGAGAAACAAAGACGGGGGTTGAAAAATGGACCGACTGCATTCCATGCGGGTGTTCTCGCGCGTCGTCGACGAGGGCAGCTTCGCCCGCGCGGCCCGTGAACTGAACCTGTCGCCGGCGGTCGTGACCCGGCTTGTCGCCGATCTCGAAGAGCATCTCGGCTCGCGCCTGATCAACCGCACAACGCGCCGCCTGTCGCTGACCGACACCGGCGAGTTGTACCTGGAGCGGGTGCGCCACATCCTGACCGAGATCGAAGAGGCCGAGGCACTCGCGACCGCCTCGACATCCGAGCCGCGCGGGCATTTGCGGGTGCTGTGCCCGCCGGCGTTCGCGGTGCACCAGATCGCCAAGCACCTGCCGAAATTTCGCGCGCTCTACCCGCGCGTGTCGCTCGAGCTGACGGTGCCGGGGCCGGTCGAGACGGTCGACGAGAACTTCGATGTCAGCATCCTGACGGAAGGCCGGCGCCCGCTGGACGGCAACTTCGTCGCGCGGCGGCTCGCGCGCTCCGAGGTGATCCTGTGCGCCGCGCCCGAGTACCTCGACCGGCGCGGCCGCCCGCAGCACCCGAAGGACATGGACGGCCACGAAAGCATGGTGCCGCCGTTCCTGCGCGAACTGACCTTCCACACCGGCGCGCGCGGCGACGCCGACGCGCCGGGCGAATCGGTCACGCTCAGCCCTAAGCGCGCGGGGCTGAGCACGACCCACACTGACACGATGTACGCCGCGGCGCTGGCGGGCCTGGGCATCACCGGGCTGCCGTCGTTCGTGGCCGAAGACGCGTTGCTCGAGAACGCGCTCGAACGCGTGCTGCCGCAGTGGCACCTGTTCACGACCACGCTCTACGCCGGCATGCCCACCCGCAAGCACGTGCCGGCGCGCACGCGGGTGTTCGTCGACTTCCTGGTCAAGACCTTCGGCGGCGAGGAGCGCGACCCGTGGCTGCTCGCGGCCGGCTGCGAGACCCAGCCGATCGCCAAGCGCGCGCCGGTGCAGGCCTCGCTGGCGCTGGCACCTTAGCAGGCCCGGCGCACGACGCTCAATCGGCCGTGCGCGCCCCGCCACGGGGGCAGCCGGAGTCGCGAACGCCGCTGTTCCAACGCCGGAGCAGGCAACCCAAAAATGCCGCCGCTTGGGTTCGATGCCGAAGCGACAAACCGAGGCAAATACCCTGCCGCATCGTCGACCGCCAGGGCCGAATTCCCGAAATGGATTCAGTCCTACAAGACCTGCCGGCTTGATCCTTCGCGCGCAAACGACGCAAAGCGCAGCCTCGCGATTGCCGTGCATGTTCATGTTGTTTCCAAAAACAGTCGACACAGCGGCAGCCGGCTGGCAGCGCCCAAAAGCGCGCAGCATTTTTCACCAACCTCCCAGCCGCGCCCGCGAGCCGGCTTGACAGAAAGGCAATCATGAAAACACGATTTTCCAGGCGCGCGTCGCTTGTACCGACCCTCACGGCAATCGGTGGATCAATCGCGATGTTGGCGACTCCGGCGCACGCTTCGAGCCACCGCGAGGCCCCCTTCATCGCGATGAATCCGAGCGTCGATGCGACCGATCTGTACATGTTCCGAAGCTACGAGACGGGCCGATCCGGCTTCGTCACCGTGCTTGCGAACTACATCCCGTTTCAAGACCCGCAGGGCGGCCCGAACTTCAACCAGTTCAACCCGAACGCCCTGTATGAAATCCACATCGACAACACCGGCGCGGGTGTCGAGGCGATGACCTTTCAGTTTCGCTTCACCAGCACGTCCAAGGCCACCGCCCTGACCGTTGGAACGAAGCAGACCAAGATTCCCCTGATCAACAGCGGTCCGATCACCTCGGTGAACCCCGCCACCCTCAACGTTCGCGAGACGTACACGCTGACGCTGGTGCGCGGCAACCGTCGCACGGGCACGTTCTCGAACGTCACGAACGCTGCGGGCGGTGCGACGCCAACGGTCTTCGACAAGCCGGTCGACAACATCGGTGACAAGACTTTCGGCAGCGCGACAGGCTATGCGGCCTATGCCAACCAGCACATCTACAACGTCAACATTCCGGGCTGCGCCACGCCCGGCAAGGTGTTCGTGGGCCAGCGCAAAGAGCCGTTCTACATCGCGGTCGGAAAGATATTCGATCTGTTCAACTTCAACCCGCTCGGGCCTGAAGTGGGCGGCAACAACAACGACCTGGAAGGCAAGAATGTCAGCACGCTGGCGCTCGAACTGCCCATTGCATGCGTCACGGCGGGCACCGAGCCGGTGATCGGCGCGTTCACCACCGCGAGCGTGCGCCAGGGTCGTCTCATCAATCCCGCGCCCAAGACCGGCCTCAACCATGCCACTGTCGACGGTGGCGCATGGACGCAGGTATCGAGGCTCGGCATGCCGCTCGTCAACGAGGTTGTCATCGGCATCGACGACAAGGACAGGTTCAATGCCTCGTTGCCCAAGGACGACGCTGCCAACTTCGCAGACTACGTGACGAACCCGGCCCTGCCGACGCTGATCCAGAGCCTGTTTCCCGTCACCGCGCCGACCAACTTCCCGCGTACCGACCTGGTCACCGTTTTCCTGAAGGGCCTTTCTGGCCTGAACCAGCCCGCCAGCGTGACGCCCGCCGAGATGCTGCGGCTCAACACGTCGATCGCACCCGTGGCGATCGGCGCGCAGAACGCACTGGGTGCCGCCGCAGGCGATGCAGCGGGGTTCCCGAATGGCAGGCGCCCGGGCGACGACGTGGTCGATCTGTCGCTGCGGGTCGCGATGGGGGCCCTGTGCGTCCTCACCGGACCGTCGGATTCGTTCAAGGTCGGTTGCAAGGCCAGCGACGCACCCTCGGGCGCCCTGGCGTTCACCGATGGTGTGCGCAAGACCTCGACCAACTATGGCGCGGCATTCCCGTATCTGACGACGCCATTGCCCGGCAACCTGAATCCGCCGCCTGCCGTCGGCACCACCTATCCGTGAGAAGGAGTGACTGCATGAAAACCATTCACCAACGCACGGCGGTTTGCGCCGCGGCGTGCGCGCTTGTGTTGAGCGGCTGCGGCGGGGGAAGCGATGGGTCGAGCTCGACGCCGACGGCAACACCGACCGTCGCCGACGGCACGGTGCCGGCGGCGGCAGGAGCGTCGGACCAGAGCTTCGTGGACTATCAAAAGACGATGCAAACCTCCGAGACGTCGAACGCGCTGTCGTTGCAAGATTTCACGCCGCCGGCGGACGAAACGTCGTTTCCGTTCCCCATCATCTAAGCTCTGTGCACTCGAGGCGACCCGGTGCTCGCAGCCCGGGTCGCTCTTTTATCGCAATCCATTGATTCAACCAAGAAAGGAATCGTATGAACTTGAAAGCGCTTGTCGCGTCGGCCGTCCTGGGCGTCGCGGCGTCGGCCTCGTTCGCTCAGGATGCGCCACCCATTGCGTTGGTCTTGACACCGTCTGCAGCCAACACCCTGGAGGTCAGTTTCGAGCGGGCAGCCGCGGGAATATTCGTCGACACGTTCACATTCACGCCGTCGAGCTTTGGCGGCGTCATTTCTGTGCACCTCGCCTCGCTGAGCGGCCCGGTCAGCTTCTTCTCTGCACTGCTGAACGGTGAGCCCTTCAGTGTTTCGGCCGACAGTGGCCAATCGTCATCGTTCGACTTTCAGTCAACGGTCGCCGCGGAAACACCGCTGAGTCTGCAGGTGCTGGGGTTCTCGGGCGACGCCGCCACGCTCGCCGGCGCCAGTGGCAGGTACAGCGGTCTCATCACCGCGCAGGCGGTCAGCGCCGTGCCGGAGCCCGGGACATACGCCCTGCTGCTCGCGGGGCTGATCGCGATCGGCGTTTCCGGCCGTCGGTCGGTCGCGCGCAAAGAGCGCTAGCCCGGAACGCGCGCCATTTCGCAAGAGGTGGCGCGCTGCCGCATCGATGCTGCAACTGCGGATTGATTGAAGTGACGCACAGGCGTGCGGTGAGGCGCTTGCGTTGCGGCGCGCGGATGCGACCGACATGGACCGGGGCCTTAGTCGCCGGTCTCCTTTTTTTCTCGCTTCCTCAGCCTGGCTTTGCAGAGCCGATCACGCCGAGCCGCGACGACGACATCATCGAAGTCCTGCCAGCGTCGTCGGGCAGTCGCGACGGAGACAGGCGCCTGCGCAAGCAACTCGCCGATCGCCCCGGCGACGTGACGCTGGCCGTCATGGTGGCGCGGCGCGACCTGGCCCGCGCGCGGGAAGCCGGCGATCCGCGCTTCGCGGGTCTGGCGCTGGCTGCCCTGCGTCCGTGGGCCGATGCCGCGACCGCGCCGAACGAGGTGCTGCTGCTGCAGGCGACGCTGCAGCAATACCTGCATGAGTTCGACGCGTCGGTCGCCGGGCTGAAGCGCTTGCTGGCCCGGCCGGACGGCGCGCGCATGGCCCAGGGCTGGCTGACACTGGCGACGGTGTTGCGTGTGCAGGGGCACTATGTCGAGTCGGATGAAGCGTGCAAGCGGGTTGCCCAGGCTGCTGCGCAACTGCACTCAGCCGCCTGCCTGGCCGAGAACGCCGCGTTGAGGGGCGACGTCGGCAGCGCGCGCAAGACGTTCCGGACGCTGCTTGCCGATCCCCGTCTGCCGCCGGCGACCCTGGGGTGGCTCCTCACCTCAGTCGCCGAACTCGAACAGCGCGATGGCCACGCGGCCGGCGCCGATACGGCATTTCGCGAAGTGCTGCGACTCGGTCCCGACTCGTACGCGGCGGTGGGCTACGCCGACTTTCTCATCGACCAGAATCGCCCGGTGGAAGCGCTCAGGGTACTGAAGGACGAAACCCGGACCGACGCCGTGCTCCTGCGCCTGGCCATCGCCGGGACGCGAGCGGCGGCTGCAACGGCGGCGCGCGACGTGGCGGAGATGCGCGATCGAATCGCGCTGGCCAATCAGCGCCCGGATGCGAAGAAGTTTCACGGACGCGAGCAGGCCATGTTCGCGCTTGCCGTCGACCACGCGCCCGAGCGCGCCCTCGAGCTTGCGCGCGGCAATGTCCAGCAGCAGCGCGAAGCGATCGACCTGCTCGTGCTGGCCCAAGCGGCGCGGGCGAGCGCCGACCCCCGCGCCATCGATGAAGCGCGGCGTCTCAAGGCGACGATCGGGCTGCATGACCGGCGCATCGATGCGCTGCTCTGACGTGGCCGACGCGCTCTGCCGAGTCGTGTTCAGGGCGTTGGTTGGCTGCGCCTTGGTCGCGGCAGCGGGGTCGGCGACGGCGCACAAGTCGAGCGACTCCTATCTGCAACTCGACGCCGCGCCGACGCGTCTGACGCTGCGCTGGGACATCGCCTTGCGCGACCTGGACGTCGCCCTCGATCTCGATACCGATGGCGACGGCAAGCTGAGCTGGGGCGAGGTCAAGGCCGCATGGCCGCGCATCGAGTCGTATGCGATGGCGCATCTGGCGATCGAAGGCTGTGAGCTGCATGCGACCGCGCGCGGCCTCGAACGGCGCAACGATGGCGCCTACGCGGTGCTCGAACTGGCGTCGAACTGCAGCCTCGACGCGCAGCCGGTGATCAGCTATTCACTCTTTGCCGAGGTCGACCCGACGCATCGAGGCATCGCCAAGATCCAGCGGCCCGGCCAGCCGATCGTGCTCTCCGTGCTCGACCCGTCGCGCGCGCCGTCGGGCGGGGCGATGGCGCGATCCGCGAGCGGGGCAGGCAGTTCTGCCGCGTCCACCGCCCCCGCCCCCGGGCCGGTGGCCGCGGCGTCACGCTGGGCGTTTCTCGGCGAAGGCATCCGCCACATCCTCACCGGCTACGACCACGTCCTCTTCCTGCTATGCCTGCTGCTGCCGGCGGTGATGCGCCGCACGGCCGACGGCTGGCGACCGGTCGACCGGCTGTCGCAGGCCGTTCTTCCGGTGGTGGGCATCGTCTCGGCGTTCACGGTCGCGCACTCGATCACGCTCTGCTTGGCGGCACTGAAGCTCGTGTCCCTGCCGTCGTCGTTCATCGAACCGGCGATCGCGGTCACGATCATGCTGGCCGCGCTCGACAATGTCTGGCCGGTCTTTCCGGTGCGTCGAATCGTCGTCACCTTCTTCTTCGGCCTGATTCACGGCTTCGGCTTCGCGAGTGTCCTGTCGGAACTGAATCTGCCCACGGCCGACTTCGCCTGGGCATTGCTCCAGTTCAACCTCGGTCTCGAGCTGGGCCAGCTCATGATCGTCGGCGTTGCCACGGCCGTGTTGTTCGGGCTGCGGGATTGGCCCCGCTATCGGCTGGTCGTGATTCGCGGAGGCTCGTTCGTGGCAATGTCGATCGCGGCACTGTGGTTTGTCGAGCGGACGGCGAATGTCTCGCTGATGCCGTTCTAGGCGGGTCCACTCCATCGAGTTGCGAATCGGCAAGAGTCGAATCCTGCGCGTGATCGTCGCTTTTTCCTACGCATGCCGGCGTTCCGGTCCGGTGCCCAGGGGCGGGCGCCGGCGCGAAAGTGTATTGAGCATCGTGCGCGGCAAGCTGACAAACATTCGCCGAGCGCGGCGCGATCCGATGGCTCACTGCCGGACATGCCAATGGGCGAGCGAGGTGGGAGCTGCACATGTATCCATCCCCAGACCCCGAAGGAGAAGTTCGATGAAGACGATTACAACTGCGCTCGTGTGTGCCTGCATCGCGATGGCCGCCGGCGGCGCATCTGCCCAGGACGCCATGAAGAAGGGCGACCCCATGGCCAAGGACGGCATGATGATGAAGAAGGACATGACCATGCAGGAGTGCAAGGATCACATGGCAATGGCCAAGAAGGACGGCATGAAGAAGGACGAGGCGATGATGAAGAAGGACACCATGTGTAGCGACATGATGAAGAAGGACGGCATGAAGAAAGACATGCCTGCCGAGCCGATGAAGAAGTAGTCGCGGGCTCGGTCTGTCCCGGGCCCGGTCGGGAATTGCCCGACCGGGCCTGTCTGTTGGTGTGGCGTGCGTGGCAAGCCCTGCCGAAACGGTCGGTGCAGGGATGGCCTACGGATCAAGCGACCGATCGCCTCGAGCCGACTGCTGCGCTGCGCGTCGCGGTCGACCCGTGCTGACCGTCATCGACCCAGAAAATCGAGCAGATCCTTGGTGAAGCGCGCCTTCTCGGTCGCGAACAACCCGTGCGCCGCGCCGTCGTATTCGACCAGCGTCGACTGCGAAATGCCCTTCGCCGCGGCCCGGCCTGCCGCATCGATCGGCACGGTCTTGTCGCCGGTACCGTGAATGATCAGCGTGGGCACCTTGAATGCCGGCAGATCGCCGCGAAAATCGGTGGTCGCGAATGACTTGGCGCATTCGAGCGTCGCTTTCAGGCTGGCCTGCATCGAGACGCTTCGGGCCCATTCGAGGACGGGCTCGCTGACCGCATGCGAGACCATGCTGACGCCGAAGAAGTCCTTGAAGAATCCGGCGAAGAACTTGGCGCGGTCTTCCTTCATCGCTTGCGCCATCTTGTCGAACACCGCTTGCTCGGTGCCGTCGGGGTTGTCGCTGGTCTTCAACATGAACGGCACCACCGACGATGCCAGTGCCGCCTGCACCACCGATTTGCCGCCGTGCCGCGACATGTAGCGAGCAACCTCGCCGCCGCCCATCGAGAAACCGACCAGGGTGGCGTCCTGCGCACCGGTCTGCTCGATCACCGCCGCCAGGTCGTCGGCCAGCGTGTCGTAGTCGTAGCCGGTCCACGGCTGCGACGAACGGCCGAAACCGCGCCGATCGTACGAAATGGCGCGATGCCCGGCATCGGCAATCGCCATCGCCTGGTCGTCCCAGCTGTCGGACGACAGGGGCCAGCCATGGAGCATCACGACCGGGCGGCCGCTGCCCCAGTCCTTGACGTAGAGCTTGGTCTTGTCGGCGGTCGTGACATAGTTCATCGCGTGCCCTTTCGTTCATGAATTGAAGCACCGAGTATTTGGGCGCGGCGGTTCGACGTCTGTCGGTCGAGCGGAACGCAACAAGTAGTCGGCGACCTACGGCGTGCTCAGGGCAGAAAGCTGTTCGAGAAAAGCGCCCGTGTCGAGTCGGCAGCTCCATCACCACCGTCACCCCCAGCGCGCTGATGAGAGGCTTTCGAGGAAATGCGGCTCCGCCACTTCCCTTGATCCCCGCGGGGGACGGGCGCCGCGAGGCGGCGTCCTTGGGGCTAGTAGAAGCCCTCGACGCGCTGCGCGCCCATCAGCGGCTCGAGCAGGCGCGACAGCGGCCGCAGCGCGTTGTAGCGCGCCGCCGCCTTGTGCGCGTAGTTGAAGAAGCGCGGCAGGTCTTCGCTGTACCCGGGCTTGGCGTCACGGTGCTTCAGCCGGCAGAAGATGCCGAGCACCTTCAGGTGGCGCTGCAGGCCCATCCATTCGATCTGGCGCCAGAACTCGCCGAAGTCGTCGGGCAGCGGCAACCCGGCGCGGCGCGCGGCTTCCCAGTAGCGCACGCCCCAGTCGATCTCGAGCTCTTCGTCCCACGAGATGAAGGCGTCGCGCAGCAGGCAGGCCAGGTCGTAGCTGACGGGGCCGCGTACCGCGTCCTGGAAGTCGAGGATGCCGGGGTTGGCGTCGCCGTCGAGCACCATCAGGTTGCGCGGCATGTAGTCGCGGTGCACCGCGACCGCGGGCTGCGCCAGCGCGCTGTGCACCAGCAGGTCGCAGGCATCCTGCCATTGCTGCTGTTCGTCGGCGGACCAGCGCGCGCCGCACTCGCGCGCCACGCACCAGTCGGGGAACAGCGCGAGCTCGCGCCGCAGCAGCGCGTCGTCGTAAGGTGGCAGCGCGCTCGCGTCGGCGTGCGTCTGCCAGCGGATCAGCGCGCGCGTCGCGTCGCCCATCAGCGCGTTGCGCTGTGCACCGTCGTCGCGCGCGACGGCGTCGTGCAGCGCCGCGAGGTACAGCCGCGAGCCGAGGTCGGTGAGCAGCAGGAAGCCATGCGGCACATCCTGCTCGAGCACGCGCGGCGCGCTCAGCCCGGCGGCGTGAAGCAGGCCGGCCACGTGGATGAACGGGCGCACGTCTTCGAGCGGCGGCGGCGCGTCCATCACGATGAAGCTGCCGCCGGCGCCGTCGATGCGCAGGTAGCGCCGGAAGCTCGCGTCGCTGGACGCGGCGCGCAGGCTCGCCGGCTGCAGCGCATGGGCCGGCGCGATCGATTCGAGCCAGCGGTCGAAGGCGTGTAGTCGCGCCGGATCGGGCCAGCCGATGGCGTCGGGAGAAGTGGGAGTGCTCAAGCGGTCCTTGGTATGGGCCTCGTGGATAATCGATTCTACAAACCACACTGCCCCGGGCAGGCCCGGTGACGGCGCAGCGTCGCACCGGGGCATCGCACCGGCCGGCGGCTCCGCCCACAGCTCTCGGTCCTCACGTCTGGTGCTCCTCCTTAGACCCCGCGCGGCGCGCCCGCTGCTGACGCCCCTGGCAGCATCGCTGGCCGCGATGCTGGCGGGCTCGGTGTGCGCGCAGGCGAGCGGGCCCGACGAGCCGATCGAACTGCGCGCGTCGCCGACGCTGCATCCGGCGCCGCGCGGCGATGCGGCGCGCCGCCTGCCGATCCGGCTGGACGCGCAGACCGTGACCGCCAGCCCGGACCTGGACGCGGTCGCCGAAGGCAACGCCGAGTTCCGCCGCGGCGGCATGAAGATCAGCGCCGACCGGCTGCGCTACGAGCAGGCCGAAGACCTCGCGACCGCGGTCGGCCACGTGCGCATCAGCCGCGACGGCAATGTCTACAGCGGCCCGGAGCTGCAGCTGAAGGTGCAGCGCTTCGAGGGCTTCTTCCTGAACCCGACCTACCACTTCGCGCGCACCGGCGCCGGCGGTGTCGCGCAGCGCATCGACTTTCTCGACGAAGAGCGCGCGGTCGCGACCGCGGCCACTTACACGAGCTGCCCGGCCGACGGCTCGGGCGGCCCGGCCTGGCTGCTGACGACCGACAAGGTGCACCTCGATTTCGCGAACAACGAAGGCATCGCCGAGGGTGGCGTGCTGCGCTTCTACGGCGTGCCGATCCTGGCCGCGCCGCGCATGAGCTTCCCGCTCACCGACGAGCGCAAATCGGGCTGGCTGCCGCCGAGCATGGGGCTGGATTCGAAGAGCGGTTTCCAGTTCTCCATTCCCTACTACTGGAACATCGCGCCGAACCGCGACGCGAGCTTCACGCCCGAGATCAGCACGCGCCGCGGCGCGTCGCTGGAGACCGAGTTCCGCTACCTGGAGCCGAACTACAACGGCCAGGCCAGGCTGAACCTGATGCCGAACGACCGGGTCACCGGCACCGAGCGCTATGCGCTTGCCGCCCGCCACGACAGCGACTTCGGCAACGACACGTTGCTGAAGATGCGCGCGCTGCGCGTCTCCGACGACGACTACTGGAAGGACTTTCCGAGCGACGTCTCGTCGAGCCTGACGCCGCGCCTGCTCGCGACCGATTTTCAGATCACGCGCCCGTTCGGCGACTGGGCCACCTACGCGCGGGTGCAGAAGTGGCAGGTGCTGCAGACCGTCGACCCGGCCAGCCGCATCGAGGCGCCGTACGAGCGCGCGCCGCAGATCGGGGCGCGCTACACCGGGCGCTTCGGGCCGGGATTCGAGCTCGGCTTCGAGACCGAGTTCAACCGCTTCACCGACCCGACCAACGCCTCGCTGCTGCCGCGCACCACCGGCAACCGCCTGCACGCGCTGGGCAGCATCGCCTGGCCGTACGTCACACCAGGCTGGACGGTGACGCCGAAGCTCGCGTTCAATGCCGCGTCGTATTCGATCGACCAGCCGATCGGCGCGGCGAGCCCGGCCGCGAATGGCTCGCGCGTGATCCCGACCTTGAGCCTGGACAGCGCCTGGGTGTTCGAGCGCGACACCACCTTCTTCGGCAAGGCGGTGCGCCAGACGCTGGAGCCGCGGCTGCTGTACGTCAACACAGCCTACCGCGACCAGCGCGGGCTGCCGAACTTCGACGCCTACGCGAAGGACTTCAACTTCGATTCGATCTTCACCGAGAACGCGTTCTCGGGCGTGGACCGCGTCTCCGACGCTCACCAGGTCACCGCCGGCGTGACGACCCGCTTCCTCGACCCCGACACCGGCGCCGAACGCCTGCGCCTCGGCGTGGCGCAGCGCTACCTGCTGCGCGACCAGCTCATCACGCCCGATGCGCAGCCGCTGACGCAGCGCTTCTCCGACGTGCTGCTGCTCGCGTCGACCACGGTGATTCCGTCGTGGACGCTCGACTCGTCGGTGCAGTACAGCCCCGACAGCAATACCGCGTCGCGCTCGGTCGTCAGCGCGCGCTACTCGCCGGGGCCGTTCCGCACGGTCAGCGCCACCTACCGGCTGACGCGCGGCCTGAGCGAGCAGGTCGAGCTCGGCTGGCAGTGGCCGCTGCACGGCAGCACGCCGAACGAAGCGCGCGCCGCGGGCCGCAGCGAGGGCGGCGGCTGCAAGGGCAGCTGGTACGGTGTGGGCCGCGTCAACTACAGCACGCTGGAGCGCCGGCTCGTCGACGCGATCGTCGGCGTCGAGTACGACGCCGGCTGCTGGATCGGCCGCATCGTCGCGACCCGCCAGTCCACCGGCCTGAGCGAAGCAACGACCCGATTGCTGTTCCAGCTGGAACTCGTCGGCCTGTCCAGACTCGGAAGCAACCCGCTCCAGGTCTTGAAGGACAATATCCCCGGATACAAGCTGCTGCGCGAAGGACGCGCGGTGGCGCCAGCGTCGAGTGCCTATGACTGAATCGTTGTTCTCCCGCCGCGCTGCCGGCCGCATCGCGTGCCTGTTGACGCTGGGTCTGGTCGCGCCGCTCGCGCCTGCGCAGACGCGTCCGTCGGCCGCACCCAACACCGCCGACTTCATCGTTGCGGTCGTCAACCAGGAACTCGTCACGAACGGCGAATTGCAGGGGCGCATCGCGCGCATTCGCGAAGACGCGGGGCGCAGCAACACGCCGATGCCGCCGCCGGCCGAGTTGCGCAAGAAGGTGCTGGAGGCGCTGATCGACGAGCGCGTGCAGGTCACGAATGCGCGCGAGACCGGGCCGAAGCTCGACGAGGCCGAACTCGACCGCGCGGTCGGCAACGTCGCGGTGCAGAACCAGATGACGATGGCGCAGCTGCGCGCGCGGCTGCAGCAGCAGGGCCTCGCGTATAGCGCGTTTCGTGGCAACGTGAAGGACCAGTTGCTGGTCGAGCGCGTACGCGAGCGCGAGGTCAACCAGCGCATCCGTGTATCCGATACCGAGGTCGACGGGCTACTCGAGCAGCGCCGCACGTCGGGCGGCAAGGCCGTGCAGCTCGACATCGCGCAGATCCTCGTCACCGTGCCCGAGGGCGCGAGCGCCGAGCAGATCGCGCCGCGCCGCGCCCGCGCCGAAGCGGCGCTGGCGCGCGTCAAGGGCGGCGAGGATTTCGCGGCGGTGGCGCGCGAAGTTTCCGAGGACGCCAACAAACTGCAGGGCGGTGCGATCGGGCTGCGCCTGGCCGACCGTCTGCCGGACGTGTTCGTCGAAACGGTGCGCACGCTCAAACCCGGCGAGATTTCGCCGACGCTGCTGAAGAGCGGTGCCGGCTTCCACGTGCTGAAGCTGCTGGCGCGAACCGAGGGCACCGCGTTCTCGGTGCAGCAGACGCGCGCGCGCCACATCCTGCTGCGCGTCTCGGCGCAGTTGTCGGCCGAAGCGGCGGGGCGGCGCCTGGCGGACTTCAAGCGCCAGATCCTGGCTGGCACCAAGTCGTTCGAGGCGATCGCGCGCGAGAACTCCGAAGACTCGAGCGCGGCGATCGGCGGTGAGCTCGGCTGGACCTCGCCGGGGACCTTCGTGCCCGAGTTCGAGGAGACCATGAACGCGCTGTCGATCAACGGCATCTCGGACCCGGTGACCTCGCGCTTCGGGGTGCACCTGATCCAGGTGCTCGAGCGGCGCGAGGTCGTGCTCGACGCCAGGCAGCAGCGCGAGCAGGCGCGCAACGTCTTGCGCGAGCAGAAGTTCGAGAGTGCCTACCTCGACTGGGTGCGCGACCTGCGTGGCCGCGCCTACATCGAGATGCGCGAGGCGCCGCAGTAGGCGTCGTGAGGCATGTCGCGCGCAAGCGCTTCGGTCAGCATTTCCTGACCGACGGCGCGATCGTCGACGCGATCGTCGACGCGATCGACCCGAAACCCGGCGATTCCCTGGTCGAGATCGGCCCCGGGCTGGGGGCGATGACCGACCCGCTGGTGGCGCGCTGCGCGAAGCTCACCGTGATCGAGCTCGATCGCGACCTCGCCGAGCGGCTGCGGCGCCGCCCCGAGCTCGACGTGATCGAGGCCGACGTGCTGCAGGTCGATTTCGCGGCGCTGGCACAGCGCCGCGGCCAGCGGCTGCGCGTCGTCGGCAACCTGCCGTACAACATCTCGACGCCGATCCTGTTCCACCTGCTCGGCGCCGCCGCCGATGTCGTCGACCAGCACTTCATGCTGCAGAAGGAGGTCGTCGACCGCATGGCCGCGGCGCCCGGCAGCAAGGACTACGGCCGGCTGAGCGTGATGCTGCAGTGGCGCTACGCCATCGAGTCGGTGCTCGACGTGCCGCCCACGGCCTTCGACCCGCCGCCGCGCGTCGATTCGGCGGTCGTGCGCATGCAGCCGTTGCCGCCGTTGCCGGCGGTCGACGCAGGGTTGCTCGAAGAACTGGTGCGGGTCGCGTTCTCGCAGCGCCGCAAGCTGCTGCGCAACACGCTCGGCCGCTGGCTTGACGAACGCCAGCACACGGCCGCGTTCGATCTGCAACGGCGTGCCGAGGAAGTGCCGGTCGGCGAATATCTGGCGCTCGCCGCCGCGCTCGCGCCGAAATGACAACGCCGCGCGCGGCCGGGGCGGCGCAGGGCGGGAAGGATCTCAACACGTTTGAGCTGCGCGGCTCGGGCCGCGCAGCTCAAACGCAGCTCGCGCCGCGCGGGTCTTCAACCGCAGCTCACGCCGCGTTGAGCCACATCGCCGTGTCGAATGCGCTGCTCATCAGCGGCATGTTCATGCCGAAGCTCGCGTTCGCTGCGCTTTTTGCGGCCGGCTTGACCGGCTTGACAGGCTTGTCCGCAAGGCTGGGGGATACATCGGTCGCCCGCTCCCAAGACGCAAGGTCTTGAGAGCGGGCTACTGAAAAGAATAGAAGCACCTGAAGGGGATTTTCCGTTCGGCCCAGAAGTCTGCAGCGTCTCGGAACACGTCGAGCAGTTGCTCGCGCGCCTCGCGATCGAAGCGTGGGTTGTCGGGCAACTGCTCGAGAACGACCACGAAGCCGGGCTGGGCGCCGGACTTGTGGACCAGATCGGTCATGCAGTCGTAGAGCGCGTCCAGGTTCTTGCCGAAATGCGCCGGGAACATGAAAGCCTGCGCGATTGCCTCGAGAACGTCCTGCTTGGACTGGGCCGCCGTCAGATTCGCGTAGAGGAAATGCTGCTCGGCGCCTTGCGCCGCCTGCATCAGATCCTCCACGCGAAATGCGCGGATCGATTGAACAATGTTCGGACGGACTGTCTGCAACAGCATGGTCACGTTCCTCCTCGTGTCAAAAAACTCAAAGCAAAACTCGGGCGCACGGTCACGGCGCGATCTGCCGGAACGACGCGTAGTGATCGGCGGTGTAGAAGCAGGCGTCCGGTTGCGCGGGCTGCCTGCCACCGCAGACGATGCGCCGCGCGCCGCGATCGCGCGCGCCGGGCGTGTCGACCGTGTACTCGTGGTAGTAGCCGCGCGGTCTGGCCGGCAGGGCACGTTCGCGGTTGCCGAACACGCTGCCGTCCTTGTGATGCGGGAACGGGCCACCGGCGCGGATCAGGCGCTGCGTCGCCTGCGCTTCGGCAGGCAGCTGGGCCAGTGCGACAGTTCCCGGCACCAAGCCCCGGGCCTGAACCGAACCGGTCATCAAGACCGCGCCTGCCAAGGTGACAACCAGCCCCGTCTTGTGCAGAGCTTGCCACCACGGTGGCCGACCGGAGAAAAACACGGGAAATCCCTGAATTCAGAAGCCGCGATGTTACCGAATCGGGCCGGAAATCTCAAGCCTCTGCCTCAAAATGGGGCAAGCAATGTCAATTGTCTGTGTGTACACACTCTCTGCAAATAATACGAATACAGGGCGCCTGGCGCGCGTGTCAGCGTCTCAAAACAAGCGGTCGCCCCATATTGCCGCGGCTGTGGATAACCTTCGGGTTTCCCCGGATATCGCTGCCGCCGGCCGAAAAAATCAGCGCGCCGCGTTGGCGTCGGCGACCGTCAGTGCGGTCATGTTGACGATGCGGCGCACGGTCGCCGACGGCGTCAGGATGTGCACCGGCTGGGCCGCGCCGAGCAGCACCGGGCCGATCGCGATGCCGCCGCCGGCTGCCGTCTTCAGCAGGTTGTAGCTGATGTTCGCGGCGTCGATGTTCGGCAGCACCAGCAGGTTGGCTTCGCCGGTCAGCGCACTGTGCGGCATGACCGTCTTGCGGTAGCCGGCGTCGAGCGCGGTATCGCCGTGCATCTCGCCATCCACCTCGAGCCACGGTGCCTGCTGCTGCAGCAGCGCCAGCGTGTCGCGCATCTTGATCGCCGAGGGCTGGTTGCTCGAGCCGAAATTGCTGTGCGAAAGCAGCGCCGCCTTCGGCTGCAGCCCGAATCGCATCATCTCCTCGGCCGCCATGATCGTGATCTCGGCGAGTTGCTCGGCGCTCGGGTCGTAGTTGACGTGTGTATCGACCAGCATCACCTGGCGCCCGGGCAGGATCAACCCGTTCATGCAGGCGTAGGTCTTCGCGCCGTCGCGCCTGCCGATCACCTGGTCGATGTAGTGCAGGTGCAGCGCGGTCGTGCCCCAGGTGCCGCACAGCATGCCGTCGACCTCGCCGGTCTTGAGCAGCATCGAGCCGATCAGCGTCAGGCGCCGACGCATCTCGATCTTCGCCAGCTGCGCCGTCACGCCCTTGCGCTCGGTCAGGCGATGGTAGCTTTGCCAGTAATCGCGGAAGCGATGGTCGTGCTCGGTGTTGACGAGGTCGTAGTCGGTGCCGGCCGCCAGGCGCAGGCCGAACTTCTCGATGCGCTGCGCGATCACTTCGGGGCGCCCGATCAGTGTCGGCCGCGCCAGGCCTTCGTCGACGACGATCTGCACCGCGCGCAGCACGCGCTCCTCCTCGCCCTCGGCGAAGGCGACGCGCTTGTGCAGCGCCCGCTTGGCGAGGTTGAAGATCGGCTTCATCGTGGTGCCCGACGCGTAGACGAAGGTCTGCAGCTTGTCGCGGTAGGTGTCCATGTCGGCGATCGGCCGCGCGGCGACGCCCGAATCGGCAGCGGCCTTCGCCACGGCCGGTGCGATCTTCATCATCAGCCGCGGGTCGAACGGCTTCGGGATCAGGTATTCCGGCCCGAAGCTGAGGGTCACGCCGACGTACGCGGCCGCCACCACCTCGCTCTGCTCGGCCTGCGCGAGCTCGGCGATCGCGTGCACCGCGGCGATCTCCATCTCGATCGTGATCGTGGTCGCGCCCGAATCGAGCGCGCCGCGGAAGATGTACGGGAAGCACAGGACGTTGTTGACCTGGTTCGGGTAGTCGCTGCGGCCGGTCGCGATGATCGCGTCGCTGCGCACCTCGAGCACCTCTTCGGGCAGGATCTCGGGCGTCGGGTTCGCCAGCGCGAAGATCATCGGGTGCGGCGCCATGCTCGCGACCATGTGCTTCTTCAGCACGCCGCCGGCGGACAGGCCGAGGAAGATGTCGGCGCCCTTGATCACGTCGGCGAGCGTGCGCGCATCGGTCTTCTGGGCAAAGCCGATTTTGTCTTCGTCCATCAGCTCGGTGCGGCCCTCGTAGACCACGCCGGCGAGGTCGGTGACCCAGATGTTCTCGCGCGGCAGGCCGAGCTTCATCAGCAGGCCCAGGCAGGCCAGCGCGGCGGCGCCGGCGCCCGAGGTCACGAGCTTGACCTCCTTGATGCTCTTGCCGGAGACCTTCAGCGCGTTCAGCAGCCCGGCGCCGACGACGATTGCGGTGCCGTGCTGGTCGTCGTGGAACACCGGGATCTTCATGCGCTGGCGCAGCGCGCGCTCGACGTAGAAGCAGTCGGGCGCCTTGATGTCTTCGAGGTTGATGCCGCCGAAGGTCGGCTCCAGCGCCGCGATGTGATCGATCAGCTTGTCGAGGTTGGTCTCGGCGATCTCGATGTCGAACACGTCGATGCCGGCGAACTTCTTGAACAGCACGCCCTTGCCTTCCATCACCGGCTTGGCCGCCAGCGGGCCGATGTTGCCAAGACCCAGCACCGCGGTGCCGTTCGTGATCACCGCCACCAGGTTGCCGCGTGCGGTGTACCTGAACGCGTTCGCCGGGTCGGCCACGATCTCTTCGCAGGCATGCGCGACGCCGGGCGAGTAGGCCAGCGCCAGGTCGCGCTGGTTCACCATCTGCTTGGTCGCGTGGATCGCGACCTTGCCGGGCGTCGGGAACTCGTGATAGTCGAGCGCGTCGCGGCGCAGTTCGGCGGCCTTTTGATCGGCGGTGGTGGACATGTGCTTGTCTCGGTGTGGTTGTCGGGCCCGCCCAATGCGCGTGTCGGCGCGAGGGTGGGGGCCGATTGTAGAAGTCCGGCGCCGCACGAGAGTGCCCGCGCGGGCCTCGCCGATAATGCCGATGCAGCATCGACGCAGGCGGGCGCCGCATGCGAGTGCCGGCAGCGGCCGACGTTTTCATTCACCCCACAGCGGCGCGCACGCCATGCCCCTCGGCGAATTCGATCTGATCGCGAAGTACTTCACCCGCACCGTGACGCGCGCCGCGCTCGGTGTCGGCGACGACTGCGCGCTGTTCGCCCCCGCGCCCGGCATGCAGCTCGCGGTCTCGAGCGACATGCTGGTCGAAGGCCGGCACTTCCTGCCGACCGTGGCACCTGACCGGCTCGGCCACAAGGCGCTCGCGGTGAACCTGAGCGACCTCGCGGCCTGCGGCGCGAAGCCGGTTGCGTTCACCTTGGCGCTGGCGATGCCCAGGGTCGACGAACGCTTTCTCGACGGCTTCGCGCGCGGCCTGCTGGCGCTGGCCGACGCGCACGAGTGCGAGCTGATCGGCGGCGACACCACGCAGGGCCCGCTGAACCTGTGCATCACCGTGTTCGGCGAGCTGCCGCAGGGCCAGGCGCTGCTGCGCTCGGGCGCGCGCGCCGGCGACGACCTGTATGTCAGCGGCACGCTCGGCGACGCGCGGCTCGCGCTCGAAGTCTTCCGCGGCACGGTCGCGCTGGCCGGCGCCGCGTTCGAGCGCGTGCGCGTCGCGATGGAGCAGCCCCAGCCGCGCGTCGCGCTGGGCCTGGCGCTGCGCGGCGTTGCGACGAGCGCGATCGACATCTCCGACGGCCTGCTGGGCGACCTCGCGCACGTGCTGCGGCGCTCCGGCGTCGGCGCCGAGCTGCAGGTCGATGCGCTGCCGCGCAGCGATGTGCTGGCCGCGCTGCCCGAGGCGCTGCAGCGCGACTGCACGCTCGCCGGCGGCGACGACTACGAGCTCGTGTTCAGCGCCGCGCCGGGCGATGCGGCGCGCGTCGCCGCCGCCGCGCGCTCGGCGCAGGTCGCGGTAACGCGCATCGGGCGGCTGCATGCCGACGCAGGCCTGCGCCTGATCGACCGCCACGGCCGGCCGGTGGCGCACACCTTCGGCTCGTTCGACCACTTCAAGTCATGAGCGCCGCGCCGGGCCGCCCCAAGCCAGCGAACGCCCCTTCGGGGCGCTGGGCGCGCAGCGCCCTGGGGGTTGCATGAACCTGCCCGCACCGAATCCATCGCCGCTGAATCCGCCGATCGCGATCGCGCCGCGCAAGCCGGGCTGGCGCTTCCTGCTGTCGCACCCGGCGCATGCGATCGCGCTCGGCTTCGGCAGCGGGCTGTCGCCGGTCGCGCCCGGCACGGTCGGCACCTTGTGGGCCTGGGTCGCGTTCACGCTGCTGCAGCCGCACCTGAACGACGCGCGCTGGGCCTTGCTGCTGGCGGCGAGCGCGCTGGTCGGCTGGTGGGCCTGCACGGTCGCGGCGCGCCACCTCGCGGTCGCCGACCCCGGCGCGATCGTCTGGGACGAGATCCTCGCGTTCTGGCTCATCCTGTGGCTGGTGACGCCGGCGAGCTTCTGGGCGCAGGCGTGGGCCTTCGTGCTGTTCCGCGTGTTCGATGCGGCAAAGCCCGGCCCGGTCGCATGGGCCGACCAGCTCTTCAAGGTCCGGCGCGGCATGACTATCGGCTGGGCGCAGGGCTTCGGCATCCTGTTCGACGACCTGGTCGCAGCGCTGTGCGCGCTGCTCGTGATCGCGCTGTGGAGGTTCGTGTGACGCGCTTCGAGCCGCTCGTGTTTGCGCTCGCGCAGGCCTTGCGCGAGCGCGGTCTGCGCCTGGTGACGGCCGAGTCCTGCACCGGCGGCCTGATCGCCGCGGCCTGCACTGCCGTGGCCGGCTCCAGCGACTGGTTCGAGCGCGGCTTCGTGACCTACTCGAACGCGGCCAAGACCGAGGCGATCGGCGTCGACGCGGCGCTGATCGCCGCCCACGGCGCAGTCAGCGAAGAAGTCGCGCTCGCGATGGCGCGCGGCGCGCTCGCGCATTCGCACGCCGATCTCGCGGTGGCCGTCACCGGCATCGCCGGGCCGGGCGGTGCGTCGGCGGGCAAGCCGGTCGGCGCGGTCTGGCTCGCGCTGGCGCGCCGCGGCGGCGCCGCGCAGGCCGAGCTGCTGCAGTTGCAGGGCGAGCGCGCGGCGATCCGTGAGCAGACCGTCGAGCACGCGCTGCGGCGCCTCGAGGCGCTCGCGGCGGCTGCCCGCTGATCCGATGGCGATCCTCGTTGCCGCCGGGTTCGACGCCGACGAATGGGCGCAGTGGTGGCCGCTGTTGCAGGCCGCGCTGCCGAACGAGCTGCTGCTGCGCGACCGGCAGGGCACGGCGCCGCAGGAGATCGACATCGCGCTGGTCGCGAACCCTGGCGCCGGCAGCCTGCGCGGCCTGCCGGCGCTGCGCCTGATCCAGTCCTTGTGGGCCGGCGTCGACCGCTTGCTCGCCGACGCGAGCGTTCCGACCGACGTGCCGCTGGCCCGCATGGTCGACCCCGCAATCAACGAGGCGATGGCGCAGACCGCGTTGTGGGCCGTGCTCGGCCTGCAGCGCGGCTTCTTCGACTATGCGGTGCAGCAGCGCGAGCGCGTGTGGCGCCAGCACGCGCTGCGCCGCGCCGACGAGATCACGGTCGCGGTGCTCGGCCTCGGGCAGACGGGGCGGGCGGTGGCGCAGCGGCTCGTGCAGCATGGCTGCCGCGTGCTCGGCTGGAGCCGCGGCGCGGCGGCTCTGGATGGTGTCGCCTGCCACGCCGGCGAACGTTCGCTGCCGAACGTGCTCGCGCAGGCGCAGGTCGTCGTCAACCTGCTGCCGCTGACGCCCGAGACACGTGGCCTGTTCAACGCCACACGCCTCGCCCAGCTGCGCCGTGGAGCGAGCCTGGTGAACCTGGCGCGCGGCGCCCATGTGGTCGAAGCCGACCTGCTCGCGGCGCTGGCCAGCGGCCAGCTGAAGCATGCCGTGCTCGACGTGTTCGCGACCGAGCCGCTGCCGGCGGCGCACCCGTTCTGGTCGCATCCTTTGGTGACCGTGCTGCCGCACGTCGCGGCGCCGACCGACCCGCGCAGTGCCGCGCCGATCGCGGCGCGCAACGTGTTTGCGCTGCGCGCGGGTCGGCCGCTCGAACACCTGGTCGATCGAACGCGGGGGTACTGAGCCTGCCAAGGCCGCCCGTACACTCCAGCGCCATGCAGGGACAGCTTTTCACGCAGGATTTTCTACTGCGCGGCATTTGCGAAACGCCGCCTTATCAGGCGCTCGATGACGCGTCGCTCGATCGCTTCCATGCAGCCCTGAAGGCGATCTATCGCCCGCTGGATGCAGACTCGACACGCAACGAAGCTCAGACCGAGCAAGCCGTGATCGAGCCGGTGCTGGTCGAGCTTGGCTGGCGCGGGCTCACGACCCGTCAGGTCAACATGTCGGTCAAAGGGCGCGAAGACGTGCCCGACCTGTTGCTCTATGCCGATGCGGGCGATGCTACCGCGGCCGACGCGGAGCGCGAAGAGCACCGCCGCTACCGCCACGGCATTGCCGTTCTCGAAGCCAAGCGCTGGATGCGGCCGCTCGACCGCGGCGACGCCGCCGAGCCCACCGACCCGGGCGCGCCATCGTCACAAATGCTGCGCTACCTCAGCCGCGCCGATGTGGTCAGCGACCGCGCCGTCAAATGGGGCGTGCTGACGAACGGCGCGGTCTGGCGGCTGTATTACCAGGACGCGCGTTCGCGGGTCGAAGAGTTCTTCGAGCTCGACCTCGCGTTCACGCTCGGCGTGCCGGGTGTGCAGGGCGAAGTCGACGGTGTCGGGCTCGACCACGCGCTGAAGCTCTTTTTCCTGCTGTTCAATCGCACCGCGTTTCTCACTCAAGCCGAATGGGACAGCGGCGACCGCAGCTTTCACGCCTTCGCACTCGACGCGTCGCGGCGCTACGAAGAGAAGGTTTCGCAAGACCTCGGCGCGCGCGTCTTCACCGAGATCTTTCCGCGCCTCGCGCAGGCGCTCGCCGAGGGCGATCTGCAGGCGCAGAAGCACGAGATCGGCTACGGTCAGTTCAGGCGGCAGCAATACACGCGCGAGTACCTCGACGAAGTGCGCGAGTCGGCGCTCGTGTTCCTGTACCGCCTGCTGTTTCTTCTCTACGCCGAAGACCGCCACCTGCTGCCGGTCGCCGACAAGCGTTACCACGCCTACAGCGTGCGGCGGCTGCGCGAGGAGGTGCGCGACAAGGTCGACGCCGGCTTGAAGTGGTCGAGCACGATGCCCAAGCTGTGGTTGGCGTTGCAGGGCGTCTTCACCCTCGTCGACCAGGGCGATGACGACATCGGCATGCCCGCCTACAACGGCGGGCTGTTCGCGCGATCCCGCGCACCGCTGCTCGCCCGCACGCGAGTTCCCGATGCGGTCATGGCGCCCGTCATCGACGCGCTTTCGCGCCGCACCGAAGACCTGCCGCACGCCTGGATCAACTACCGCGACCTCGCGGTTTCGCACCTCGGCAGCATCTACGAGCGCCTGCTCGAGTACGTGCTCGTGCATGAGGTTCAGGCCGAAGACGACTACCGCGACAAGCCCGAGATCAACCGCATCGTCGCGCAGCCGGCGAGCTTTGCGCGCAAGGTCTCGGGCAGCTACTACACGCACGATCATCTGGTGCAGTTGATCCTGCGCGAGTCGGTCGGTTTGCTGGCGCGCGAGCGGCTCGCCGCGTTCGACCGGCAGGTCGACAAGTACCGCAAGAAGGCCTCGCTCAATCCCGGCGATTGGGATGTGCTCGACCGGCTCGACCCGGCCAGCGCCATCCTCGAACTCAAGTTCTGCGACCCGGCGATGGGCAGCGGCCACTTTCTGGTGGCACTCGTCGACGACCTCGCCGGCCGCGTGCTCGAAGCGGTCGACACGGCTGCACAAAGCGTGGCCGAGCAGCCCTGGGCCGCCCACCTCGTCGAGCGCGGCCAGCCCTGGGTCAGCCCGCTGGTGGCGCGCATGGCGGCGATCCGCGCAACGATCCGCAAGACCGCGACCGCGCGCCACTGGGCCGTGACCGACGCACAGCTCGACGACCGCCACATCGTGCGCCGCATGATCCTAAAGAAGACCATCTTCGGCGTCGACAAGAATCCGATGGCGGTCGAGCTCGCCAAGACCGCGCTCTGGCTTCACACCTTCACGGTCGGCGCGCCGCTGAGCTTTCTCGACCACCATTTGAAGTGCGGCGATTCGCTGCACGGCGAGCGCCTGGAGACCGTGCTGCGCGGCATGCAGAGCGTGGGCACGCTGTTCCAGATGAGCGAGCTGGCGCGGCTCGAAGTGGCCGCCAAGAGCCTGGCGCAAGTCGCCGATTTCACCGACGTCGACATCGCCGAAGCGGAGCGCTCCAAGGCGCTCGCTGCCGAGGCGCAGGCGCAGGTCGCCCCGTTGAATACGTTGCTCGACTTCTGGCGCGCGCTGCGGTGGCTGGTACCGGGCTGGCCCGTCGATTCGCCGGCGCGGCTCGGCAAGCTCGTCGATGCGCCATTGCGTGCTGCGCTCGGCGAGTTGCTCTCACCGGCGCGCAATCTGGTCGCGGTGCTGGTCGCGGGCCGCATCGACGGGCACGGCGCGGCCGTGGTCGCTGCCAACGACTTGCTCGCCCAGGTGCGGGCGCTCGCGGCGCGCGAGCAGTTTTTTCATTGGTGGACGGCGTTTCCGACCGTGTTCAAGACCGGCGGCAGCGGTGGTTTCGATGCCGTGATCGGCAACCCGCCATGGGATCGGATCAAGCTGCAGGAGGTCGAATGGTTCGCCGAGCGCGAGCCGCAGATCGCGATGCAGGCGCGGGCGTCAGACCGCAAGCGACTGATCGGCGAACTGCAGAAGAAGGGCGCGCCGGTGGCCGTGCAGTACGCCGAGGCGACCGAGCGCGCCGAAGCCAACGCGCGCGTGCTCGCGAAGGCCGGTGACTATCCGCTGCTGGGCGGCGGTGACGTCAACCTCTACAGCCTGTTCGTCGAGCGCGCGCAGGCGCTCGTCGATCCGAACGGGCTGGTGGCCCTGCTCACACCCAGCGGCATCGCGGCCGACAAGGGCGCGGCCGAGTTCTTTCGCAACATCTCGACGACCGGGCGGCTCGGCGCCTTGTTCGACTTCGAGAACAAGAAGGTCTTCTTCCCTGACGTGCACGCCAGCTTCAAGTTCAGCACGCTGCTGTTCGGTGGCGCGCAGCGCCGCTTCAACGAGACGCGCTGCGCGTTTTACCTTCACCATCTCGATGAGCTCGACGACCCCGTGCGCACCTTGCGGCTCACGGCCGAAGACTTCGCGCTCGTCAACCCGAACACCGGCGCCGCGCCGATCTTTCGCACCCAGCGCGACGCCGACATCACGACGCGCATCTATCACGCGAATCCGGTGCTGGTTGCGCGCGATGAACTGAATCCGGCGACGAACCAGCGCGCCGAGAGGAAGGTGTGGCCGGTGAAGTACGCGCGCATGTTCGACATGACGAACGACTCGAAGCTGTTCTTGACGCGCGCCGAATTGGAGGCGCAGGGCTTCAGCACTGCGGGGCTGAATCGCTGGCGAGTGGCAGATAAGGAGGCGCTGCCCTTGTATGTTGGGCGGATGATGTACTTCTATGACCACCGAGCAGCCAACGTGTTGGTGAATGAAAGAAATCTTCAGCACGCCACTCTCAGCGACAACCTTCTTCCAGCTCAGAAACAAGACGCTGCCGTGTTTCCTACGCCGCAGTATTGGGTCGTTCGCTCCACCATTCCTGAATCGCATCGATTCGAGTGGGCCCTCGGTTTTCGATCGATCGCCAGACCGACGGACGCCCGCACGCTCATCTCGACAATCATTCCTGCATCAGCCGTGGGCAACAGCTTGCCCTTGCTGCTACCGGAACGACCGTCCGGGACGGCAGCCAACTACATCGCGTGCTTGCTGGCGACGCTCGCCAGCATGGTTTGCGATTTCTGCATGCGACAAAAAGTGCAGGGCTCAAATATCAACTGGTTCATCCTTGAGCAACTGCCCGTCATCGCCGCCGCCCGCTTCGACGAGCCACTCCCCGCGGCTTTCGCTGCGCGTCAGCGCGCAGCCGGTTTGATGAACGGCCACCATCCGATGCCGACGGTCGCCGACTTCATCGTGCCGCAGGTGCTCGCGCTGAGCTACACCGCGCACGACCTCGCGCCGTTCGCGCGCGACCTCGGCTACGTCGACGCCCAGGGTCAGGTGTTGCCGCCGTTCGTGTGGGACGACGAAGACCGCCGCGCACGGCTTGCCGCGCTCGACGCGCTGTTCATGCACCTGTACGGCCTGGATGCCGACGACGCGGCCTACATCCTCGACACCTTCCCGATCGTGCGAGATCAAGACATTGCCGCTTTTGGTCGCTACCGAACGAAGGACGACGTATTGACCCAGCTGCGCACACTGCAGGCGCATTGACCCGGGCGCCGGGCGCGTCGTGGTGCAGCGGCGTGCGGTTCATGCGTGCAGCGCGAGCCGCCGCACCACGACACGGTCGCGCCCCGTCGCAGGCACGGCCGACGTGTGCTGAACCAGCATCAGCACCAGCCGCTTCAGCCCGTCCCACGGATCGTTCGGCCAATCGGGGTGCTTCAGCCCCTTGACCAACCCGTCGCAGACCTGCGCCGCCTCGAGCAGGTGCGCGACCGCGTGGTCGGTCAGCAGCGGCACGACGCGCTCGAACAACCGCTCCTTCGCGCCCCAGACGCGGCCCTCGCGCAGCGCCATCGGCAGCGGTTTGCCGCTGGCGACCGCGTCCTTCACACGTTTGAGCGCGCGGATGTCCTCGGCCAGGGTCCAGTGCACCAGCACTGCGGCCTCGCCCTCGGCCCGCAGCCCGGCGAGCATGCGCAGCGCGCGCGCCGCCTGGCCCGCGAGCACGGCCTCGCCGAGCTTGAAGACGTCGTAGCGCGCGACGTTCAGCACCGCCGACTCGATCTGCTCGAAGCCGAGCTCGCCGGCCGGGTACAGCAGCCCGAGCTTCTGGATCTCCTGGTGCGCGGCGAGCAGGTTGCCTTCGATGCGGTCGGCGAAGAACGCGAGCGTGCGCTGGCCGGCTCCGCCGCCCTCGACGCGCTGGCCTTGCTGCGCCAGGCGCTGCGCGATCCACTGCGGCAACGCCGTGCGGTCGATCGGGTCGACGCGAACAGTGACGCCGGCGGCGTCGAGCGCCACGAACCACGCGCTGCCTTGCTGCGTGCGATCGAGCCTGGGTAATTGCACCAGCGTGACGACATCGTCGCCGAGGCTGTCGCAATAGCGCTGCAGGGCCTCGGAGCCGTCCTTGCCGGGCTTGCCCGACGGGATGCGGATCTCGATCAGCTGGCGCTCGGAGAACAGGCTCAGCGCCATCGACGCGCCGAGCAGCCCGCTCCAGTCGAAATGCGCGCCTGCCGCAATGTGCACCTGGCGCTCGGTGCAGCCGCTGGCGCGCGCCGCGCTTCGGATCGCATCGCCGGCCTCCTGCGCCAGCAGCGGCTCGTCGCCCCACACCGTGTAGAGCGGGCGCAGGCCCTTCTGCAGGTGCGCGGCGAGCAGGTCGGAGCGGACTTGCATCGCCGAATCAGAAGGTCTGGACCGAAGCGAGGCGCCGCATCACCTGCGAGACGATGTCGGTCTGCATCGCGCGGTACAGGAAGTTCTCTTCCTGCTCCTTCGCGAGCGCGGCGCTTTCGGTGAAGCTCAGGTCGCGGCTCTGCAGCAGCTCGGTCTCGGGGATCAGCTCGCGCCCGCTGACGCTGCGCAGCCGGAACTTGAAGCGCGCGCGCAACTGGAACTCCGTGACCTGGCCGACCGCGCTGCTGGCGACGACCACCTTCTCGCGCGCGTCCTCGACCGCCTCGAGCACGACCTGCGCCTGCGCCGGGCCTTCGACCACCAGTGTCGTCGTGCTCGCGTTGATGCTCGTGCGCAACTCGGCGGCCAGCGGCGAGCGCGGCTTGAAGTTGATGAGCTGGATGGTGCGGAACTTCAGCTCCGGCGCGCGCCGCAACTCGAAGCCGCAACCCGCCAGCGGCAGCAGCGCCGCAACGAGAAGGTGGCGGCGTGTCGTCACCATGCCCATGATCTCGGCCGCCGCCGGGCCGCCCCAACGCGGCCGACTTGCCCTAGGGGGGCGGCGAGCGCAGCGAGCCCCGGGGCCGTCATGTCACGACGTTGACGAGCCGGCCCGGCACCACGATCACCTTCTTCGGCCGTTTGCCTCCGGCGAACTTGATGAAGTCGGGGCTCTTCAGCGCGGCCGCCTCGATCGTGTGCTTGCCCGCGTCGGCCGGCACGCGGATGCTGCCGCGCAGTTTGCCGTTGACCTGGAGCATCAACTCGATCTCGCTTTGCAGCAGCGCCGCCTCGTCGACCGGCGGCCAGGGCGCATCGAGCAGGTTGCCGTGGCCCGCGGCGTAGCCGAGTTCGCTCCACAGCGCATGCGTGATGTGCGGCGCGGCGGGGTAGAGCGCGCGCAGCAGGATGCCGACGCCCTCGCGCAGCGCGGCCGCATCGGCGGGCGTGGGCGCGAGCGTCGCGCCTTCGAGCGCGTTCAGCAGCTTCATCGCGCCGGAGACGACGGTGTTGTACTGCAGCCGGTCGTAGTCGTGGCTGATCTGGCGCAGCAGCAGGTGGACTTCGCGGCGCAGCTCCTGCGCGCCGCTGCTCAGGCCGGCAATGTCGGCGCCCGCGGCGCGGATCGCGTCGGCATGCCTGAACGCGAAATTCCAGAGCCGGCGCAGGTAGCGGTACGAGCCTTCGGCGCCCGCGTCGGACCAGATCGCGCTCTGGTCGGGTGGCGCGGCGAACATCGAGAACAGCCGCGCGGTGTCGGCGCCGAACTTGGCGATGATGTCGCGCGGCTCGACCACGTTGTTCTTCGACTTCGACATCTTCTCGAGGCCGCCGAGCGCGACCGGCGCCCCGTCGGCGACCAGCGTCGCGCCGACCGGGTGGCCCTTGTCGTCGTAGCGGACGCTGACCTCGCTCGGGTAGTACCACTGCCGTTTGCCTTCGGCGTCGTCGCGGTAGAACGACTCGTTCAGCAGCATGCCCTGCGTGAACAGCTTGGTGAACGGTTC
Organism: Rhizobacter sp.; assembly: GCA_025355545.1. GTDB lineage: Bacteria > Pseudomonadota > Gammaproteobacteria > Burkholderiales > Burkholderiaceae_C > LMDS01. The sequence goes on from JANXZN010000302.1 coordinate 28,805, forward strand.
GCCATGGTCGACCAGCCCGAGGTCGCGCATCGCCTTGGTCCAGAAGCGCGCATACAGCAGGTGCAGCACCGCGTGCTCGATGCCGCCGATGTACTGGTCCATCGGCGTCCAGTAGGCGTTGCGCGCATCGACCATCGCCTCATGGCTGTCGGGGCAGGCGTAGCGCATGTAGTACCAGGCCGAATCGACGAAGGTGTCCATCGTGTCGGTCTCGCGCCGCGCCGGCTGGCCGCAGGTCGGGCACGCGACGTTCAGGAATGCCGCGCTCTTGTTCAGCGGGTTGCCCGAGCCGTCGGGGATCAGGTCTTCCGGCAGCACGACCGGCAGATCCTTCTCGGGCACCGGCACGACACCACACTTCGTGCAGTGGACGATCGGGATCGGCGTGCCCCAGTAGCGCTGGCGGCTGATGCCCCAGTCGCGCAGGCGCCAGGTCGTCTTCTTGCCGCCCAGGCCCTTGTGCTCGAGTGCGCTTGCGATCCGGTCGATCGCGACCCGGTGCGTCAGGCCGCTGTAGATGTCGGAGTTGATCGTCACCGCGCGCTCGCCGCTCGCGTCCTTCAGCGCATACCAGTCCTGCCAGTGGTCGTAGGTGAAGTGCGGCTCGCCGTCGACGTGGATGACCTGCAGGATGTCGATGTCGTACTTCTTCGCGAACGCGAAGTCACGCTCGTCGTGTGCCGGCACGCCCATCACCGCGCCGTCGCCGTAGCCCATCAGCACGTAGTTGCCGACCCAGACCGGAATCGGCTCGTGCGTCAGCGGATGTTCGACGATCAGGCCGGTCGGCACGCCTTTCTTCTCCTGCAGCGCGAGCTCGGCCTCGGTCGTGCCGCCGGCCCTGCACGCCTCGATGAAGCTGGCCACCGCCGGCTTCGAAGCCGCCGCGTGCAGTGCGATCGGGTGTTCCGGCGCAACCGCGCAGAAGGTCACGCCCATGATGGTGTCGGCGCGGGTCGTGAAGACCCAGAGCTTGCCGGCCTGGATCGGTTGGCCGTCCGCGCCACGGACCCTGTGCGGGAACGCGAAGCTCACGCCCTCGCTCTTGCCGATCCAGTGCTCCTGCATCAGCCGCACGCGCTCGGGCCAGCCGTGCAGGAAGTCCGGGCTGCCCGGGTCGGCGACGTTGTCGAGCAACTCGTCGGCGTACTGCGTGATCGCCAGGTAGTAGCCCGGAATCTCGCGCTTCTCGACGATCGCCCCGCTGCGCCAGCCGCGGCCGTTCTCGACCTGCTCGTTGGCCAGCACGGTCTGGTCGACCGGGTCCCAGTTGACGATCTGGGTCTTGCGGTACGCGATGCCCTTCTCGAGCATCTTCAGGAAGAACCACTGGTTCCACTTGTAGTAGCTGGGGTCGCAGGTCGCGATCTCGCGTGACCAGTCGAAGGCCAGGCCCAGCGGCTGCATCTGCGCCTTCATCTCGGCGATGTTGCCGCGCGTCCAAGCCGCTGGCGCGACGCCCTTGTCGATCGCCGCGTTCTCGGCCGGCAGGCCGAACGCGTCCCAGCCCATCGGCATCAGCACGTTCAAGCCCTTCATGCGCAGCTGGCGCGTGAGCATGTCGTTGATCGTGTAGTTGCGCACATGGCCCATGTGCAGCTTGCCGCTCGGGTAAGGCAGCATCGAGCAGGCATAGAACTTGGGGCGGCTCTTGTCCTCGACGACGCGGTACGCATCGACAGCACTCCACGCGGCCTGGGCGGAACGCTCGATCTCGTCGGGTTTGAAGTCGGGGCTCATGGGGTCGCCGGGAAATTGCGCAGCGCTCGCGCTGGGGGGATGTTGCGAGCGATTATAGGAAGCGGGTGTCGGCGCCGTGGGTCGAGCGCCCGCGGTGTGGCAATGCCGCCAACGCCCCACCCATTGGTGGGCACCCCTCGAGCCCCCGCAGGGTGGATGGCCGGCCCCGGCGCGCGGCGCGAAGATGACTGCGCCCCAACGACCGGATCGCCGCCATGCCCGCCACCCCAGTTACTTCACGCCGCCAATGGCTCCTGACGCTGCTCGCTGCGGCGGCGCCCTGGCCGGCGGCGCGTGCGGCCGCACCGGCGCTGCCGCTGCTCGGCGTCTGGAACGACGCGCTCGACCCGGCGCGCTACCTCGTCAGCGAAAAGTACGACGGCGTGCGCGGCGTGTGGGACGGCACGACGCTGCGCTTTCGCAGCGGTCGCGTGGTGCCGGCGCCGGCCTGGTTCACCGCGCAGCTGCCGCGCGTGCCGCTCGACGGCGAGCTGTGGATCGGCCGCGGCCGTTTCGACGAGGTCTCGGGTGTCGTGCGCAAGGCCGTGCCGGTCCATGCCGAATGGCGGCAGCTGCGCTACATGATCTTCGAGCTGCCGGGTGCGCCGGGCAGCTTCGCCGAGCGCGCAGCGCGCATCGAGGCAATCGTCGGGCGCAGCGCGGCGCCGGCGCTGGTGGCGGTCCGGCAATCGACGCTGAACGACCATGCGGCGCTGCGTCGGACGCTGGCGGCAACGATCGCGCAGGGCGGCGAAGGCCTGGTGCTGCACCTCGCCTCCGCGCCGGCGAGCACGGGTCGCGGCGACACGATGCTCAAGCTCAAGCCCAGCCTCGACGCCGAGGCGACCGTGATCGGGCATCACGCCGGCAAGGGCAAGTACGAAGGTCGGCTCGGCGCGCTGGAGTTGCGCACGCCGGAAGGTCGACGCTTCCTGATCGGCAGCGGGCTGAGCGACGCATTGCGGCACGAGCCGCCGGCGATCGGCAAGGTCGTCACCTACCGTTACCGCGATCTGACGAGCACCGGGCTGCCGCGCTTCGCGAGCTTTCAGCGCGTCCACGATGCGCTATAACCGGGCGCCATGAAGCCCTCGACGCCTGTGCCGCCGCCGCGCTTCGATGCCGCGGCGGTGATCCGGCACACCCGCGCCTGGGTCGAGCGCGCGGTCGTCGGGCTGAACCTGTGCCCGTTCGCGAAGGCGCCGCTGGTGAAGGGGCAGATCCATTTTTCGGTCTGCGAGACCGACGATCCGCGCGTGCTGCTCGACGTGTTGTGCGCTGAGATGGCCGCACTGGCGCGGTCCGACCCGCTGGAGCGCGAAACGACGCTGCTGATCCACCCGAACGTGCTAGAGGATTTCGACGCGTTCAACGATTTCCTCGACGCCGCCGACGCCGCGCTCGAAGATCTCGGACTCGACGGTGTGCTGCAGGTCGCGAGCTTCCACCCGCACTACCGCTTCACCGGCAGCGCGGCAGACGACCTGGGCAATGCGACCAACCGCGCGCCGTACCCGACCCTGCATCTGTTGCGCGAAGCCAGCGTCGAGCGCGCGGTGGCGGCGTTTCCCGAGGCCGAGGCGATCTTCGAGGCCAACATCGCGACCTTCGAAGCCCTGGGCGCCGATGCCTGGTCGCAACTGCAGGCGCAATGCCGCGCCGACGCCGAGGGTTGACGCAGCGCGCCGCGGCCCGGCGGCGCCGCGGCATCGTATTCTTGGCAGCATGCTGCCCTTCCACGAGATCGAACTCGCCGCCGCCCGCCTGAAGGGTGTGGCCCACCGCACGCCGGTGCTGACCTCGCGCACGCTCGACGCGATGCTCGACATGCAGGTCTTCATGAAGGCCGAGAACCTGCAGCGCATGGGCGCGTTCAAGTTCCGTGGCGGCTACAACGCGGTGAGCGTGCTCAGCGAGGTCGAGCGCGCGCGCGGCGTGGTCGCGTTCTCGTCCGGCAACCATGCCCAGGCGATCGCGCTCGCGGCGCAGCTGCACGGCTGCCGCGCGACCATCGTGATGCCGCACGATGCACCGGCGCTGAAGCTCGCGGCGACGCGCGGCTACGGCGCCGAGGTCGTGATCTACGACCGCTACAAGGAGGACCGCGCGGCGATTGCGACCCGGCTGGTCGAGGAGCGTGGCGCCGCGCTGATCCCGCCGTTCGACCACCTGCCGGTGATGGCCGGGCAGGGCACCGCGGCGCTCGAACTGATAGCGGACGTGGGCGCGCTCGACGCGCTGATCGTCTGCGCCGGCGGCGGCGGCTTCCTGTCGGGCTGCACGGTCGCGGCCAAGCACCTGCTGCCGCAGATCCGCATGTACGGTGCCGAGCCCGAACGCGGCAACGACATGCAGCAGTCGCTGCGCGCCGGGCGCATCGTCGGCATCGAGGTGCCGCGCACGATCTGCGATGGCCAGCAGACGCAGGCGGTCGGCGCTCACCCGTTCGCGGTGATCCGCGCGCTCGTGACCGACGTGCTGACGGCCACCGACCCGGCCGTCGTCGAGGCGATGCGCTTCGCATTCGAACGCATGAAGGTCGTGCTGGAACCGTCGGGCGCGTGCGCGCTCGCGGCGCTGATGACGCACGCCCGACAGTTCAGGGGTCAGCGCGTCGGCATCACGCTGTCGGGCGGCAACATCGGCCTGGATCGGTTCGTCGCACTCCTTTCCGGTGCCGAGAAGGTCGATTGACTACGCGGCGTCGAAGGCTTCGAGCACGTTGACGGTGTTGATGCCGACCTCGGCGACCGCGTAGCCGCCCTCGAAGACGAACACGGTCGGCAGCGCCGCGTCGGCGATGTCGCGCCCGACCTGCGCGTAGTCGGTGCCGCGCGGCAGCGGCAGGTTCAGGTTGAAGCCGAGTCCCGTGCCGGCGCCGCGCTCGTCGGCGTGGCCGAGGAAGAACGGGTACCCGGTGCGCGGATCGCCGTGGATCGACACCGTCAGCACGTCGGCGCGCTCGTAGAAGATCGCCTGCGTGCCGTTGCCATGGTGGTAGTCGACATCGAGCACCGCGACGCGCGCGGCACCGCCGGCGCGCAGTGCCTGCGCGGCGAGCGCGGCGTTGTTCAGGAAGCAGTAGCCGCCGAAAAAATCGGCGCCCGCGTGGTGGCCCGGCGGGCGCGACAGCGCGAACGCGCCGCGAAGTTCTCGGGCAGCACGTCCGGGCGCATGCCGGGCGCCGGCCACACCGACGGCAGCACGTCGATCTCGGCGTTGGCAGGGGCCAGCGCGACCCATTCGTCCCACGCCTGCGCGATGAACCGCAGGTAGCGCGGGCGGTGGATCTGCGCGAGCGCCGCGCCGAGCGCACGCCGCTGCAGTTCGACGAGCACGTGGTCGAGCCGCTGCGCGGTCTCGTGACAGGGCACGAGGCGACCGCGGAACATCTCGTGGCGACCCTGGTGCAGGTGGTGGAGCGGATTGTGCAGGGTCAGCATGGCATATCCGAATCTCTGGAAAGTCGAATGCCGGCCAAGATTCTGGTTTCAAGCTTCACACGAGTCTGATTCCATGAAGTCCATCGTACCCGCCGTGACCTTGCTGCTGGGCAACGCGCTGATGATCGGCTGTACCGCCCCGGTCGATCCCGGCAAGCCCACCGACAGCAACTGGCCCGACGAACTCACGTACCGATCAGGGTTTGCTGCTGCTGGCAGCCCCGCCTGGTGCGGTGACGAACCCGATCCGGTTCAGCCCGGCCTTCTGCACCACGCCGATCAGTTCGGCGACGCGACCGTAGGGCACCCCCATGTCGGCGCGCAGCTGGACCTCGGTCCGCGGGTTCTGGCGCGCTGCCTCGACGACGCGCGCGGCGAAGGCCGCGGGCTCGAGCGCCTCCTCGCCGAAGTAGAGCCTGCCCTGCGGGTCGAGCGCGACGCTGATGAACCGCGGCGCGTCGTTCGGCTGCGCGGCGTCGGTCTTCGGCAGGTTCAGCTTCAGGCTCGAGGTCATCAGCGGCGCGGTGATCATGAAGATCACCAGCAGCACCAGCATCACGTCGATCAGCGGCGTCATGTTGATGTCGCTCATCGGCGTCGGCCGGCTGCTGCGCTCGAGGCGTCCGAAGGCCATGCGGCGAACCTCAGCGCGCCCCGGCGGCGTCGAGCACCATCTCGCGCAGGTCGTGCGCGAAGCCCTCGAGCTCGGCCTCGCAGCCGGCGACCATCTTGCCGAAGACGTTGTAGGCCAGCACCGCGGGGATCGCGACCGCCAGGCCCGCGGCGGTCATCACCAGCGCCTCGCCGACCGGCCCCGAGACACGCTCGATCGACATCGAGCCGGCGGCCGCGATGCCGACCAGCGCGTGGTAGATGCCCCAGACCGTGCCGAACAGGCCGATGAACGGCGCGGTGCTGCCGATGGAGGCGAGCAGCACCTGGCCGAACTGGAGCTGGTCGAGCACGCCGTGCAGCGCATCGCGCAGGCGCCGCGTGAGTTGCGAATCGGCGTGGCCCTTGGCGCTGAGCGTGCCGTCGGGCGCTGCGGCCATGGCGGCCGCGAGCAACGGCGCCAGCGCGCGTTCGCGGTCGACGGCGGCGAGCGCGTCGCGACCACCTTCGAGCGAGGCCGCGGCCCAGAACGCCGGCACCGCGCGTTCGATGTCGCCGCGCACGCGCCGCAGCAGCCAGCCCTTCCAGAAGATCACGACCCAGGCGCTGATCGACATCAGCAGCAGCAACGCTGCGACGCTGCGCGTCACCGCGTCGCCCTGACCCCAGAAGTTGGCGAGGCCGCTCACGTTCACCGGATGCCGAGCACGTCGTCCATGCCGAACAGCCCGCTGGCACGGCCGGCGAGGAAGCGCGCGGCACGCAGGCTGCCCTGCGCGTAGGTCGCGCGGCTGTTGGAGCGGTGCGTGATTTCGATGCGCTCGCCGGTGCCGGCGAACAGCACCGTGTGATCGCCGACGATATCGCCGCCGCGCACCGTCGCGAAGCCGATCGTCGACGGGTCGCGTTCGCCGGTCACGCCCTCGCGGCTGTAGACCGCGCAAGCCTTCAGGTCGCGGCCGAGTGCGGCGGCGACGACCTCGCCCATCTTCAGCGCGGTGCCGCTGGGTGCGTCGACCTTGTGGCGGTGGTGGGCCTCGACGATCTCGATGTCGTAGCCTTCGCTCAGGGCGCGCGCCGCGACGTCGAGCAGCTTCAGCACGACGTTGACGCCGAGGCTCATGTTCGGCGCCATCATCACGGCGATGTGCTGCGCGTGCTCGGCGATCTGCGCTTTCTGCGCGTCGCTGAAGCCGGTCGTGCCGATCACGGCCTTCACGCCCAGCTCGCGACAGACCGCGAGGTGGGCGAGCGTGCCGTCGGGCCGGGTGAAGTCGATCAGCACGTCGGCGTCGGCGAGGCCGCTGCGCAGATCGGCGGTGATGACGGCGCCGCTGGCGCGGCCGAGGAACGCCGCGGCATCCTGGCCCAGTGCCGCGCTGCCGGCAACATCGAGCGCGCCGGCCAGGCGCATGTCGTCGGCGCCGCCGATCGCCTCTATCAGCATGCGGCCCATCCGGCCCGAAGCACCGGCCACCGCGACGCGGATCGGGGCTGCCGCGCCGCTCATGTGGCCGGTTCGAGCGGCGGGTAGGTGCGCGTCGGGCCGACCGGCTCGACTTCGACGATGGGCGGCTTGGCCGGCACCGGCAAAACCTTCAGCTGCTCGGGCGTCAGCTCCAGCGGCGGGGCGTTGCGCGAGGTCTTGAAGGTGTCGATCGACGCGACGAACTCGCGTTCGGTCGGCAGCGCGCCGCCGGTGTCGATGCTCTTGAACAGGTCGCCGGCGAAGCGCACGACAACGCGGCGTGCCTGCGGCTCGGCGCCCTGGCGGCGGATCGTGAAGACGTAATCCCAGCGGTCGGCGTGGAACACGTCGGTCACCAGCGGCGTGCCGAGAATGTCGCGCACCTGGGCGCGGTTCATGCCGGGCTTGACGGCCTCGGCCTGTTCGCTGGAGATGACGTTGCCTTGCACCACCTCAAGCCGGTACGGCGTGACGACGCCGAGAAAGCGGTCGGCGGACCAGTTCGGCGTCGGCAGCGACGGCAGGTACTGGCAGCCCGACAGCGCGGCAGCAGTGGCCAGCAACAGGCCGCGGCAGGGAACTGCGCGCGCGGCCGCGCGGAAAAGCGATGGCAGGGACATGGTGGCAACCCGGCGCGCCGGCGACGGCGGCCAACCTCGATATGATCGGTTCATTCTAGCGGCTGGCCGTCTGGCCACCCGCCCCCTGCGAGCCGACCCTGCCCCATGACGCACGCCGACGAACTCAAGCACAGCGGCCTGAAGGCCACGCTGCCGCGCATCAAGGTGCTGGAGATGTTCCAGAAGACCTCGCAGCGCCACATGAGCGCCGAGGACGTGTTCAAGATGCTGCTGGCCGAGGGTGCCGATGTCGGGCTGGCCACCGTCTACCGCGTGCTGATGCAGTTCGAGCAGGCCGGCATCCTGTCGCGCAATCATTTCGAGAGCGGCAAGGCGGTGTTCGAGTTGAACGAAGGCAAGCACCACGATCACCTGGTGTGCATGGATTGCGGCCGGGTCGAGGAGTTCTTCGACGCCGAGATCGAGAAGCGTCAGCGCAGCATCGCGCAATCACGCGGCTTCGAGTTGCAGGAGCACGCGCTCGCGCTCTACGCCACCTGCACCAAGAAGAACTGCCAGCACAAGTCGAAGTAGACGCCTCGCCTATTCGGGCTTGAGCATCGCCTTGGCGTGGCGCTCGATGAACTCTTTGTAGGTGTCGATCCCGCGCAGCTGCAGGATCGTGTTGCGCACCGCGGCCTCGACCAGCACCGCGAGGTTGCGTCCGGCATCGACCGCGATCACGGTCTTGCGCACCGCCACGTCCAGGATGTCTTCGTTCAGCGGCTCGTAGGGCAGGCGCTCGAACTCGCGGTCCATCGTCTCCTTGCGCACCAGGTGCACGATCAGCTTCAGGCGCATCTTGCGGCGCACTGCGGTCTCGCCGAAGATCGCCTTGATGTCGAGCAGGCCGATGCCGCGCACCTCGAGCAGGTTCAGCAGCAGATCGGGGCAGCGGCCCTCGAGCCCGGTCTGCGAGACGCGGTAAAGATCGACCGCGTCGTCGGCGACCAGGCCGTGGCCGCGCGAGATCAGCTCCAGCCCCAGCTCGCTCTTGCCCAGCCCCGACTCGCCGGTGATCAGCACGCCGACGCCGAGGATGTCCATGAACACGCCGTGGCGCGTGGTGCGTTCGGCGAAGTGCTGGTTGAGGTAGGCCCGCACCACGTCGATCACGTGGCCGGCCGATTCGCCGGTGGTGAACAGCGGGATGTCGGCGCGGTCGCACAGCGCGACCAGCTTGTCGGGCGGCGTCTCGCCGTCGGCGACGATCAACACCGGCGGCTCCAGCGTGACGATGCGCTGGATGCGGCGCTCGGCCAGGTCCGGGGCGACGCTCAGGTAGGCCACTTCGCGCCGGCCGACGATCTGCACGCGGTAGGGGTGGATGTAGTTCAGGTAGCCGACCAGGTCGGCGGCCGACTGCGCGTTGCGCACCGCCGCCTCGTCGAAGCGGCGCTCCGGGTGGGCGTGGCCGGCGATCCACTCCCAGTGCAGGATCGGGCGATGCTCCTCGAACAGCGCCTCCGCGCTGATGACGCTGGGCTTCATGGGGACCCGACCGGCTGCGCCACCGGCACTAGGCCACCGACTTCAGCGGTTCCCAGTTGGCGATCAGCTGGTGCACCGTGGCGGCGTCGGGCTCGGTCTTCAGGCGCTCGCGCAGTTCGCGGTCCGACAACATCTCGGCGATCTCGGACAGGATCTCGAGGTGCCGCTGCGTCGCCGCCTCGGGCACGAGCAGGAAGATCAGCAGGCCGACCGGCTCGTCGTCGGGCGCGTCGAACGGGATCGGCTGCTGCACGCGCAGCACCGCGGCCAGCGGGTTCTTCAGGCCCTTGATACGGCCATGCGGGATCGACACGCCGTGGCCCAGCCCGGTCGAGCCCAGGCGCTCGCGCGCGAACAGGTTGTCGGTCACCGTGGCGCGGGCGATCGCGTGCTGGTTCTCGAACACCAGCCCGGCGTGCTCGAAAGCGCGCTTCTTGCTGGTGGCGTCGACATCCACCAGCACGTTGCTGGCAGGCAGGATGGCAGCGAGGCGGTTCATCGGTGGCAGACGCGCATGGCTTGAGGTTCGGCTCCGGGTCGCCTGGCGATCGCAGAGATGGCGGGTCCCGAATTATGGAACGCATGCCGCCGTCAGGCGCAAGCCCCGGGGCCGCGTGTATGCAAGATTGTGCATTGCTGCTGCATAGCAGCAACGCAGCGTCGCCCTTTGCCCATGCCGCGCGCCGGTTCAACGAAAAGGCGGCCCTCGGGCCGCCTTTTGGCGCGATCTGCCCGGGCCCTTCAGGCCGGCGCCGCGTCGATGCGCTTCGGGGATGCGTGGTGGTGATCCTGCACCTTGTCCTTGTGGCGGCAGACCTGGCGATCGAGCTTGTCCATCAGCTGGTCGATCGCTGCGTACAGATCCTCGTGGCACTGCTCGATGAAAATGTCCTTGCCCTTCACGTGGAGAGTGACCTCGGCCTTCTGACGACGTTCCTTTTCCTTCAGCTTCTCAACCGACAGCAACACGTTGATGTCGACGACTTGGTCGAAATGGCGTGTGACCCGATCCAGCTTGGTGAGCACATACTCCCTGAGAGCCGGAGTGACATCGAGGTGATGGCCGCTGATCGTCAGATTCATGGGGGGTCCTTTCGCAGGTGGGGGGAGGCGGGCAGGGGACGACGGCGCAGGCTGACAGACCGGTACGTCAAGACCGTCGAACCCTGTGTGCCCAGCTTCCCGGCCCGTGACAAGCGGATGACACCGATCATCACAAGGTCCGCGTTTCCCGGGTGCAAACCGCCTGCGCGAGGGTGCCAAACGGCCCGATGCGGGTGCAATAATCCAAGGCTGCAGCTCGGAGATTTGCTTGGACCAGCCTCACCCTCGGTGACCGTCCGCTCCAGCGCGTGCCGGCCGAGCGAGGCTGCGGCAAGCGCCGGGGCGAGGCGGTCGCCACCCTCGCCCCGGATCCCCTCTCTGCGCGACGCCGCCGCAGCGCCGTCGCCGCGCCGCAAGAGAGTTGCGTTGGAGCCCTCATGCTCAATGTGTTCACGCTGGCCAGCGGCCGGCTCGCCCAGCAGGAAATCGAAAGCCTCGACGCGCTGGCCGAGGCGCTGACGCGCGTGCAGCCGGTCTGGGTCGACCTCGATGCCCCCACCGAAGACGAGAAGGGCTGGATCGCGCAGCACTTCGGCGTCACGATCCCGGCCGACGCGGTCGACGACGACCTCGAGGAATCGGCGCGCTTCTACGAAGAAGACAACGGCGAACTGCACATCCGCTCCGACTTCCTGATCGACGCCGACATCGACGACGGCGGCCCGCGCAACGTGCGCGTCGCGTTCATCCTGTTCCGCAACGTGCTGTTCTCGATCCACGCAGAGGAACTGCCGGTGTTCCGCCTGCTGCGACTGCGCGCCCGGCGCATCCCGGCGCTGATCGAGGACGCCAAGGACGTGCTGCTCAAGCTCTACGACGCCGATGCCGAGTACAGCGCCGACGCGCTCGAGGGCATCTACGACAGCCTCGAGAAGGTCAGCGCCCGCGTGCTCACGCAGGACGTCAACGACCAGGCAGCCGGCGAAGCGCTCACCGCGATCGCGCGCGAGGAAGACCTGAACGGCCGCATCCGCCGCAACGTGATGGACACGCGCCGTGCGGTCAGCTTCATGATGCGTTCGCGCATGCTCAACGCCGAGCAGTTCGAGGAGGCGCGCCAGATCCTGCGCGACAT
>JANXZN010000320.1 GCA_025355545.1 Rhizobacter sp.
GCGCTGCAGCATCTCGTTGCGGTGGTCGCCGCGCCAGTAGGCGCCGGCCACCTTCATCAGCTTGAAGTGCTTCAGCTTGCCCGTGCTCGGCACGTGCGGGCCGCGGCACAGGTCCTCGAACGCGCCTTCGCGGTACAGCGACACGTCTTCGCCGGCCGGGATGCTCGCGATGATCTCGGCCTTGTAATGTTCGCCCAGGCTCCTGAAATAGGCCGCCGCCTCGTCGCGCGGCAGCACGCGGCGCTCGACCTTCTCGTCCTTGCGCGCGAGCTCGGTCATCTTCGCTTCGATCGCGAGCAGGTCTTCGGGCGTGAACGGGCGCTTGTACGAGAAGTCGTAGAAGAAGCCGTTCTCGATCACCGGGCCGATCGTCACTTGCACGTCCGGGAACAGCTCCTTGACCGCGTAGGCCAGCAGGTGCGCCGTCGAATGGCGGATCACGTCGAGGCCGGCGGCATCCTTGTCGGTGATGATCGCCAGCGGCGCGTCGCGGTCGATCACGAAGCCGGTGTCGACCACGCGCGCGTCGGCGCCCTGCCCGATGCGCCCGGCCAGCGCCGCCTTCGCCAGACCGGTGCCGATAGCCGCCGCCACCTCGGCCACCGTCACCGGCCCGGGGAATTCACGCTTCGAGCCGTCGGGCAACTGAATCGAGATCATCGCAAGCTCCAAAGAAACAAAAAGGCGCGGACTGAGCCGCGCCTTGGTCGAGAAGGGAATGGAAATGCAGGTCGAGACGCGCGGCCGACTAGACCTTCTGGAAGAAGGTGGTAGTTCGCGGTGTCATAACCATCATTGCCTTTCTCGTCCTTTTTCGTTGAGGGCCCGATTCTACATGGGCAGGATCGACACGTTCGCAGTGCGTTCGATCAGCCACAGCACGCCGACGACGATCGCCGCGTACGACCCGCCGCGAATCACCAGCGGCCGGTAGCGCGGCCACTGGCGCAGCACGAACAGCAGCGCCGTCACGCCGACGACGATCATCAGCTGCCCCAGCTCCAGCCCGACGTTGAACTCGAGCAGCGCGCGCGCGAACTCCGAGGTCGGCAGGTTCAGCTCCGCCAACACGCCGGCGAAGCCGAAGCCGTGGATCAGCCCGAAGAAGAAGGTCACGACCACGCGCCTGACCGGGAAGATCGGCCAGACGTTGTCGAGCGCCGCCAGGATGATCGTCACGGCGATCGCCGGCTCGATGAACGCCGGCGGCAGCGACACGATCTTCAGCGCCGCCAGCCCCAGCGTGATCGAATGCGCGATGGTGAATGCCGAGACGATTCCGATCACCGGCCACACGGCCTGCGAGAGCTTGTCGACCGGCCGCCAGCCTTCGGGCGTGCGCCGCATCACCGACGGCAGCAGCAGGCACAGCAGAAACAGCACGTGGTCGTAGCCGGTCAGGATGTGGCGCACACCCTCGCGCAGGAAACCGAGCGCGCCGCTCGGCGCGCTCGCGCCCGGTTCCGCGGCCGAAGCGGTCGCTGCAGAAGACCCGGCCGGGTGCGTCGGATCCAGCATCGTCAGGGTCGGTGGCCGGCCGGCGCGCTGCAGCTTGGCGATGCCGCGGTGCGTCGGATCGACCTCGCGCAAGAGCGTGTACGTGATTGCCGGCGTCGGCGCCAGCACGCAGTCAGACGCCAGGAAGATCACCGCGTAAACCCCGTCGTTGCGGCGTTCGAGCGCGCGCCCGGTCGGGCGCAGCACGCAGCCGGCGATCGCCAGGCGCGGCGTGGCGTAGCCTTCGATGCGGGGCCAAGCGGCCTTCACCTCGCCCCAGGTCAGCTGGCCGTCCTCGTTCGCGTCGATGTCGATCGCGGCATCGAGGTCTCGCAGCGCGATGTCCCAGCGCAGCGTCGTGCCCTTGTCGCCGGCATCGATCTGCAGGTACGAGTCGCTGGCCTTGTGGGCCTGCGCTGCCGAGCCGAGCGCCAGCAACGCGAGGCAGCAGATCGTGCGCAGCACCGCTGCGGCGGCGCGGCGCATCACAGGATCGCCTCGATGCGCCGGTCGACCAGGCCCATCGCTCCGACCACGCGCTTCGCTTCCTGCAGCGCATCCGGCCGGCCGCTCGCGCGCGCGGCCTGCGCCAGCACCAGCAGATCCAGCGGCTCACGCTGCTGCACGACGTTGCCGCGCGCGAGTCCGAGCGCACGCGCAACGTCGCCGTCGACGGCCAGCGCGAACATCGCCTGCTCGCGGCCGTGGAAAATCTTCGCGTCCGGCCGCTGGTTGGCCAGCGCGATGCGCTCGCGCATCTCGGCCACATCGGCCGCGGCGCCAGGCGAGCGCGCCTGCACGCCCGCGATCGCCAGGCGCAGCAGCACCGCGTCGCTGCGCACTTGCCCGTTCAGCAGCGCCAGCGCCTGCGCGGGCCGCTTCTGCTCGATCAGGAAATCGGCGAAGTCCAGCGTCGTGTACGGGTCTGGGTCGAGCACGAGCGCCGCGCGGAACGCGGCCTCGGCCTCGGCGGCGCGGCCGGCGCGCTGCTCCAGTTCGGCGACGCTGGTGGTCAGCCAGGCGCGCGTCGTCGCAGGCTGGCGCGGATCAGCCAGCAGCGCCGTGAAGGCCGCGCGGGCGCGCTCGACGTCGCCGCGCAGCGCGGCGTTCTCGGCCGCGCACGCGGTCGCGTGCAGCGTGGCGCCGGCACGCCCGACCTGCGCGCAGGCGGCGTCGGATTCGGCGTAGCGGCCCTGCACGCGGCGCACGGTCGCCAGCGTCAGCCAGGCCTGCGGCAGCGGTGCGGCGGCGGGCCGCGCGAGCAATGTCTTCAGCGTCAGGGCCGAGGCGTCGAACTCGTGCAGGTACTGCTGCAAGGTGGCACGCATCATCAGCACGTCGTCGGGTGCGGTCGCGGCGTCGGGCCACGCGGCGATCGCCGACATCGCCATGCCGGCGAAGCGCGGGTCGCCCAGTTCGTGGGCCTGATCGAGGTAGCGCCTCGCGGCCGTCAGCGCCAGCGCCGTGTTCTGCGGTTGTTGCGCAAGTTGCTGGCGCAGGCGGCGCGCTTCGGCGCGGCTGCCGGTTACCGCGGGCAGCACGTCGACCACCTCGTCGTCGCGCGTCGGCGAGATCGGCGTCGCACGCGATCCGGGTGCGGCGGCGATCAGCAGCGTCGCCAGGAACGGGATCAGCAAGAGCTTGTGGGGTCGCACGGTGTCGGCAATCGAAGGCGACGATGGAAGGGCGGGACGCGCCGAGCGCCCCACCCGACCGTCGTCAGTCGTCAGTCGACAGATGTCGGCTCGCCCGTGTCGTCCGCCGGCGGCGTGACGGCGCTCACGTCGACCGGCTCGAGCATGTCGGCGGCCGAGGCCACCAGCGCCTTCATGTAGCCGATGAAGCCGGCCGTCGACTCGCTGGCGCTCGCCGGCACCGACTCGGTCGCCGGCGGCGGGTGGTAGTCCCCGCCGCCGCAGCCGGCCAGGGACGCGGCGGCACATAGCGCAAAGATCCAGGACTTCGTCATGTCATGCTCCTTGTGCGTCGGTTCACTGCGCACCCGGCAGCGGCGTGCCGATGTACGGGAAGGCCGTCAGCAGCGGGCCCGCGGCCTTGACCTTCGGCCCGGCCTGGTCGACGCCGTCGTGCAGGCCGAACACGGCCGCGCCGAGCGGCACCGCCGAGGGCTTGCAGGTCGCGCCGAGCTTGTAGGTGTCGGCGTCGCCGTTGGCCACGCACAGCCCGCCCATCACCGCGATCAGCGAGATGTCGACGATGTCGTCGTTCGGCCGCCGACCGTTCGGGTAGCCGGCCAGATCGCCGTCACCCGACAGCAAGCCGCCCAGCAGACCGAGCCGGTTCTGGCTTGCGTAAGCCGTCGGCGCGATCGCCGTGTTCAGGCGCAGCATTTCGGAAGCCGTCACGGCGGTCGGCTGGTTCACGCCCTTGATGCCGGTCAGGAAGGTCGTGACGAGGTCGGTGCGCGGGAAGTTCGTGGGTGCGATGCCGGGCGCGCCAAGCGCGATCTCGAGCAGCGCGGGCAGCGTCGGGTTCGTCACGTAGGTCGCGAACTGCGCGTCGTCCTGCGGCTTCGAGCCGTTGAACCTGTCCTTGTCGGGCAGACCGATCACGACCTCGTTGACGAGTGGCATGCCCAGGCGCGAGACCTGGGTCCAGGCGCCACCGCCGATCGCCGCGGTCTGGTAGCCGGACTTCGGCGCCGCGCTGAGCAGGTTGCCCTGGCGCAGGCTGGCGGTGGTCCAGGCGCCGATCACCGGGTCGGTGCCGGCGGTCAGGCAGCTGGTCGGCACCTCGATCGCGAGCGACGTGACGTTCTTGTCGTGCAAGGAGTCGGTGCCCGCATCCTTGTTCGCCGGGTCGAGCAGGAAGGCCGCGCTCGGCACATTGACGAGGTCGAAGATCACGCCGAGGTTGACCGCGAACGGGTCCTTGCGCTGGCCGACGAACACCTTGCCCGGCGTCGTGCAGCCGGGGATGTTGACGCTGTAGATGTGCTTGGCCGCATAGGCGGCGTAGTTCGGGATCGTCTTCGTGCCGATGTTGTCGGACGGCTTGTCGAAGGTCGCGCTGCCGCCGCTCACGTTCGTGACCGCGCCGCGCGCACCGCTGCGGCGATCGCCGCGCACGACGTTGACGGTGAAGCTCTCGTTGACGTTCAGCGTCGCAGCGTTCGGGTCGGTCACGCCGCCGAACTGCGTCAGCGGGATCGCGACATCCTTGCCGCCGATCGGCAGCGTCTTGCCCTTCAGGGTGTTCTTGAACTGGAACTGGAAGGTGATGTCTTCCTTGCCGTCGCCGTTGTTGTCGACATGGATCTCGTAGAGCGCGTTCGGGTCGAGCTTGAAGTAGTTCGGGCCGCCGTAGGCATCCTGCAGCGGCAGGTAGTCGGCGATCAGCGTGACGAAGCCGGTGCGGCCCGACTCGTAGCTGTTGAACATGTAGAAGTCGGTGGCATCGACCTTCGGCGTGGTCGTGATCGACGGCGCCTCGCGGTGGCTGGAGGCCAGCGCCGGCACGGCGCTCAGGCCGTACAGCGCACCGATCGCCGCGAGCAGCGGCAGCAGTCGGGGAGAACCCGGTCGTTGGGATTTCATGTCGTCATCCTTTGCTTGAAGTCGTGGGGTGGCCTGCGGGCGGGCCCCGCGAGGTCGACTTGATCGGACGCTTTCAGGCGGATGCCCGTCGCGTCTGAAGCCCCTTACGCCCGCTCTTCACGGCCGGATGCAATGCAAACGAAAATTTCTCCGCGCCGCAGTCATCGCGGCGCGGCGTGGTCGCGCCGGCGCTGGTTGCCGGCCAGCAGTTTGAGCGGCGGCCTCACCGGCGGTTGACGCTCGTCGTCCATCGAAACCATCGTGACGCAGCAATTGTTCGCGTGCCGCACCGGCCGTGTCCGGGTGTTCTCGGTGACGGCCTTGATGGCGTCGGCGGCTGGCCGGGCACGTGCGCGTATTCCTGATGGATGTAGTCCTGCGCCATCCGCGCCAGCGCCGGCTCGTTCAGGCAGGCCGCCGCCATGCGCCGGGCGCCGATCGAGGCGCCGAACAGGTGGATCGGGCGGGTCGCCGGCGCGAGCCATTCGCCGAACAGGTAGCGATCCAGCGGGTTCAGCGCCAGGCCCTTCGGCCCGCCGCCCGCGGCCCGGATCGCGCGAATGTGTTCCGGGCGCAGCCCGTGTTCGCGCAGCGCCGTCAGCGCGCGTGGGCCCGCATGAACGCTCAGGGGATGCCTGACGCACACTGTATCGGGCGAGCGCAGTAGCATGCGCCATGGCCCACGATCACGACCACCCACATGATCACCACCACGCGCACGCCGAGGACCACAGCGAGCTCGGCGAGATGGACTTGCGGGTGCGCGCGCTCGAGACGGTGCTCACGCAGAAGGGCTACGTCGACCCGGCCGCGCTGGACCTGCTGATCGACACCTATCAGACCAAGATCGGCCCGCGCAACGGCGCGCGCGTCGTAGCCCGGGCGTGGGTCGACGCAAGGTTCCGCGAGTGGTTGCTGCGCGACGCGACGGCGGCGATCGCCTCGCTCGGCTACACCGGCCGCCAGGGGGAGCACATGGTCGCGGTCGAGAACACACCGACACGCCACCACCTCGTCGTCTGCACGCTGTGCAGCTGCTACCCGTGGCCGGTGCTCGGCCTGCCGCCCACCTGGTACAAGAGCGCCCCGTACCGTTCGCGCGCGGTCAAGGACCCGCGCGGCGTGCTCGCGGACTTCGGCGTCAGCCTGCCGCAGACCACCGAACTGCGGGTCTGGGATTCGACCGCCGAGGTGCGCTACCTCGTGATCCCGCAGCGCCCGCCGGGCACCGAGGGCCTGGCCGAGGACGAACTCGCCGCGCTGGTGAGCCGCGATTCGATGATCGGCACCGCGCTCGTGACGGTACCGGCGGCTGCGCCGTGAGCCACCTCACCCACGCGGACGTGGGCGGCCAGCCGGGCCATGGCGCGGTCGTTCCCGAACCCGAGGGCGAACTCTTCCACGCCGACTGGGAGCCGCGCGCGCTCGCGTTGACGTTGGCGGCGGGTGCAACCGGCGCCTGGAACATCGACATGAGCCGCGCCGCCCGCGAGTCGCTGCCCGACTACGCCGCGCTGAGCTACTACGAGATCTGGATCCACGCGCTGCAGCGGCTGCTGGCCGAGCGCGGCATGGTCGGCCGCGACGAGGTCGACGCGGCGCGGATGCTGCACGCGCCGGTGCCGGTGCGGCGCGTGCTGCACGCCGACGCCGTCGGCGCCGCGCTGGCGGCCGGCTCGCCAACTGCGCGTGCCGCATCGAGCGCCGCGCGCTTCGCCGTCGGCGAGCGCGTGCGCACGCGGCGCGAACCTGTCATGCACCACACGCGCCTGCCCGGGTATGCCCGCGGCAAGCTCGGCGTGGTGGAGCGGCTGCACGGTGCCCACGTGTTCGCCGATGCCCATGCGCAAGGGGCGGGCGAACAGCCGCAATGGCTCTACACCGTCGTCTTCGACGCCCGCGAACTGTGGGGCGCCGACGCGGCCGACGGGCTCAAGGTGTCGGTCGATGCCTGGGACGCCTACCTGGAGCCGGCATGATCGACGAGGTCGACGCCCTGCCCGGCGTGCCCTTCGACGCGGACGGTCGGGTGTTCCGCGAGCCCTGGGAGGCGCACGCCTTCGCGATCGCCGTCACGCTGCACCAGCGCGGCCTGTTCAGCTGGCCCGAATGGGCAGCGGCGCTGGCGCAGCAGATCACCCGGGCGCAGGCCGCTGGCGACGCCGACCTGGGCGACTCGTACTACCGTCACTGGCTCGTCACCCTCGAGACGCTGGTGGCTGCGAAGCGCGCGAGCTCGGCGCCGGAGCTGGCGCGCTACCGCGACGCGTGGGACCGCGCCGCCGACCGCACACCGCACGGCGAGCCGATCGAGCTGCGCGTGAACGACTTCACCACGCCGCCGGTCTGAAACTCAGCGCGGGTTGCGCAGCTTCGCGAACGCGTCGGCCATCGCCGACGCCGGCGCAGCCGTCGCAACGCGGCCGCCGGGTCGCTCGCCGCGCTGCGGGGGGCGGAACGCGTTGGCACCGGGCGCGCCAGACTGATCCGGCCTGGCATCGAGCTTCATCGTCAGCGCGATGCGCTTGCGCGCCA
The DNA here is from genome assembly GCA_025355545.1 of Rhizobacter sp. Taxonomy (GTDB): domain Bacteria; phylum Pseudomonadota; class Gammaproteobacteria; order Burkholderiales; family Burkholderiaceae_C; genus LMDS01. Next base: position 7,590 of record JANXZN010000320.1, read on the forward strand.
GGTCGACCTCGAGCACCTTCACCTTCACGATGTCGCCGATCTTGACCACCTCGCGCGCGTCGCTGACAAACTTGTTCGCGAGCTGGCTGACATGGATCAGCCCGTCATGGTGCACGCCGAGGTCGACGAACGCGCCGAACTGCGCGACGTTGCTGATCGTGCCTGAAAGCAGCATGCCGGCCACGAGATCCCTGATGTCTTCGATACCGTCGTTGAAACGCGCGACCTTGAAATCCGGGCGCGGATCGCGGCCGGGCTTCTCGAGCTCGGCGAGCACGTCCTTCACCGTGATCGCGCCGAAGCGTTCGTCGGCGAAGGCCTCGGGCTGCAAGGTCCGGATCACGTCGCTGCGCCCCATCACCTCGGCCGCCGGGCGCTGCAGCGCGCCGAGCACGCGCTCGACCAGCGGGTAGGTCTCGGGGTGCACGCCCGACTGATCGAGCGGGTTGGCGCCGCCGCGGATGCGCAGGAAGCCGGCGCTCTGCTCGAAGGTCTTCGCGCCCAGGCCGCTCACCTCGAGAAGTTGCTGGCGGTTGCGGAACGCGCCGTTCGCATCGCGCCAGCGCACGACGCTCGCAGCGACCGCGCCGCTCAGCCCGGAGACGCGCGCCAGCAGCGGCGTCGACGAGGTGTTCAGGTCGACGCCGACCGAATTGACGCAGTCCTCGATCACGGTGGCGAGGCTCTTCGCGAGCTCGCTCTGGCTGACATCGTGCTGGTACTGGCCGACGCCGATGCTCTTCGGGTCGATCTTCACGAGTTCGGCGAGCGGGTCCTGCAGCCGCCGCGCGATGCTGACCGCGCCGCGCAGGCTCACATCGAGCTCGGGCAGTTCCTTGCTCGCATATTCGCTGGCCGAGTACACCGACGCGCCGGCCTCGCTGACCACGACTTTTTCGAGCTTCGTGTCCGGCGCGATCTGCTGAATTCGCCTGATCAGATCGGCGGCGAGCTTGTCGGTCTCGCGGCTCGCGGTGCCGTTGCCGATCGCGATCAGGTCGACACCATGGGTCGCGCACAGTTTCGCCAGCGTGTGCAGCGAACCTTCCCAGTCGCGGCGCGGTTCGTGCGGGTAAACCGTGTCGGTGGCGAGCACCTTGCCGGTGGCGTCGACCACCGCGACCTTGCAGCCGGTGCGGATGCCCGGGTCCAGCCCCATCACGACGCGCGGGCCGGCCGGTGCGGCAAGCAGCAGGTCGCGCAGGTTCGCGGCGAAGACCTTGATCGCGACGCTTTCCGCGTCTTCGCGCAGGCGCGCGAACAGCTCGCGCTCGAGGCTGAGGCCGAGCTTGACCTTCCAGGTCCACGCGATGCACTTGCGGATCAGATCGTCGGCCGCGCGGCCGGCGTGACTCCACTTCAGATGGACGGCGATGTGGCCGTCTGCCAGCACCGGCTTGCCGGCAAGCGCTTCTTCATCGGTCACGAGCTTCACGTCGAGCAGTTCCAGCGCGCGGCCGCGAAACACTGCGAGCGCCCGGTGCGAGGGCACCGTGCGGAGCGGCTCGGCGTAGTCGAAGTAGTCGCGGAACTTGGCCGCGTCGGGATGCGTGCCGTCCCTGCCGTGCATCAGCTTGCTCTGGAACAGCGCCACGCCCCAGAGCCAGTCGCGCAGCTTGCGCACCAGCGCCGCATCTTCGGCCCAGCGTTCGGCGAGGATGTCGCGCACACCGTCGAGCACGGCCTGGGCATCGGCAAAACCTGCGGCGGCGTTGACGAAGGCCGTCGCTTCGTCGAGCGGCACCAGCGCAGGGTCGGCAAACAGGCGCTCGGCCAGCGGCCCGATGCCCGCTTCGCGCGCGATCATCGCCTTGGTGCGCCGCTTCTGCCTGAACGGCAGGTACAGGTCTTCGAGTTCCTGCTTGGTCGGCGCGGCGGCCATCGCCTCGCGCAGCGCCGGCGTCTGCTTGCCCTGCTCCTCGATGCTCTTGCGCACCGCTGCGCGGCGCTCTTCCAGCTCACGCAGGTAGGACAGGCGTGCCTCGAGTTCGCGCAACTGGATGTCGTCGAGCGCGTCGGTCGCTTCCTTGCGGTAGCGGGCGATGAACGGAACGGTGGCCCCGCCGTCGAGCAGCTCGACGGCGGCGTGAATCTGGGCCGGCCGAACCTTCAGTTCGGCGGCGATCTGCAGAAGAATCTTGTCCAAGAGAGGCGGCCGCGGTCACGCTGCGCGGCGGGTTGCGAATCGAAGCCGCGCAGTGTGCCACAGGCCCCGCGCCCCTCGTTCGCGGCGGTGTGAGCGGGTCAGGGTGCGGACGCGGCCGGCGCGATCACCATGGCCGGACGGGTCTCGGTGGTCACCGATTCGCTCAGGATGCCGCCGCCCTTGACGCTGCCGCTGACGCTGGTGCTCTGGCCCTTGGCGCGCGCGATGCAATCGCGCATCTCGTCGCCGGTGAGCACGTTGCAGCGCTCCTTGGCGTTCTGGCGATACTTCGCGTTGCCATCGTTCAGCTGGCCATGCTTGGCCGCTTCGAGCGCGGGACCGGCTTCCTTCAGGCAGGTGGACTGCGCCTGCCCCGACTCGCCGCTCAGGCAGCGCGCCCGCTCCTGCTCGTAGCGCGCCTGGGCGTCGGACGGGGCGGCGGTGCCGGCGGAGGCGGCCGCAGACAGGCCGAGCATCGCGCTGGCGAACCACAGGCCGGCGAGGCGGTGCATCGGGTGCTGGCGTGACAAGATCGTGTGCATGGCAGACTCCTTGATCTGATCATCGATGCACCACTCTAGGCCCGCCTGCGGCGCCGATCCGTCGGACGGCGGCGCGAGTGCCGGCCGCCGGCACCGACTTGCGCGTAGGAAATGTCCGGCGCGTCAGGCCCGCAGGCGCTTCAAGGCGCCACGCGCCGCCGCCGCGCCCGACGCGAAGCAGGCGGTCAACAGGTAGCCGCCGGTCGGCGCCTCCCAGTCGAGCATTTCGCCGGCGCAGAACACACCGGGCAGCGCGCGCAGCATCAGCGCGTCGTCGAGCGCCTCGAAGCGCACGCCCCCGGCACTGCTGATGGCCTCGTCGAGCGGCCGCGTCGCGACCAGCGTCAACGGCAGCGCCTTGATCGCGGCCGCGAGTTGAAGCGGGTCGGCGATCGCCTCACGCGGCAGCAGTTCGTGCAGCAGCGCGGTCTTGACGCCGTCGAGGCCGAGCCGGCTTTTCAGGTGCGTCGCGAGCGAGCGCGAGCCGCGCGGTCGCGCGACCTCGTCGCGCACGAAGTCGGTCGAGCGCCCCGGCAGCAGGTCGATTCGCAGCAGTGCGCGGCCGCTCGCGTCGATCGTGTCGCGGGCCGGCCCCGACACCGCGTAGACCAGGCTGCCTTCGACGCCGCGTTCGGTGACGACGCACTCGCCGCGCTGCGCGATCTCGCGGCCGTCGAACGCGCGCAGCACGAGCGCGATGTTCTTCAGCGGCTGGCCGGCGAACTTGGCCCGGAAGAAGTCGCTCCAGCCCGGCATCAGCGCCCCGCCCGCATCGATGCGCGCGACCTCGAAGCCACAGTTCGACGGCCGCAGCGGTGCCACGTCAACGCCGCGTGCCGCCAGCAGCGGCAGCCACGCGCCGTCGGAACCGAGCCGGGCCCAGCTGCCGCCGCCGAGCGCGAGCACCAGCGCATCGGCATGCACCTCGGTCTCGCCCTGCGGGCCGGCAAAGCGCAGCGTATCGCCGCTGCCTTCGAGCCAGCCCAGCCAGCGCTGCCGCATGTGGAACGCGACGCCGGCCGTGCGCAGCCGGTGCAGCCAGGCACGCAGCAGCGGCGCCGCCTTCAGGTCGCTCGGGAAGACCCGGCCGGAGCTGCCGACGAAGGTGGCCACGCCCAGGCCCTGCGCCCAGGCGCGCAGCTCGGCCGGGCCGAACGCCCGCAACATTGGCTCGAGCGCGGCACTGCGCGCGCCGAAACGGCCCAGGAACGCGGCTAGCGGCTCGCTGTGGGTCAGGTTCAGCCCGCCCTTGCCGGCCAGCAGGAACTTGCGGCCTACCGAGGGCATCGCGTCGAACAGGTCGACCCCCACGCCGCCGGCCGCGAGCAGTTCGGCCGCCATCAGGCCGGCCGGGCCGGCGCCGATCACGGCGACGCGGCGCTTTGAGGAAGAATGCATGGCGGCAACGGACGGATTCGACGGCGGCGCAGTGTGGCACAGCCGATGCCGTAAGAATGGCGCGCCCGGCGCGACCGATGCCGAACCAACCCAAGGAGTCCGGCATGGCCTCGCTCAACCGTCTTGCTGCCTCGCTGGCCGCCGCGCTCGCGCTGCCGGCCTTGTTCAGCCCGACCACGAGCGGCGCGGCGCCCACCTGCAGCGCCCACAGCGGCACGGTGGCGCCGGCCGTGGTCGAGCTCTACACCTCCGAAGGCTGCAGCTCCTGCCCGCCCGCCGACCGCTGGCTGTCGCGTCTGAAGGCCGAGCCCGGGGTCGTCGCACTCGCGTTCCACGTCGACTACTGGGACCGCCTGGGCTGGAAGGATCGCTTCGGGAGCCCCGACTACACGCAGCGCCAGGTGCAGCAGCAGCCCGTCAGCGGCGCGCGCTTCAGCTACACGCCGCAGGTGATCGTCAACGGCGTCGATCGGCCCGACTGGCCGCGCGTGTCGGCGGCGGCCGCGGCGCGGCCGTCGGCGGTCGACTTGCAACTGAGCCGCGAGGGCAACCGCGTGACCGCCGTCGTCGCCCCGCTGCAGGGCGCGCCGGCCCGGCTGGCCGCGTATTGGGCCGTCACCGAGCAGAACCATGTGAGTGCCGTGAAGGCCGGCGAGAACGAAGGCGCAACGCTGACCCACGACGATGTGGTGCGCGAATACCGCCGCGTACCGGCCTGGGCCGCCACGCCCGACGGCCCGGCCGCAACGCTGCAGTTCGAGCTCGGCGCGGCGGCCGACCCGGCGCACCCGCGGCATGTCAACCTGGTGATCGTCGACGCCGCCGGCGGCCGGCCGGTGCAGGCCGCCAAGCTCGGCTGCTGAACCCGGCGCGCGCGCCGCGTCCTGCGTCGGCGGATCAGGCCGGCATCGCCGCGGCACCGGTCCGGAACTGGGCGATCATGCCGAGCAGGCCTGCGGCCTGCTGCCGCAGGCTTTCGGCCGCGGCGGCACTTTCTTCCACCAGCGCCGCGTTCTGCTGCGTGCCCTGGTCGATCGCGGCAACCGCATGGTTCACCTGGACGATGCCGCTGCTCTGTTCGTTGGTCGACGCATTGATCTCGGCCACCAGGTCGGTGACGCGCCGCACCTGTTCGACGATCTCGTGCATGGTCTTGCCGGACTCGCCGACCAGCTTGCTGCCGGCGCCGACCTTCTGCACGCTGTCCTCGATCAGGGTCTTGATCTCCTTGGCCGCGTTGGCCGACCGTTGCGCCAGGCCGCGCACCTCGGAGGCCACGACCGCGAAACCGCGGCCCTGCTCACCGGCGCGTGCCGCCTCGACGGCCGCGTTCAGCGCCAGGATGTTGGTCTGGAACGCGATTCCGTCGATCACGCTGATGATGTCGGCGATGCGCCTGCTCGACGCGCTGATCTCGCCCATCGTCGTGACGACCTGCGCGACGACCTGGCCGCCGCGGCCGGCGACATCGGCGGCCGAACTCGCGAGCTGGCTCGCCTGACGCGAGCTGTCGGCGTGGTGCTGGACCGTCGCGGTCATTTGCTGCATCGACGAGGCCGTCTGCTGCAGCGCGCTGGCCTGCTGTTCGGTGCGCGCCGACAGGTCCTGGTTGCCGGCGCCGATCTCGCTCGATGCGGTCGCGATGCCGTCGGCCGACTGGCGCACGCTGCCCACCATCGTCGCCAGGCTCACCGTCATGCATTGCAGTGCGGCCAGCAGCTGGGGGTTGTAAGCCGGAACCCCAGAAAATTCCGTCACCCCAACTCCACCTTCAACCTGCAAGTTTCTTGATGCGCTCGGCAAGGCGTCCGAACGCTTCAACCTAGCCCGCATATTTCACGCATCGACCACTGTATGGCCTGATGGGCCATCTTGACGCTGTTTTCCGGGGTCAACGAGTGTCTTGACTGTCATTGCGTGACGCTCGGGGTGTATTGAGCGTGATCGGTCGATGAGAACCC
>JANXZN010000322.1 GCA_025355545.1 Rhizobacter sp.
TGAAGCAGCGGTCGGCATCGCCGTTCTCAACCGCATGCTTGCGGCTGGTCGGGCGAACTCCGTCCGCACCACGCGTAGCGCTTCTTGAGATCGTTGGGGAAGGGGTAACCTCGATCTACGCCGCCTCGCTGCACCAACGCTGTTCGGAACACTTTTGCTTTCCTCTACGTGTTCCAAAACGATCGCCGCAACATTCGCGCACGACGCGCCGCAGCCTGCCGCGCGGCCCCCGCGCTCAACCGACCCCGAGGTAGGCCTGCCGGATGTAGTCGTCGGCTCCGAGTTCGGCACTCGTGCCTTCGCGGCCGACATGGCCATGCTCAAGCACATAGACCCGGTCGGCAATGCGCAGCGCCGACTGTGCATCCTGCTCGGCCATCAGGATCGCGCAGCCGCCTTGCTGGATGCGCTTGATCGCATCGAAGATCTCGATCTTCAGGCGGTGCGCGATACCGACCGAAGGCTCATCGAGCAGCAGCAGCGAGGGTTTCCCCATCAGCGCCCGGCCGATCGCCACCATCTGCTGCTGGCCGCCCGAGAGCGTGCTGACGATCTGCGGAGCGCGCTCCTCCAGGATCGGGAACAGGCTGTAGACGAGTTTCAGGTGGGTCGCTACGGCGGCGTCGCGCCTCAGGTAGGCGCCGAGCATCAGGTTCTTCAGCACCGTGAGTTCGGGAAACAGCCGCCGACCCTCGGGGCAGTGGCAGATGCCTTTGCCGACCACCGCGTGAGCGGGAACGCCCTGCAGTGATTCACCCCGAAACTCCAGCGTGCCGGTGGACGCCTGCGAGCGCGAAATCGCCTTCAGCAGCGTGCTCTTGCCGGCACCGTTGGGGCCAAGCACGGCGACGAACTCGCCTTCGGCAACGCGCAGCGAGATGTTTTCGAGGGCCACGGCCTTGCCGTACGAAACCGATAGATTGCGCAGCTCAAGCAGCATGCTGAGGCTCCGTTTCTACCGGGTCGCTGCGGCCGATGTAGGCCTCGATGACGGCCGGGTGGCGCACGATGTCTTCGGGTGTGCCCTGGGCAATCACCTCGCCGAAGTCGAGTGCGATGACCCGTCCGACCAGGCGCATGAATTCGCGCAGCTTGTGTTCGATCAACAAAACCGTGAGGCCCTCGTCGGTGTGCACCTGCCGGATCAGTGCCGACAGATCGGCGATTTCACCGCTGCCCAGCCCGGCAAAGGGCTCGTCGAGCAGCAGCAGCGCCGGTTTGGCAGCCAGCGCACGCGCGATCTCCAGGCGTCGTTGGTCGCCGTAGGAGAGCACCTCCACCGGCACGCCCTCCTTGCCAGCCAGGCCGACCCGCCCCAGCAGCGCCTGGGCCCGCGCATCGAGATCGGCGCCCTGACCCCGTTTGGAGCCGAGCGCGCCGACGATGACGTTTTCGAGCACGCTCATGCCGATGAACGGTCGGCAGAGCTGGAACGTGCGCGAGATGCCACGCCCGGCAATGCGGTGCGGCGCCACGCCCAGCAGCGAACTGCCTTCGAACAGCACCGTGGCGCCCGGGTCGGGTGCGATGAAGCCCGTCAGCAGGTTGTACAAGGTGGTCTTGCCGGCGCCGTTCGGACCGAGGATGCCGACGATCTCGCCGGGCTCGACAGTGAACGACACGTCCTTGACGGCGTGCAGGCCACCGAAGTGCTTGTTGAGGTTGGCCACCTCCAGCAACGCGCTCATTTCCCCCACCCCGTTGCGGTCTTGACGCGCTGCCAGGTCGGTGCGATCAAGCCGTTCGGCAGGAAGAACAGGATCAGGATCAGGGTGATGCTGTAGATCATCAACCGCCACTCACCGAAATTGCGCAGTAGCTCGGTGAGCAGCACCAGCAGAATCGCGCCGCCCACCGGGCCGTAGATGCTGGCCATGCCGCCGACGTAAACCATCGTGATGATGGTGATCGAGGTGACCACGGCAAACAGTTGCGGGCTGACCTGAAGCTGGTAGTGCGCATACATCGCACCGCCCGCGCCGGCAAACGCAGCGCTGATCACCAGCGAAGCGATCTTGTAGAAGGTGACGTTGATGCCAGCCGCCTGGCAGGTGGCCTCGTCGCCTCGGATCGCCCGCAGGATCAGGCCCCAATGCGAGCGTGCGAGCGCGAGCAGCAAGGCGGTGATGGCCACCAGCGTGCCGAGCGCGAAGTAGTAGAAGCCAAGCTGCGAGGTGATCAGCGGCGTCAGGCCGTTGATGCCCTCTTCGCCGCCGGTGTGCTCCCAGAAGATCAGCATCAGGCGCTGCATGATCACCGCGCCCGACAGCATCGCCAGCGCAAAGTACGGGCCTTTGAGGCGCAGCGTGGGCAGGCCGATGAGCAGCGCGAACAGCACCGCCATCAGCATCGCTGCGGGCAGGCTCCACCAGCCATTGAAGCCCAGGCTGGTGTTCATGAAGCCGGCGGTGTAGGCGCCGACACCGATGAACAGGCTGTGGCCGAAGTTCTCGCGCCCGGTGAGGCCCGACATGAAGTCCCAGGTCACGGCCCAGATGCCGTAGATCACGGCCACCGTCAGCACCCCGATCAGGTAGTTGCTGGCAAAGACCAGCGGCAGCAAGGCCATGAAGACAACGAAGACCGCGGCGCCGGCAAGATCGACAGGTTTGTTGAACATCGCGACCTCAGAACGCAGCGCGCCGGCCGAAGATGCCGGCGGGTCGGAAGATCAGCATCAGCAGCGTGGCGAGCACCGAGACGATCTCGGTCCACGAGCTCGACACCATGTAGGCGACGATGGTCTCGGCATAGCCCAGCATCAGCGCGGCCAGGATGCTGCCCGGGATCGAGCCCAGGCCGCCGACCACGACGATCGCAAAGGCCTTGACGATCGGCAGCAGCCACATCGTCGGCTGCACCGTCAGGAACGGCCCGGCCAGCACACCCGCGGTGGCGGCCAGGGCGGCCGAGATGCCCATCACGACCGCGAAGATGCGGTCGCTGGGGATGCCCATGTATTGCGCCGCCACCGGGTCCTGCGAGATCGCCAGGATCGCCGAACCGAGCCGGGTGCGCTGGATGAAGAGCCACAGCGCGCCGATCAGCACGACCCCCACGCCCAGCGCCAACAGCCGCGCACCACCGATGTCAACGCCGCCGATCGTGTACTTGGTGTCGATGAAGGCCGGCACGTTGCGGTACTCCGAGCCGAAGGTCAGGAACAGCGCCTGCTCGATCACCAGCGCCACCGCGAGCGTGATCATCAGCATGGCCAGGCTTGACTTGCGCATCGGCCGGATCAGCACCCGCTCGACCAGGATGCCGAATACCGCGACCACGGCGATCGCGCACAAGGCGGCCGGCAGCAGCGGCAGCTTCATGTGCGCGGTAAAGAAGTAGGCGCCGTAGGCACCGAGCGCGTAGAACGAGCCGTGGGCCAGGTTCAGGATGCGCGCCACGCCGAAGATCAGCGTGAAGCCGACGGCGAGCATGGCGTAGATGGCGCTGCTTACCGCGCCGACGATCAGAATTTCAAGCATGGCTGTCCCCGCAAAGGTTCCCGAGTGACCCGAGGGCGCCGCCGCGGACGGACGGCGCATTCAAGGTATCCGGACTACTTCTTGATCCAGGCCGGGTAGACGAAGTCAGCGGTGCGCATCGACTTCGGATGGATCACCTCGCGCTTGCACCCTTCGCGCCACTGCGCGAGCAGCAGCGCCGGCCCCTTGTAGGTCGCGGTGCCGGGCTTGACGTCGTGCGTCTCGTCGAACTCGATGGTGCCGGGAATGCCCACGTAGCTGGTTTTCTCAAGCTCCTTGATCACCGCGTTGGTGTCGGTGCTGCCGGCCCGCTTGACGGCGTCGGCATAGATGTACACCGCGTCGTTGGCGCCGAAAGCGGTGTACACTGGCGAGCGGTTGGTGCGCTTGCGGAACTCGTCGAAGAACGGAATGGTCTTGGGGGTGAGCGGCGCGCGCACCGCGAAGTTGGCGGCCATCTCGCCCACCGACTTGCCACCGATGCGCTCGCAGAAATCGCCGTCCATGCTCTTGACGTCGATGCCACCGTAGGGCATCGGGAAACGCGAGTCGTACCACTGCTTGGCGAAGATGTCGCTCGAGGCGTGCGACAGCACCACCACCATGAACTGCGCGCCCGAGTCCTTGACCTTGGAGAACAGCGGCGAGAAGTCGGAAGTCTGGGCGTCGAAGAACTCGGTCGCACGCACGTCGGCGCCGGCCTCGGTTGCGCCCTTCTTGAGCAGCGGTACCAGGTCCTGCACCCACTTGGCGTTCTCGCCGACGATCGCGACCTTGCTGATGCCGAGATCACCCTTGACGAAGTCCGAGATGAAGACGGTCAACTGGCGCGCCTGGTGGGCAGCGTTGAGCGGCCCGACGCGAAAAATGTACTTGTAGTTGTCGTAGTCGGTCTTGACCTTGGCGTTGGTCGCGGGCGACGCCGAGCCGACATTCAGGTAGATCGTCTTGGCGGCCGAGATGTGCGGCAACTGGGCCAGCGTGACGCCGCTGGTGTAGCCGCCGATCAGCACGTCGACGCGCTCGTCGGCGGTCAGCTTCTTGATCGCGCTGATGCCGGTCTCGGGGTTCTCGGTCTCGTCGGCCACCACCATCTCGAGCTTGCGGCCCAGCACGCCGCCCTTGGCGTTGATGTCGTCGATCGCCATCTGAAGCGCGTCTTGCGTATCGCGTCCCACCTGCAGTTGCACGGCAGTCGGCACGCCGATGCGGATCGGCTTGGGTTGGGCCCAGGCCGCGGGTGCCACCAGGCCGAGGGCCGCGCTGACGGCGCTGGCGATGAAAGTGAATCGGTTCATGCGGACTCCACAAAAAGGACTTTGACAGATCGGGGGATTCATGTGCGGCGTCTGGCGCTCCTCACCGCGGCTAAGATTGGATCAAATGCCAGCGCGGGTCGATAGCCGGGCTATCCCTGAAGGTCGTCCCCGACGCGACGGCCAAAGTTGCCGCCTCAGTGACACTATCGGCGATCGAGGCGATTCGAGCGTGGCATTCCAGTCGACGGATGTGGGCTGCGGTTCGACCGCGAATCTGGCACCACAGCCCCTCCCTGACCCGCACCTTCCGCAGAACCGAGAACGCCATGACCTTGAAGACCGTCACACTCGACGACAAGTACACGCTGACCGAAGGACGCATCTTCATCACTGGCACGCAGGCGCTGGTTCGCCTGCCGCTGACCCAGCAACAGCGCGACGGCCGGGGCGGCAAGAACACAGCCGGCTACATCAGCGGTTACCGCGGCTCGCCGCTGGGCGGCCTGGACGATCAACTCGACAAGGCCAGGACGCACCTCGATGCGCACAACGTTGTCTTCGTGCCGGGCGTCAACGAAGACCTGGCCGCCACCGCGGTCTGGGGCTCGCAGCAGGCCGAGATCGGCGGCGAGGGCAAGTACGACGGAGTCTTCGCGCTGTGGTACGGCAAGGGCCCCGGCGTCGACCGCACCGGCGACGCCTTTCGCCATGGCAATCTGGCCGGCTCGTCGCCGCTGGGCGGCGTGATCCTGCTGATGGGCGACGACCACACCTGCGAGTCGTCGACGACCTGCCACCAGAGTGAATTCGCGATGGTCGACGCGATGATTCCGGTGCTCAGCCCGGCCGGGGTGCAGGAGATCCTGGACTACGGCGTGCTGGGCTGGGCGCTGTCGCGCTACAGCGGCTGCTGGGTCGGCATGAAATGCGTCAAGGACACGGTGGAGGCCACGGCCTCGATCGATGTCGACATCGACCGTGTGCAGATCAAGCTGCCGGAAGGCGTTGCGATGCCGGCCGACGGCGTCAACATACGGCAGCCCGACACCCCCCACGCACAGGAGGCCAGGCTGCACCGCTTCAAGCTGGGTGCGGTGAGGGCCTTCGCGCGCAGCAACCGGATCGACCGCACCATCATCGACGGGCCGGCCGCCAGGCTCGGCGTCATCAGCCACGGCAAGAGCTACCTCGATGTGCTGCAGGCGCTGGATGACCTGAATCTCTCGGAGCAAGCCGCTGCAGCGCTGGGCTTGCGTCTCTACAAGGTCGGCATGACCTGGCCGCTGGAGCCGCAGGGCGCCGCCGAATTCGCCGTCGGCCTGGACAAGATCCTGGTGGTCGAAGAAAAGCGCAGCCTGATCGAGTCGCAGCTCAAGGAGCAGTTGTACGGCCGGCGTGACATGCCGGCCATCGTCGGCAAGTTCGACGAGCAGGGTCAAACGCTCTTCCAATCCGAGATGGCACTCGACTCCAATCAGGTGGCGATCGCGATCGGCGAGCGTCTGCTGGCCTTGAATGAGAGCCCGGCGCTGCGCGAGCGCGTCGAGGCGCTGCGCGCCTACCGCGCACCCAAGGGCGTGATCGACATCCTGTCGCGCAGCTTCTATTTCTGCAGCGGTTGCCCGCACAGTTCGTCGACCGTGGTGCCCGAGGGCAGCAAAGCCTATGCCGGCATCGGCTGCAGCTGGATGGCGCAAGCGATGGACCGCTCCACCACCGGCTACACCCAGATGGGGGCCGAAGGGCTGTCCTGGGTCGGTGAAGCACCGTTCTCGCGCCGCAAGCACATGTTCCAGAACATCGGCGACGGTACCTACTTCCACTCGGGGCTGCTGGCGATCCGTGCTGCGGTCGCCGCCAAAACCAACATCACCTACAAGATCCTGTTCAACGACGCCGTGGCGATGACGGGTGGGCAGCGCCACGACGGCCATCTCGACGTGCCGACGATTGCCAACCAGGTGCGCTCCGAAGGCGTCACGCGCATCGCCGTCGTCACCGATGAGCCCGAAAAATACGCGACCGGCACCGTCTGGCCCAGCGGAGTGACGGTCCACCATCGGGACCAGATCGACGCGGTGCAGCGCGAACTGCGCGAGATCGCGGGCACCAGCGCCTTGATCTACGACCAAACCTGCGGTGCGGAAAAGCGCCGCCGCCGCAAGCGCGGCAGCTTCCCCGACCCGGCCAAGCGCATCCTGATCAACGATCTGGTGTGCGAAGGCTGCGGCGATTGCGGCGTCAAATCCAACTACGTTTCGGTGCAGCCTCTGGAAACCGAACTGGGCCGCAAGCGGACGATCGACCAGTCGTCCTGCAACAAGGACTACTCCTGCGTCAACGGCTTCTGCCCCAGCTTCGTGACGGTGCTCGGTGGCACGCTGCGCAAGCCCGAACGTGTCACCGACAACACGCTGTTTGCCGCGTTGCCCGAGCCCGTGCGGCCGGCGATTGACGGGCGCGTCTACAGCATCATGGTCGCCGGCATGGGTGGCACCGGCGTCGTGACGATCGGCGCAATCCTGGGCATGGCCGCTCACCTGGAAGGCCTGGGCTGCGGTCTGCTCGACATGGCCGGGCTGGCGCAGAAGGGCGGGTCGGTCTGGAGCCATCTGCGATTCGGCCCATCGCCGGAGTCGATCAAGACCATCCGCATCGCCGCCGGCGGCGCCGATCTGGTGCTGGGCTGCGACATGATCGTGGCGGGCAACTCCAAGACCTTGGCGGCGGTGCGGCACGGCAGCACAAGGATGTTGGTCAACACCCAGGAGAAGATGCCGGGTGAGTTCGCACGCGACGCCGACATGAAATTCCCGAGCCACGGGCTGCGTCGCAACGTGGTCGACGCCGTGGGCGAAGACTGCGCGGAATTCGTCGACGCCGGACGGATCGCGACCGCGCTGGTGGGCGACAGCATCGCGGCCAACATGTTCATGCTCGGATTCGCCTACCAGCGTGGCTTGATTCCGATTTCGGCCAGCGCCATCGAGGCCGCCATCGTCCTAAACGGCACCGCGAAGCAGATGAACCAGGACGCCTTTCTGTGGGGCCGACGCACGGCGGTTGACACCAAGGCGGTCGAGCGCCTGCTGGCGTCCAAGCGTGCAGCGGCGGGCGCCGGTGTCTCGCCAGCGCCGGTCAAGAGCCTGGAAGAAGCCATCGAAACGCGCCGGAAATTCCTCACCGACTACCAGGATGCCGCCTATGCGCAGCGCTACCTCGATCTGGTGGCGCGGGTGCGTGCGGTGGAGCAGCGGGCCTTCGCCGGCCGCAGTTCGCTGACCGAAGCCGCCGCAAAATACTACTTCAAGCTGCTGGCTATCAAGGATGAGTACGAGGTGGCGCGCCTGCATGTGCAGAGCGGGTTCCTCGCCAGCGTGGCGCAGCAGTTCGAAGGCGACTACAAGCTCGTCTTCAATCTGGCACCGCCCTTGCTGTCGCGGCGCGACCCGCTGACCGGCGAGCAGAAGAAGCGTGAATTCGGCGCCTGGATCGTCCCTGTGTTCCGCGTTCTCGCCAAGCTGCGCTTCTTGCGCGGCACGGCCTTCGATGCCTTCGGCTACAGCGCGGAGCGGCGCACCGAGCGTTCACTGATCGCCCAGTACGAGCAGAACATGTCGACCGCGCTGGCGGTGCTCGACCAGACGCGGGACGGCGCGCACCACGACGCTGCGGTGGCGCTGGCCTCGTTGCCGGAACAGATTCGAGGCTTCGGCCACGTTCGCGCCAGGAGTATCGAGCCCACCCGCGAACGCGAACGCGAGTTGCTCGAGGCATTGCAGCGGCGTGTGATCGTCTTGCGGCAAGCGGCCTGAGCGTGAGAGGTTTCTCCGCGAGTGTTGATCTGGCACGCGACTGGCTTGTCATTGAGCATGACGAGCCCCATCGACCGAGACGCGCCCCAAGGTAAGGCAGGGCTGTTCGATCGCACCGTCGGAGTAGGTTGCCTGACCGCCCGGCGTAGAGCGCCGCGCGGCTCCCCACCCTCCGATCGCCTCATCCGTAACCCACATCGTCAAACTGCCTCGCCGTCGCAGGCCCGCTCCGTACACCGCCCAATTCGTCACCGTAGACTTCATCTTCGGGATGTGATGCCGGCGCTCGGCATTGAACTTGTTCGGCATGCAGGTGCGATCGATTCGTCAGCAGGGTCAGCGGCATCCTACACGGGGCACCTGGTATCCCTGCACCAACGCCGAGGCGGCAACGTCTACTGCACCGGTACGCCCCCCGTGCCAATATGACCTGCGCCACCTACCCCCGAGAGATCAGTGAGCAAAGAGGTAGGTATGACGACGAGCCAACAACCCAAGGTCCCGATGCACGCAGTGAATGTCTCTTCCGATCCGGGCGCATCGCAAGGAGCCCATAGGGCGACCGAAGATGCGCCCGGATCGGCGCCGTCGCCGGTCCCGCCCGGCAGCGACTCCGAGGTGGTGCCACGCGCTCGGCGCCGCACGTTCACCAACGCCGACAAGCGCCGTATTCTGCAGGCCGCCGACCTGTGCACCAAGCCTGGCGAGGTCGGCGCGCTGATGCGCCGCGACGGCGTGTACTCATCATCGCTGAGCACCTAGCCCGCATATTTCACGCATCGACCACTGTATGGCCTGATGGGCCATCTTGACGCTGTTTTCCGGGGTCAACGAGTGTCTTGACTGTCATTGCGTGACGCTCGGGGTGTATTGAGCGTGATCGGTCGATGAGAACCC
>JANXZN010000324.1 GCA_025355545.1 Rhizobacter sp.
GCCCGCCGGCACCCAGTCTGAAGAAGACGGATCAGGCCAGAAGAAAACCCGTCAAGGACGCTGATCAGAAGAAGACGAACGCCGAAGAAGATGCACGTTCACTCCGCCCGAAGAAGAACACATTCGGACTGCCGCTCACACCTTCGACGCCGACCTGGTCGGCTGGCTGATGGAAAAGTTCGCCGCGCTGGGCATCGAAGTGCACATCGGCGCCAAGGTGGAATCGATTGATAAAACACCCGCCGGGTACACGGTACACGCAGTCACCGCGGGCACCAGTGCAGCGTTCGACGCCGATCTGGTGGTGCATGCCGCAGGCCGAACTCCGGCGTTCGGTGCGCTCGATTTGGCCGCTGCCGGTATCGGCGTTGAACGCGGCCGCCTTGTGCTCAACGAGTTCCTTCAGAGTGTGTCCAACCCGGCCGTCTACGCCGCGGGCGACGCCGCGCAGGTCGGGCCACCGCTCACGCCGGTGTCGAGCCACGACGCCAAGCTGGTAGCAGCCAACCTGCTGCAGGGCAACCATAAAATCCCCGACTACACCGGCGTACCGAGTGTCGCTTTCACGATCCCGCCGATCGCCATGGTTGGCCTGACCGAAGAGCAAGCGTTGAGGCAGGGCCTGAAATTCCGCATGAAAAGCGAGAAGGCATCCGACTGGTTCACCGCGCGCCAGGCGGCCGAGCCGATCTACGGTTTCAAGGTGCTCATCGACGAGGACACGGACCACATTCTTGGCGCCCACCTCGTGGGCCCGCATGCCGATGAGGTCATCAACCTCTTTGCACTTGCCATACGCCACCGGCTCACCGCAGCAGATCTGAAACGAACGATGTTTGCGTACCCCACAGGTGCGTCCGACATCAGCTACATGTTGTAGGCGCGATCGACGTGTGCTTCCTCCGACGCGGCACCCGCAACGATGAGACCCCATGGCGAAGAGGTCGGACCCCGGCGACCGACGGCTTACTGACGCCGCTTCCAACGTCAGCAACTGGCCGGAGGCCGGTGGCGGCGAGCGGCAGTTTCGGAGAAGCTCCGTTCCCGCCCCGGCTGCGAGGCGTGCGCAATCACGCGATCAGCGTGGCGGGGACTTTCCGGCCGCGCTTGCCGCGGAGGTATCTCGCGCCACCGCCAAACTTGGCGACTCACTCGCGCCGATTGGCTCGCCACTCCCAAGGCGCAATTGGGTGAGGGTCGGCCCACAGCCCAAGCCCTGCGGACTTCGCCTGCGCCTCCAGCTCAAGTAGAGCTGGAACATTCAAATAGCGACGGAAGACCCAGGCGAGGCCGCGCTTCACCTGCTCCGCGTTGACGTCTATCCCGTCGATGGACACTTGGGCGATCGGTCGGCCGTAGCGATCCAGCGATTTCCACCACAGCAAGACTTGGCGCTTCCAGACCAGCTCGCGCAAGGACTGCTCTGAGCGACGGCCAAAAGCCTGCGCCTTCTCGGGCGCATGGATCTGGGCCAGCCTGATGCGGATGGAGTGCCCCTCGATGTCCGCGAAAAGCGTATCGCCGTCCGCCACGCCGGTCACGGTGGCAACACCACGAAACGAGGACGGTGCCGCTCGGGTCCCCGAAGTGTTTTCGCGCGCACTGACCTGGCCAACGCAGAGAAGCAGCGCAAGCGACAGGCCGGCCAGCGTGGCAAGCCGACGCATCAAGTGCCGCCCTTCAAGGCAAGCACGAATACGCGTCCACGGTGCAACTTGTGTGCGACGGCGCAGCGCTTGGCAAGCCCTCGGTGTTGGTGATGACAAGTGCCCCCGAGGGCACCTGCGACGTTGATGCGAAGCATGAAGCGGTCCTTGTTGTAGTCACTGCATGCGGCCCACGCGTGGCATCGCGCTGTCAGCAGCTTCGGTCAGCCGCAGCGCGGCTCGACCCTCCGAAATTATCCTGCGCGGCTGCCCCATCCACCACGGCCCCATGTCATAGAGCGCATCGCCCGCGCACGGGTTGCGATACAGCTCGGCGACATCGACCAGCTCGGCGATCAGCGCCGGGTCACTGATGCAGACTGCGCCCGTGCCGGGCAAGCTGGCCAGATCGCAAAGCATCGTTGCCAGCCGCTGCCCGTCTTCGGCGCCAGGTCCATGCGCCCAGTCGATCCATTTGCGTGAGACCTTCATGGCGCGTCCGTCGAAAGCAACAGCGCCGCAAGGCGCCTGGCCACTTCAAGGTACCGAGGCCGCTGGCCGAACAGTTCGGCGTCACTGCGCGCGAGCGCGCGCTTCATCAACATCAACCGATAGGCATGGTCACTCATCCCGCGCTCCCCGGTGGGTTCGCAAGGATGGCGGAGGCTCGTGCACCCAGCACCTGGGACAAGAGTTCGGCGTCGCGTGCGGCATCCACCGGATCGCGCTTCAGTGCGGCCCGCAGCGCTGCTGTCAGCCAGGACGAGGAACACGGCGAAGCCAGGATCAATTGGGGCGTAGGTACTTGGTTCATGTCGCGCCCGTCACTGGATGCGGAACAGTGCGGCGGCGTCGGCCACCGACACCAGCATGTCGCCCACACGCACGGCGTAGCCACGCGACATTCGCACATCGCGGGGCGCACCGCGGCCGGTGCTCCGCAACCACGCACCGACAAGCCACGCCATGCCGGCCGGGCTGCTGGTGTAGTGCGGGCAATGCTGGTACGCCAGCGCGCCGGCGAGGTCAACGCTGAAGCCCGCGAGGGCTTCGGCGGTCAGGTCTTTGGTTGTCATTCTTCAAACTCCTTCATGTGGTCTGTCCTGCGACCTGCCGTGCCTTCAAGGCCCAGTAGGTGCGGTCGCAATAGTCGTGGCCTGCCAGGCCGGTGCGAGTCGCGCGACCCCCATGCTTTCGCCCACATCCGGCGCAGTGCCACGGCGCCGGTGTGCTCGATCCGTTGCGTCCATTCGCGTTGCCGCGAAGGAACCCGTGTTTGCGGTTCCCTGCCACGTCATCGCCTCGTCATTGCGTGACCGACTGGCCGGCTTTCATGATCCTGTCGGCGACGCCGAAAATCTTCTTCGCGCTCTTCTCCGGCAGCTCGCGACCGTCGAGCCAGCGCTGCACGAAGTAGCGGCTCTCTGCCTGGCCGGGAAGATCGAGCAACGTGCACAAGATGTAGGCGACACCCTCGGCCTCGGCCTCCACGATGTGGCGGGCGGTTTCCGGGCCATCGCTCATGTCGCCCTCGGTCGTGTGACCCAGCACCACGTGCGCCATCTCGTGAAACCGGGTCTTGTGCTTCAACGGGTTCAGCGGGCTGATGTCAATCGTCCGACGAATGGCATACCCCAAGCGGTTGCCGAGCAGTTGCTCGAAGGGCTCCTCCGTGATGTCGAGCGCCGTCATCGCAAGCGCCGCATCCCATTGAGGCACAACCAACTCGGGCACGAAGTCCTCACCCTCGGTTTGTTCGAGCGAAAACCAGTTCGGTCGCAGCATGTACACGCTGTAAGTTCCGCCCTCCCCTGATTCGGCATCGGTGGCCGGCGCGTCCTTGGCTGCGCGACGTTTGACACTGACCGGCATGAACAAGCTGATTGCCTTCTCGCCCGTCTTGACGAAGCGCCCCTTCACGCGCCATGCGTTGAAGCTGGCAATGGGTGACAGCGGCAAGCCCTTGATGCCCAACTGAACCGCGGCGAGCATTTGGTTGCCGAGGCTGTAGTTATGGAACGCGCGATAGGCGGCGTTGACAACGCCCGGTCGGGTCAGCACCTCTTGAAGCAACGCGGTCATGTCGCCCTGCTGCTGGTCCTGATTCCCCACTGCTCTTGGGTGAGTTTCGGGGGCGAGGAACTGCGCCTCTGTGGTGTTGCTGGTGGTGTGGGTGGCCGGTGCGTTCATGTTGATGTCCTCGTTCGGTGGTTGAAAAAATCTGCTCTTCGGAGCCGTCTCGACGCATGAAGAGCGACAGCCAGGCGCGACCCAAGGGCACGCCCGCAAGCCGCAGCTCGAAGCGAAGCGCAGAGACCGGGTGAGGACGTGGACGCAGCCTTCACCCTTGAGGCGTGACTGGAGGGCGCTATGCGTCGTTCAAGAGGCGGCACCGATGCACAGATCGACTGCCGGCAGACATCGAACTCACCGGCCGTGCTACCCGCACCAACTGCAACACCCGCCACGCCTGAAAGGCATGGCGTTCCATCGCCGCGGCGCGGCGCACATCAACTCGGTGACTCGGCACGAACCGGGGATGCCCGGAGGCAAACGCCGAGCGCGAAGCGCTGGGCGTGCATGGGGGGTGAAGCCCGAGCGGCGAGGGGGTTGTTCTGGCCCTGCCGTCCGGTGTCGTAGCGCCAGCGAAGCGAGGTCGGAAGGGCTTGAACAGCCCCCTACTTGAGCGGCGTGCGTTGCGGGAGGGGTCAGGCCAACGCCGAGGCGGAGCGCCACGGGCGCGGCCCCTGGTGAGTTGCGGGGCATCTGGCACGCGCCCTTGGGGCAGCGCCCCAAAGAGAGCGTCCCGAGCAAAGCCGGGAACCCGACCCTTCCTGAACGGCACTGGCCGAAGTCCGGCGCCCGAGATCTGCGTGGGCTCGCGTCTATCAGGATCAGTCAGGCTTCGACGCGCTCAGGATCGCGACCGATACGCTGGTTCCAGCGAACTCGTTGTCGAACACGCGCGACCACCCACAGACGAAGCCCGGAAGCTCAAAGCTGTTGCGCGCCGAAGCGGGCAGCACAGCGACGAGTCGGCCACCGGCGCGAACGAGGGTCGCCGCTGCTTCCGTGTGCGCCCGCCACCGGCCTTCGCTGTAAGGCGGGTTCATCACGACGCGATTGAAGCGCTCCGCCGTCGTGGTCGCCCACTCGATGAAATCGGCCTGCACGGTGTCGAAGCCCCGCGCCTTCAATACGCTGCAACGCAGCGCGGACACCTCCACGCACCGCGTGCGATCGACGGGCAGGAACGCAGCCAGGTCACCGTGCCCGGCACTCGGCTCTAGCACCTGGTCGCCTTCGCCGATCGCGGCCAGCTCCGCTGCGACGCGCGCCACGCTTTCTGGGGTCGGGTAGAACTGATGCGACTGGCGGTCGGGGATGCAGCCGGATGTGCAGATTTCGCGGAGCACCTCGGACGGAACATACTCAAAGCTGAATTGCAAACCGCTCTTGTCCGGCACGCCGCCGATCGACACAAGCACGCGCACCGCTTCTTCATAGGCCGCACGGTTCTCCTTCGCGTTGTAGGGCAGCGAAAAGCCCTTCACATATGCCCCGCCCGATTGCCTCTCGGCCAGCAGCTCGAGCACGGCGAACGGCAGCGGCCGGTCAATGGTCTTGAACTCCTTCGAGCGCTTGGCCGGCTTCTTGCGGAACTGCGCCGGGATGGCCAGCGGGTGCAGATGGGCGAGGATCGAATTCAGGCGCCACGCCATATCCGGGTGCACCTCAAGGTGCGCGGTGCCCTTCTTGTAAAGGCGCATGCGCAGCGCGCCGCCGTCGATGCTTACGAGTTCGCCCCAGCGGCAGCGAAGCATGTCAACGAGGCGCCCCGAAACGTAGTGCTTCGGTTCATCGCGCCCCATGAACTTCGCGATCACGCAGCGAAGGTCGTTGATGAGGCCCGCTGTGGAATGCTCGACCGAGCCATACGACGACAGCACGCGAGACAGGATCATTCGCTTGCCGAAAACCTCCGGCGCGTTCGTGACGTGCTCGCCGGACAAGCCGCGAAAGATGCCATCGACGCGCTCGGCCAGAAACTGCTGACGGATGTTCAACAAGCCTGAGATCGTGTCGCGAACCGTTGCTTCTTCAAAGTCCGGCGTGTTCTGCTCCTTGATTGACTTGAACCACTCGTCGCGGCGCTTCTGCGGCATGTGGTCGAGAACATCGGTCAATGCAAGCGCCTTCGACCAATACGCGGAATTCAACGCGCCGACCGCTCCCGGCACGAGAAACAGCTTCTCGACGTACACCGTGCGGTGAAACCGGTCGTCGCCCGCGTTGCCCTCGATGAAGTAGTGCACGACGTTGCCAAGCTCGCCGCCGTTCACGATGGCACCGAGCTCGTCGATATGACGGCGCGCGGCCTGGTACTGGCCTAGCCCGCATATTTCACGCATCGACCACTGTATGGCCTGATGGGCCATCTTGACGCTGTTTTCCGGGGTCAACGAGTGTCTTGACTGTCATTGCGTGACGCTCGGGGTGTATTGAGCGTGATCGGTCGATGAGAACCC
>JANXZN010000326.1 GCA_025355545.1 Rhizobacter sp.
GCTCTACCTCATCTGGCGCGACCCGTGGATGGCGGTCGCGCGCGACACCTACATCGCGCGCATGCTCGGGCGCATCGCCTGGCACACCTGGCCCGACGCGCACGGCGGCGCGCACGGCGCCGCGCGCTACCCGGTGGTGCACGGCGACGAGCCCTGGCTCGCCGACGTGCAGCAGGTGCTGCTCAGCTCCGAGCCCTATCGCTTCACGGCCGCGCACCTGGGCGAAGCGCGCGCGCTGTGCCCGAACGCGAACGCGCGGCTGGTCGACGGCGAGATGCTCAGCTGGTACGGCCCGCGCGCCGTGCCGGGCCTGCGCTACCTGCGCGAAATTGCCGCGGCCGCGCGCGGGTGACACGCGACAATCCCGCATGGATCTCTACAAGCCGCTGATCGCGCTGCTCGCGATCGTCAACCCGATCGGCGTGATCCCCTTCTTCATCCATTTCACCCAGGGCTTCACGCGCGCACAGCGCCAGCGCACCGCGCGTGTCGCGGCGCTCGCGGCCTTCGTCGTGATTGCGGTCAGCGCGCTGGCGGGGCTGAAGATCATCGAGTTCTTCGGCATCTCGCTGGCCTCGTTCCAGGTCGGCGGCGGGCTGCTGCTGATGATGTCGGCGCTGCAGATGCTGAACGCGCAACCGGCCGAGGCGCGCCGCGACGATCTGCACGAAGGCGGCGACAAGGCCGACAGCGGTGCCAGCATCGCGATCGTGCCGCTGACGATCCCGCTGCTGACCGGGCCGGCGACGATCTCGACGATGATCATCTACGCCGACAAGACCAGGCACTGGTGGGAGCTTGGCGTGCTGGTCGGCTACGGGCTGATCATCGGCATCGCCGTGTGGGTCGCCTTCAGCCTGTCTGAACAGGTCGCGAAGGCGATCGGCAAAACCGGCACCAACGTGATGACGCGGCTGATGGGCCTGCTGCTCGCGGCGCTCGCGGTCGAGGTGATGTCGGACGGGTTGGTCAAGCTCTTCCCCGTCCTCGCGGGCGGTGCGCGCTGACACTATGACCGACGCGGTCTACGACTACATCGTCTGCGGCGGCGGCACCGCCGGCTGCCTGCTGGCGAACCGTCTGAGCGCCGACCCGGCCAAGCGCGTGCTGCTGGTCGAGGCCGGCGGCAACGACGACTACCTGTGGGTCCACATCCCGGTCGGCTACCTGTACTGCATCGGCAACCCGCGCACCGACTGGCTCTACTCGACCGACGCCGACCCGGGCCTGAACGGCCGCAGCCTGCGCTACCCGCGCGGCAAGGTGATGGGCGGCTGCAGCAGCATCAACGGCATGATCTACATGCGCGGCCAGGCGCGCGACTACGACGGCTGGGGCGACGGCGACGGCTTCGGCGCCAACCCCGGCTGGAGCTGGGCCGAGTGCCTGCCGCACTTCCTGAAGCACGAGGACTTCTACAACGGCGCCGATGCCTTCCACGCCGCGCCCGGCTTCGACGCGACCGGCGCGCGTGCCGGCGGCGAATGGCGCGTCGAGCGCCAGCGCCTGCGCTGGGACGTGCTGGATGCGTTCGCGCAGGCCGCGCAGCAGGCCGGCATCCCGCACACCGACGATTTCAACCGCGGCGACAACGAGGGCGTCGGCTACTTCCACGTCAACCAGAAGGCCGGCATCCGCTGGAACGCGACCAAGGCCTTTCTGCGCCCGGCGCAGCACAAGCGCGGCAACCTGCAGGTCTGGACCGGCGCGCAGATCGGCCGTGTGCTGACCGAGGCGCGCGACGGCGCGCCCGCCGCGGTCGGCATCGAGGTGCTGCCGGTCGAAGGCGGCGCGCCGGTGCAGGCGCGCGTGGCCGCCGGCGGCGAGGTGATCCTCGCGACCGGCGCGATCGGCACACCGCAGATCCTGCAGCTGTCGGGCATCGGCGCGCCCGAACTGTTGACGCGGCTCGGCATCCCGGTGCGGCACGCGCTGCCCGGCGTCGGCGCGAACCTGCAGGACCACCTGCAGATCCGCGCGGTCTACGGTGTCAGCGGCGTGAAGACGCTGAACACGATGGCGGCCTCATGGTGGGGCAAGGCGCTGATCGGCATCGAGTACGCGCTCAGGCGCAGCGGGCCGATGAGCATGGCGCCGTCGCAGCTCGGCGCGTTCACGCGCAGCGACCCGGGCCAGGCGCACCCGAATCTCGAGTACCACGTGCAGCCCCTCTCGCTCGACGCGTTCGGCGAGCCGCTGCACGGCTACAACGCGTTCACCGCGAGCGTGTGCAACCTGAACCCGACCAGCCGCGGCGCCGTGCAGCTCAAGTCGACCGAGCCGCGCGACGCGCCCAGCATCGCACCGCGCTACCTGAGCACCGACGCCGACCGCCTGATCGCCGCGAACAGCCTGCGTCTGACGCGCCGCATCGTCGCGCAGCCGGCGCTGGCGAAGTACCGGCCGCACGAGCTCAAGCCCGGCGTGCAGTTCGAGACCGACGCCGAACTCTGGAAGCTCGCCGGCGACATCGGCACGACCATCTTTCACCCGGTGGGCACCGCGAAGATGGGCCCGGCCGCCGACCCGCTGGCGGTGGTCGACGCGCGCCTGCGCGTGCACGGCGTGCAGGGCCTGCGCGTGGTCGACGCGAGCGTGATGCCGGCAATCACCAGCGGCAACACCAACTCGCCGACGCTGATGATCGCGGAGCGTGCAGCGGCTTGGGTGCTGGGCGGCGAATGATCCAGGCGCTCGGCCTCAACGCGGCGGTCAACGTCGTCGTCGGTCTCGCGCTGTGGGGCATCTGGCGCGCCGAGCGCGGCCAGCCGTTCGCGCGCTGGCTCGGGCTGTCGTTTCTGGTGCAGGCGATCAGCCCGCCGGCCTTCCTGCTCTGGCAGACGGCGCCGGCGCCGTTGAGCGGGCTCGGCTTCGGCCTGCTCGTGCTGGCCGCGGCGACGAGTCTGGGCCTGTGGCTGGTCGGCGCCGCCGAGCTCGCCGGCCGGCCGCTGCGGCGGCGCCAGATCGTGTGGGGCCTGTTCGGCCTGATCGTCAGCGGCGGCTTCGCGCTCGCCTACGAGCCGCGCTTCGCCCAGGCTTATGGTGCGACGCTGACGACCCTGGCCGCGATCCTCGCGCTGAGCTGGCTGCGCCGGCTTGGCGTGCACGAACGCATCGCCGGCGTGGCCATGCTGCTGCTCGGCCTGAACCAGTTCGTGACGGTCGCATACGGCAGCGCCGGGCTGGTGTTGCAGGCCGGCGTCGCGACCGTGCTGCGGGTCGTGCTCGGCCTGGCGCTGCTGCACGCCGCGGCGAGCCGCGGGCGCAGCGAGGCCGGCCGCTTGCGCGACCAGTTCCTGCAATTGGTCGAACGCTCGCACCAGGGGGTGGCCGTGATGCAGGGCGAGACCATGAAGTACGCGAACCCGGCGCTGTTGCGGATCTACGGGCTGCCCGCCGACAACGGCACGCGGCGCGCGACCGGCCGGCAATGGCGCGACGCGACAATCGCGGAGAACGACCGCGCGAGCGCGCGCGAACGGCACCGTCGCATCGTCGGCGGCGAGCTCACCCAGGACCACTGGGTCGGCGAACGCCGCGGGTTCGACGGCCGCACACTGCACCTGCGCTTCAGCGCCTGGAAGGTCGACTGGGACGGCGCCCCCGCCGAGCAGATCGTCGTCACCGACGAGACCGCTCATGTCGACGCGACCCTGACGCTGCTGCATCAGGCCACGCACGACGAGCTCACCGGGCTGCCCAACCGCAGCGCGCTGCAGCAGCGCCTGCGCGGGCTGTGCGCGGCCGAGCCGGCGCAGCCGTTCGCGCTGCTGCTGCTCGACATCGACCGATTCAAGCTCTTCAACGAGGCGCACGGCCCGTCGGTCGGCGACCAGGGGCTGCGCGCGCTCGCCGCCGGCCTGGTCGAACGGCTCGGCTCGCAGGCCCAGGTGATGCGCTTTGGCGAAGACGAGTTCGCGCTGCTCGCGCCGGCCGACAGTGCCGAGCGCGCCGAACGCGCCGCGCGCGAACTGGCGCAGGGCGTGCGCCAGATGCTGCAGCAGCCGTTCGAATTGCCGCAGCATCGCTTCTTCCTCGACGTGTCGATCGGCATCGCGCTGTACCCTGGCACCGCGGCGAACGCCGACGCGCTGCTGCGCTCGGCCAACGCGGCGATGCACGAGGCCAAGCGCACGCCGGGCACCTCGGTGCAGTTCGCCGAAGAGCGCTTCGAGCGCGGTTCGGGTGCGACGCTGGCGGCCGAGCAGGCGTTGCGCGCCGGCATGAAGGGCGACGAGTTCATGCTCGTCTACCAGCCCAAGGTCGATGCGCGCAGCGGTGCGCTGGTCGGCTTCGAGGCGCTGGCGCGCTGGGACCGCCCGGGCCTGGGCCGCGTCGGGCCGAACGAGTTCATTCCGACGGCCGAGCGCACCGGCCTGATCGGGCCGCTCGGCAACCTGATCCTGACGCTGGCCTGCCACCAGATCGCCGACTGGCGCGAGACCTTCGGCCGGATGGTGCCGGTGGCGGTCAACGTGTCGCCGCTGCAGCTGCTCGACCCCGGCTTTCCCGATCTCGTCGTGCGCACCCTGCGCCACTTCAACATCCCGCCGCAGCAGCTGACCCTGGAGATCACCGAGAGCGCCGCGGTCACGCACATGGAGCAGGCGCGCGAGCAGATCGCGCAGTTGCGCGTGCACGGCGTCGAAGTCGCGCTCGACGACTTCGGCACCGGCTTCTCGTCGCTGAACATGCTGCGCGGGTTGCCGCTGTCGGCCGTCAAGATCGACCGCACGCTGATCGACCCGATGCCCGCGCCCGACGCCACCGCGGTCGTCAAGGCGATCTGCGACCTGGCCGCCGCGCTCGGGCTGGAGGTCGTCGCCGAAGGGGTCGAGACGCTGGCCCACGCCAATGCCGCGCTCGAGGCCGGCTGCCAGGTGCTGCAAGGCTTTCTCTACGCGCGGCCGCTGGAGCCGGCCGAGGCGGTGCGCTGGATGCGCGGCCGGCCCGAATTCAAGGTCTGATGAGCTCAGCAGCTTTTCTTGGTTCACGGGCGCGGCCCGCCTGCCTAGCCCGCATATTTCACGCATCGACCACTGTATGGCCTGATGGGCCATCTTGACGCTGTTTTCCGGGGTCAACGAGTGTCTTGACTGTCATTGCGTGACGCTCGGGGTGTATTGAGCGTGATCGGTCGATGAGAACCC
>JANXZN010000327.1 GCA_025355545.1 Rhizobacter sp.
CCTGGACTGCGCATCCTCGCGCCAGCGCTCCAAGGTTCCCGCTCCAATGCCAACTTCCCGCGCAACCAGATCCAACGCCGCGCTCTCCGGTGGCAACAACCTCGCCACCGCTCTGTCCTTGAATGCCTGTCCGTATCGAGCGAATGTCTTCCTTCATCGCCGCCCCCGGGGTTGCTGTTCTATCGGGGCGACAACTATTCTGACGCGGGGGGGTACGTGCAGTCTTCATCTTTAAGCAATTGCGGAGACCGAACTTGACCACCCGTGCTAGGCAGGGCAAAGTCAATCCGCGCATATCGCGCAATGGAGACCTAAGATGAAGAAAGCTAATGCTGCTCTCGCGTTGTCTGGTGCACTACTTTTCACGCTCGGACTTGCGACGGGCTTGACTGCTCAAACTCTCACGGATTCGCCACAACGAAAAGAACAGAAGCGAACGGACCTGACCGGCACGCCCAACATGGAAGTCATCGCCTCAATCGTCGAAGTGAAACCCGGCGAGAGCAGTATTCTTCATGTTCATCACGGTGTTGAAGCATTTCACGTTCTTCAAGGCGCATCTATTCAAGCACCAGGGCAAGAGCCAACGATGCTGCCAACAGGCCTGACCTCGTTAAATCTTCGAGACGTCAAACACGGCGCATTCAAGGTTGTTGGAGATACGCCACTCAAGTTGCTTACCGTGCACATCGTGGACAAGGACAAGCCGCTCTACGACTACGTGAAATAGGGTCTTCTTCAATCGCCATGCTCAAGCAAGGCAGCGCGCGGTCGAGGGAAACCCGTCCATCGAGCGGACGGCTTCCGGGCTGCGCCCTCCAGCTGCCGCTCATGTCCATTCGTTAGCCGTCAATCGTTAGCCGTCAATCGCCGAGCCCAACATGAAGAGCAGCCGAGAGCCAGACCGACCCGAGCCTCCTCCTGAGCACGAGAGCGGAGTACGCAGCCTTGTCGCCGGTGCACGTGGTGAGTCGTATGTTTCCCTTCCGTCACTCGCCGCTGCACGAGAGCACAGTGACGCCGTTGTCATTCTGGAGGGAGACTTTGGCGGTCAAATCTACGTCGTTGCACCTGTGAACCTAGTCGAATGCGACGAAGCCGCACTGCAAGACTTGCTCGCCGAGCTCGATGCATTGGAATGGCAAGAACCGGAAGGCGCCCGCGTATTCTTCGAGCGTCACAAGATGGGAGCAGGAGTGCAAGGCGGTATGGGTGGTGCGGTAGTCAAACAGGAAATGTGGGTACACGAGCGACTCAAAGGTTGGAGCATCTCTATTGCCGAGTTTCTGGCTGGCAAGGCCGTGCGTCTTCACAAGTGACGGCTAACCCTTCCATCGAGGGGATGCCCAAAAGGCTGCGCCTTTTGTGCACCCCTCATGTCATTCGTTAGGCCTTACAAAACACAACCGGGCTGCACAGGTCAGCGCTGACCTACAGGAGCCCACGCCTCATGAATACCACGCTTCTGTCCATGCTCGGGTTTCTCTGTTGGACTCTCCTCCTGCTCGTTCTCATGGAGACTATCGGCTCCAAGCTGGTTCTCACGGGCGAGGTTCCTGCCAACGGCTTCAACCCCGAAAACTTCGGCTGCGGAGCACCTCGATGAGCACACAACGCACCCAAGTCGCGGTCATCGGCGCCGGCCCGGCCGGGCTTTTGCTCGGGCAGCTGCTGCACCGCGCCGGCATCGCCAACGTCATCGTCGAGCGCCAGACCGGTGCGTACGTGCTCGGCCGCATCCGCGCAGGCGTGCTGGAGCAGACCACCTGCGACCTGCTCGACGAGGCCGGCGTCGGCGCGCGCATGCATGCCGAGGGGCTGGTGCACGGCGGCTTCGAGCTGTGCTTCGGCGCTGCGCGTCACCGCATCGACATGCAGGGCCTGACGGGCGGCAAGCACGTCACCGTCTACGGCCAGACCGAGGTCACATGCGACCTGATGGCCGCGCGCGCAGCGGCCGGCCTGCCGACGATCTACGGCGCGAAGGACGTCGCGCCGCACGGCTTCGATACCGATCACCCGAGCGTGAGCTACACGCTGAACGGCGCGGTCCACACGATCGAATGCGACTTCATCGCCGGCTGCGACGGCTACCACGGCGTGAGCCGCGCGAGCGTGCCGCCGAAGGCACTGAGCATCTACGAGAAGGTCTACCAGTTCGGCTGGTTGGGCGTGCTGGCCGACACGCCACCGGTCTCGCACGAGCTGATCTACTCGAATCACGAGCGCGGCTTCGCGCTGTGCTCGATGCGCTCGCCGACGCGCACGCGCTACTACGTTCAGTGCCCGCTGCACGACAAGGTCGAACAGTGGAGCGACGCGGTGTTCTGGGACGAGTTGCGGCGGCGCCTGGACCCGCAGGCAGCCGAGGCGCTCGTCACCGGGCCGTCGATCGAGAAGAGCATCGCGCCGCTGCGCAGCTTCGTCGCCGAGCCGATGCGCTTCGGCACCTTGTTCCTCGCCGGCGACGCCGCGCACATCGTGCCGCCGACGGGTGCGAAGGGCCTGAACCTGGCGGCCTCCGACGTGCGTTTCCTGTCGCGCGCGTTCATCGAGTTCTACGCCGAACGCAGCCGCGCCGGCATCGACCGCTACTCGGAGCATTGCCTGCGCCGGGTCTGGAAGGCCGAGCGCTTCTCGTGGTGGTTCACCGGCCTGATGCACAAGTTTCCCGAGACCGGAGTAATCGGCCAGAGGCTGCAGCGCGCAGAGCTCGACTACCTCGTCGGCTCGCGCGCCGCGTCGACCGCAATGGCCGAGAACTACGTCGGGCTTCCGTTCGAGGCGTGATCACCGGCGATGCACGTCAAATGAATTGACGGCGCGCAAGTCACCAGCAAACTGCGTCCGTCCCTGTCGCCTGCAAGACACCCTCGCGGGCTCAGCTTGCGTATCTTGTGCTCACGCACATCGACAAAGGATCCGCCATGGAATTCGAGTTCTCCCCCAAGGTCCATGAACTTCGTCAGCGCCTGCTGAAGTTCATGGACGAGCATGTCTACCCGAACGAGGCGCGTCACGACGCCGAGCTCGCCGCAAACGCGAAGGCCGGCTGCCCGTATGCCGAGCTGCCGATGATGGCCGGCCTGAAGGCCAAGGCGCGCGAACAGGGCCTGTGGAACCTGTTCCTGCCGCCGCACCCCGGCGACAGCGGCAACCCCACGGGCCTGACGAACCTCGAGTACGCGCCGCTGGCCGAGATCATGGGCCGGCGCTACTGGTGCTCGGAGCTCTTCAACTGCTCGGCGCCCGACACCGGCAACATGGAAGTGCTGGCGCGCTATGGCACGCCGGCGCAGCAGGAACGCTGGCTCGAGCCGCTGCTGGCGGGCGAGATCCGTTCGGCCTTTGCGATGACGGAGCCCGATGTCGCGTCCAGCGACGCGACCAACATCGCGTGCAGCATCCGCCGTGACGGCGACGACTACGTCATCAACGGTCGCAAGTGGTACATCACCGGCGCGATGAACGAGCGCTGCGAGATTTTCATCCTGATGGGCAAGACCGACCCGGACCACGCCGATCGGCACCGCCAGCAGTCGATGATCCTGGTGCCGAAGAGCACGCCCGGCGTGACGATCGTGCGTGACATGGCGCTGCTCGGCGTCTACGACCCGCCGTTCGGCCACCCCGAGATCCGGTTCGAGAACGTGCGCGTGCCGGCGGCGAACATCGTGCTCGGCGAGGGTCGCGGCTTCGAAATCGCGCAAGGCCGGCTCGGGCCGGGGCGTATCCATCACTGCATGCGCGCGATCGGCATGGCCGAGGCGGCGCTCGAGATGATGTGCCGGCGCCTCGCGTCGCGCACCGCGTTCCACAAGCTGCTGGCCGATCAGGGCGTGTGGCGCGAGCGCATTGCCGAGTCGCGCATGCTGATCGAGCAGTCGCGCTGGATGGTGCTGAACGCCGCGTACCGCATGGACACGGTGGGCAACAAGGTCGCCGCGAAGGAGATCGCGATGATCAAGGTGCTGACGCCGAACAACTGCGTCAAGGTCGTCGACTGGGCGATGCAGGCCTTCGGCGCGATGGGCCTGAGCCAGGACACGCTGCTGACGCACTTCTACGCCTACGAGCGCCACCTGCGCGTGGCCGACGGCCCGGACGAGGTGCATCGCAACGCGATTGCGAAGCAGGAGTTGGCCGCCTACTTGTAGACGTGTAGACCCCTGCCTGCAGGCGCATACCGCCCCGCGCTGCGGCTCAGCCCAGCGTGTCGACGGTCGCGAAGTAGCGCGGCGGCCGCCGCGCTTGCGTCGCCTGCTCGAACGCGTAGGCCAGCGCCAGCAGCCGCGCCTCGCTCCAGGCGCCGGCGAAGAAGGTCAGGCCGATCGGCAGGCCGTGCACCTGGCCGGCGGGCACCGTGATGCTGGGGGTGCCGGCGATCGCCGGCGGCGTCGTGCTGCCGCCGCCGACGAAGTGGTCGCCGACGACGACATCACTGCGCCACGCCGGGCCGCCGGTCGGCGCGATCAGCGCGTCGAGCCGGTGCTGCTTCATCACCGCGTCGATGCCCTCGTCGCGCGCGATGCGCAGGCACAGCGCGCGCGCCTTGACGTATTCATCGTCGCTCAGTGGCCCCTTGGCCTGCGCCTTGACGAACAGGTCCTGCCCGAACCACTTCAGTTCGCGCTCGGCGTGGCGCTCGTTGAAGGCGATCACATCGGCCAGCGACTTGACCGGCGCGCCGGGCCCAAGTTGCGCGAGGTAGGCGTTCAGGTCGGCCTTCAGTTCGTAGAGCAGCACGGTCAGCTCGGCGTCGGCTATCGTGTCGATCGCCGGCAACGTGACCGGGTCGACCAGCACGGCACCGGCCTTCTCGAGCGCTGCGAGCACCGGCACGAAGGCGCGATCGCTCGGCTCGTGGAAGCCGAAGAACTGGCGCGCGACGCCGAGCCGCGCACCCTTCAGCGCGGCGGGGTCGAGGCCGGCGAGGTAGTCGGGTGCGCCGCGCGACGTGCTGCCGGTCATGGCCGGGTCGCGCGCGTCGGCGCCGACCAGCGCACCCAGCAGCAGCGCACAGTCGCGCACGCTGCGCGCCATCGGGCCGACGGTGTCCTGGCTGTGCGCGATCGGCACGATGCCGCTGCGGCTGATCAGCCCGACCGTGGGCTTCAGGCCGACGATGCCGCACACCGACGCCGGGCTCAGGATCGAACCGTCGGTCTCGGTGCCGACGGCCGCGGCGCACAGGCTCGCGGCCACCGCGACCGCCGAGCCCGAACTGGATCCGGACGCGCTGCGGTCGAGCGCGTAGGGGTTGCGCGTCAGCCCGCCGCGCGCGCTCCAGCCGCTGCTGCTCTGGCTGCTGCGGATGTTGGCCCACTCGCTCAGGTTGGTCTTGCCCAGGATCACCGCGCCGGCCGCGCGCAGCCGCTGCACGACGAACGCGTCCTCGGGCGGGCGGCTGCCCTCGAGCGCGAGCGAGCCGGCGGTCGTCTGCATGCGGTCGCGCGTCGCGATGTTGTCCTTGATCAGCACCGGCACGCCGTGCAGCGGCCCGCGCGTGCGGCCGGCGGCGCGCTCGGCATCGAGCTCGCGGGCGATCTCCGGGGCATCGGGGTTGAGCTCGATCACGCTGCTCAGCGCAGGCCCACGTCGGTCGACCCGGTCGATGCGCTCGGCGTACGCTGCGACGAGCCGTTGCGCGGTGGTCCGGCCCGCGGCAAGGTCGGCCTGCAGGTCGGCGAGGCTGCGTTCTTCGAGCACGAAGGCGTTCATGCGATCTCCGGCAGTTGATGATGCGGCGCGGCTCGCGGTCGGCAGCAACGCCCCCGCCGCGCCGGCGAGCAGGAGATGGCGGCGGTCGGTGTTCATGCGTGGTTACCCCGGCGTCGAAAGCATTCATTCTGACCGCGGCGCGCCGGCATCGGGTAGAACAGCGCAGCAAACGACATCGAACGCAGCGGCGGCCACGCGCCGCACCAGAAGACGAGACGAATGAGCAGCGCCCAGTTCATCGGGACCACCGAGGTGCAGGAACGGCACTGGTTCGACGAATCCGCGCTCGCGTCGTACCTGCGCGGGCGCTTGCCGGGCTTCGAGGGGCCGCTGCGAGTGCAGCAGTTCGAGGGCGTGCAGTCCAACCCGACCTTCCTTCTCGGCACGCCCGCTGCAAGCTATGTGCTGCGCCGCAAGCCACCCGGCAAGCTGCTGCCCTCGGCGCATGCGATCGAGCGCGAGTAGCGCGTGATGAGCGCGTTGCGCGACAGCGGCGTGCCGGTGTCGAAGGCCTTCTGCCTGTGCGAAGACGAGGCCGTGATCGGCAGCGCGTTCTACGTGATGGAGCATGTGGCCGGTCGCATCCTCTGGGTCCCGGCGCTGCCCGGCGTGAGCCCGGCCGAACGCGCCGCGATCTTCGACAGCATGAACGCCGCGATCGCCGCGCTGCACCGTGTCGACTACGCTGGCGCCGGTCTGGCCGACTCCGGCGGATGCGGCAACTACTTCGCGCGCCAGATCGGCCGCTGGACGACGCAGTACCGCGCCTCCGAGACCGAGCGCATCGACGCGATGGAGCGCCTGATCGAGTGCTTGCCGGCGCACGTCCCGGCCGGCGATGCGGCCGCGCTCGTGCACGGCGACTACCGGCTCGACGACCTGGTGTTCCACGCCACCGCGGCGCGCTACTGCGAACGCGTCGGCGCGGCGCCGCCGTCGGCGGTCGAATCGAATTTCTACGTCCCCTACAACCTGTTTCGCGGCGCCGCGACCTCGCAGGGCATCATGAAGCGCGCGCTCGACGGCTCGGCAGCCAGCGCCCACGAGTTGCAGGCCGCCGGGCGCGCGCGGTGGCCGAGGCGGCGTGGCAGCGCATTGCCGGCAACACCGGGCAAACCCCCAACTGAGGCTGAGGCCGGCCACGCGATAGTCGGCGCAAGAATAATTCTTCAGCCGCGCGCACCGCCGCCCGGTGCTCAGGAGAACATTTTGGCCGACCACCCCTGGATCAAGTCCTACCCCGACGGCGTGCGTTGGGACGCCGAGCTGCCGCTGATACCGGTGCAGCAACTGCTGGCCGACGCGGTCCGGCGCTGGCCCGACAACCCGGCGATCGAGTTCATGGGCCGCACGCTTTCCTACCGCGAGTTCGGCGCGCTCGCGGACCGCGCCGCGAAGGGCTTCCAGGCCCTCGGCGTCGGCCCCGGCGTGCATGTCGGGCTGTACCTGCCGAACACGCCGCACTACCCGATCGCCTTCTTCGGCGTGCTCAAGGCCGGCGGCACCGTCGTCAACTACTCGCCGCTCGACGCCGAGCGCGTGCTCGCGCACAAGGTCGAGGACAGCGAGACCGACATCCTGGTCACGCTCGACCTCGCGCTGCTGTACCCGCAGATGGCGCGGCTGCTCGGCAGCTCGCGGCTTCTGCGCCTGGTCGTCGGCAACCTCGCCGACTACGCGGCCCAGCCTGCCGGCGTGCGCGTGCACCTGCAGGCGGCGGGCCAGCTTGCCGCGGTCGCGAGCGACGACCGGCACCTCGCGTTCGAGCAGCTGCTGGCGAACGATGGTGCCTACGTGACGCACGCGCTCGGCGACCTGCGCCAGGCGATCGTCGTGCTGCAGTACACCGGCGGCACCACCGGGCTGCCGAAGGGCGCGATGCTGACGCACGCGAACCTGAGTTCGGCCTGCGCGCAGTACATCGAGACGACCCAGGGCAACCCGCGCGTGCTCACCGATGGCGACGAGCGCATGCTGGTCGTGCTGCCGCTGTTCCACATCTACGCGCTGACGGTGAACCTGCTGTTCGGCGTACGCCTGGGCGCGCTGATGGTGCTGCATGCCCGCTTCGACCTTGACGCGGCGATCCAGGACCTGGTCGACAAGCGCATCAGCGTGTTCGCCGGCGTGCCGACGATGTACACCGCGATGGCGAATCACGCCAATGTGCAGGCGGGCGCGCTGCGCTCGCTGCAGTTCTGCGGTTCGGGCGGCGCGCCGCTGCCGGTCGAGGTCGCGCAGCGCTTCTTCGAGCTGACCGGCTGCCAGCTCAACGAAGGCTGGGGCATGACCGAGACCTCGCCGACCGGCACCTTCACGCCGGTGCACGGCCTGCGCAAGGCGGGTTCGTGCGGGATGCCGCTGCCGGGCATCGAACTGAAGTTCGAGAGTCTGACCGACCCCGAACACGATGCCGCACCCGGCGAGCCCGGCGAGCTCTGCATCAAGGGCCCGAACGTGATGAAGGGCTACTGGAAGAACGAGGCCGCGACCGCCAAGTCGATGACCAGCGACGGCTTCTTCCGCAGCGGCGACGTCGCGAGGATGGACGCCGACGGCTTCGTCTTCATCGTCGACCGCACCAAGGACATGCTGTTGTGCGGCGGCTACAACGTCTACCCGCGCGTCATCGAAGAGGCGATCTACGAGCACCCGGCGGTCGAGGAGGTCTGCGTGATCGGCATCCCGGACGAATACCGCGGCCAGTCGCCGAAGGCCTTCGTCAAGCTGAAGCAGGGCGCGGCGCCGTTCTCGCTCGACGAGCTGAAGGCCTTTCTGAAGGACCGCATCGGCATGCACGAGATGGTGCAGGCGCTGGAGCTGCGCGCCGAGCTGCCCAAGACGGCGGTCGGCAAGCTGTCGAAGAAGGAACTGGTCGACGCGGAAGCGCGCAAGCGCGAGCCGGCGAAGACCTGACGCGCCGACCCGCGACACGACCGAAATCCAAGGAGAACACACGATGATTCACCGGAGCGGCATGGATGCCTCGTTCCTGCACCTCGAAACGCCCGAGATGCCGATGCATGTCGGCACCCTGCAGATCGCCGATCTGCCCGAGGGCTACGCCTGCCCGCGCGGCCCGCGCGCAGCGTGAAAGCGCTGGCGAAGCCGGGCG
Organism: Rhizobacter sp.; assembly: GCA_025355545.1. Taxonomy (GTDB): domain Bacteria; phylum Pseudomonadota; class Gammaproteobacteria; order Burkholderiales; family Burkholderiaceae_C; genus LMDS01. Next base: position 8,837 of record JANXZN010000327.1, read on the forward strand.
TCACGCGCCGGCGCGCGGCAGCGTCGATCGCACGCAAGCGCAGCGCCGAGTCGGGTGCCCCGGCCACGCGTTGAGTCGAACCTGAACTGCGAACGCATCGCTCTCACGAAAGACTGGCATGGCGACCGCAGCGAAGAAGCGAGCTCCCGCGAGAAAGACGCCTGAGCGCGCGGCGGCGACGCCGATGGCACGCGGCGCGGTCGTCGAGAAACCCGGCGCCGGCAAGGACAAGAGCCTGCTGACCCTGGCCCGCGATGTGCGATCGTGGACCGACTTCGTGCTCGGCATCGCCAACACCGCAGCCGACCTGTCGTTTCGCGTCGCGGCCTCGCGGCTGACCAAGCCGTCGCAGAAGGCTGCGGTCGAGAAGGCCGGCGCGCTGTTTCGCGATCTGCGCGAAAGCGCCGGCCTGACCCTGAACGATCTCGGCCAGGCGATCAACCTGAAGGACATGTCGCTGCTCGAGCAGATCGAGGGCGGCAAGGTCGGGCTGCCGTTCGAGATCATCCTGCGGCTGGCCGGCGTGCTCGGGCGCAACGACCCGATTCCGGTCGCGATGAAGCTCACGCGCACCTACAACCCCAAGCTGTGGGCCACCCTGGACAGCTTGGGGCTGGGCAAGCTCGCGATCCAGGCCGGGCGAGAGCGCGAGTTCGCGAATCTCTATCGCGCCAGCGACGCCGCGCGGCAAATGAACGACGAAGAGTTCGCGGCTGCGCTGAAGTTCGTGCGCGCCGCGTTCGAGGCGGCGCTGGTGTTCCGCGCCGAAACCGTGAAGGCGGCCGACGGCAGTGCGATCAGGAAGAGCGGCGCCAGGTGAGGCAGCGGTTGTTGGCCGGCATCGCCCGGTCTTCGATGAGCGCCAGGCCGGCGGCGCTGGCCAGCGCATCCACCGCCTCGAAGTCGCGGATTCCACGCTGCGACTGATCGGCGCGCAGCGACGCATCGAAGGCGGCGTTGCTGGCGCTCGTGAACGTGCCGCCGTAGTTGAACGGGCCGTAGATCGTCAGCAGCGCGCCCGGTCGCATCAGCGCCGGCAGGATCGCGAACAGTTGCTGCACTTCCGGCCAGGCCATGATGTGCAGGGTGTTCGCGCTGAAGATCGCATCGAAGCTCGCCTCGGGTACCGCGCCGTTGATGTCGAACGCGAGCGGCGCCGGCGTGTTGAGCCGCCGGGCCCCGGCCAGCCACGCGCGGATGCCGGGCAGGTTCGCCGCCACGTCCGAGGTCTGCCAGACCAGCTGCGGTAACGCCGCCGCGAAGTGCACCGCGTGCTGGCCGGTGCCGCTGCCGATCTCGAGCACCTGCGTGCGGTCGGCGTAGTGCCCGCGCAGCACCGCGAGGATCGCGTCCTGGTTGCGCTCGCAGGCGGGGGAGAAGGGCTTGTGCATGCGCGGATTGTGCGTCCGGCAGGTGACAGCGCGCGGCACGCCGGGCAGCTAGCCCGCATATTTCACGCATCGACCACTGTATGGCCTGATGGGCCATCTTGACGCTGTTTTCCGGGGTCAACGAGTGTCTTGACTGTCATTGCGTGACGCTCGGGGTGTATTGAGCGTGATCGGTCGATGAGAACCC
>JANXZN010000328.1 GCA_025355545.1 Rhizobacter sp.
CAGCATGAAAGTTTCGAGCGCCAGCGCCAGCGCGAAGATCTGGAACAGCGAGCGCTTCAACCCCGTCACGCGGCCGAGCAACTGGCGCAGGCTGACCGTCTGGCGCTCGGTGTGCGGCTTGAACTCGGCCTGCGGCATCAGCTCGAGCACGATGCCGGTGAAGTGCTTCGACACTTCCGCCATCGACAGGCGGCGCACGCCGCGCGCCGGGTCGTGGATCACCGCGACGCCGCGTTTCACTTCCTTCAGCACGACGAAGTGGTTCAGGTCCCAGTGCAGGATGCAGGGCAACGCGAGCTCCGGCAGGTGCGCCATTTCGGCGCGCAGCGCGCGCGCATTGAGCTGCAGGTGGCCGGCCAGGCGCACCAGATCGGCCATCGTCGAACCCTTCAGCGACATCGGGAAGCGTTGGCGCAGCGTCGGCAGGTCGCTGTTCAGCCCATGGTGGGCGGCGACCATCGCGACGCAGGCGAGGCCGCACTCGGCCGCCTCGGTCTGCAGGATCACCGGCAGGCGGCGGCCGCCCAGGCCGAGGCGCAGATCGGCGAGCCACCGGGCGGCCGTCATCGGCTCACACCCGACCCGCGATGCCGAGCACCGGCTCGAACAGCCATTCGATCAGGCGGCGCCGGTCGAGCAGCACGTCGGCCTCGAGCTGCATGCCGGGCGCGAGCGCCTGCGCCGCGCCGTACGCGGCCACGCTCTGCCGATCGAGCGCGACCGTGATCCGGTACAGCGGTTCACCGTTTGCGCTGAGCGCAGCGGGCAGTGCCAGGCCGGCCAGCTCCGCGGCCTGCAGCGGCGAGCGCGAGACCTGCACGACTGCGCCCGACTGATGACCGAACTTCTGGTACGGGAAGGCCTGGTAGCGCAACTCGACCGACTGGTTCGGCCGCACGAAGCCGATCGCGCTCGATGGCGCGAACAGCTGCGCCTGCAACTTCGCGTCCGCAGGCAACAGGCTGGCCAGCGCGACCGACGGTGTCACGGTCTGGCCCGGCTCGGCGAGCACGCCGCTGACCACACCGTCCTGCGGCGCGCGCACGACGATGCGCCGGCGTGCTTCGTTCTCGGCGGCCTGCTGCGTCAGCGCCGCCAGATCGCGCTCGATCGTGCCCTGCGCAGCCTGCGCCTGCAGCGGCAGCTCGCGCCGCTGCGCCTGCAGCGCGGCGATCTCGCGCAGCCGGCCGGCGCGCTGGCGCTCCAGGCCCTGCAGCTGCGCCCTGACGTTGAGGACCTCCTCGGCCTTCGTACGCACCTGCGCCGACGAGACGAAGTTGTCGCTGCGCAGCGATTCGTACTGCGCCTGGGCCTGCTGCGCGAGCACGAGACGCTCGGTCTGCAGATCGACCTCGGCCTTCATCGAGCCGAGTTCGCGCTGCATCTCGTCGATCTGGCGATCTAGCGCGGCAAGCTGGGTCTGCTCGAGCACGCTGCGCTGGCGGGCCGCGCCCTGCAGACTGAGCGCGCGCGACGCGATGCTGGTCTGCACCGCCGCCTGAGTGTCGCCGCTCGGCGTGGCCTGGCCCACCGCGAGCACGAACAGCACGTCGCCGCGATGCACCGCGCGCCCTTCGGCGACGTGGCTCTCGACCACCGTCGCCGGCTGCGGCGCGACCAGCCGGATCACGCCACGGTCCGGCACCAGATAGCCGCTGACACGCGCCTTGCGCGTGTACTCGCCGAGCGTGAGGTAGGCCGCCAGCGCCACCGCAACCAGCAGCGCCAGACATGTCAGCACCGCCAGCGATACCGGCCGGATCAGCTGAATGCTGCCCAGCCAGTCGCGCTCGCGGTGTTCAAGAGCTTCGGGGCGGAACAGATGGCCCACGGAGCCCGACGCGGCTTACCAGGTGCCGTTCGGCGCCTCGGTCGAACGGGTGGCTGTCGCCGCCCATGTGCCGTTCGGAGCCAAACCGCCACCGACTTGGCTCAACTCAACCGCGTCGAGTTCCACGGGTGTCGCAGCGTCGACCTTTTCATCGGACGAGCGCGGGGCACTCTGGTCTACTGTGTGATTCGTTTGCATGAGGGACTCCGGCCAAAGGTGGTGGTGATGCACATCTCCGATGCGCAGCGCGGATTCCACCAGACAGGGCGCGATCCCGTAACTGTCAAGTCTTACAGGTGTGGGGTTGACCTCATGCGCCGAAGTCGGAGAGCCACCCCTCGAGACCCGAGTCGGCAGCGGGAAACGCTAGCCCGCATATTTCACGCATCGACCACTGTATGGCCTGATGGGCCATCTTGACGCTGTTTTCCGGGGTCAACGAGTGTCTTGACTGTCATTGCGTGACGCTCGGGGTGTATTGAGCGTGATCGGTCGATGAGAACCC
>JANXZN010000329.1 GCA_025355545.1 Rhizobacter sp.
CAATTCCTCCGGCGGCTTGAGCCAGTTGCCGATCACCAAGTCGACCTCGGCGGCGGCGAGGCTGCGGCGGTAGTCGAACTCGCCCGACAGCGGCATCAGCTCGAGCCGCATGCCGGGCGAGACGCGCTTCAGGTGCGCGACCAGTTCCGGCAGGAACAGCGGGTCGAGGTAGTCGCTCGCGGCGATGCGGAAGGTGCCCGCGCTGCTCGCCGGGTCGAAGCCGCGCTGATGGGCGCGCGGGCTGAACAGGCGGTCGGCGTCCTGCAGCAGCCGGGTGGCCGGGTCGAGCAGGCGCAGCGCGGTGTCGGTGGGCGCCATGTTGTTGCCGACGCGCACCAGCAACGGGTCGCCCGTCAGTGCGCGCAGCCGTTTCAGCTGGGCACTCACGGCGGGCTGCGTGCTTTGCAAGCGCATCGCGGCCCGGGAGACACTGCGTTCGGTGATCAAGGTCTTCAACACCCGGATGAGGTAGAGCTCGATCTTGTCGGACTCCAATCGCTGTGTCATACGCGCTGCTCCATAGGCAATATGCTTTTCACTCTATACCCCGGCGACCGGAAGCGACTAAGTTTCGGGTATCCACCGACTCCCACGAAGCCCGTCCATGTCCGACCCCGTGACCAGCCGCCCGATCCGCTTCTTCCACCGCGGCGCGGTGGTCGAGGTCAGAGACGCCGCCGCGACCCGCAGCGTGCTCGACTGGCTGCGCGAGGACGCGCGCTGCACCGGCACCAAGGAGGGCTGCAACGAGGGCGACTGCGGCGCCTGCACCGTGGTGATCGGCGAGACCGCCGCGCCGGGCGACCCGGCGGCGGTGCGCGGGCTGAGCCTGAAGACCGTGAACGCCTGCATCCAGTTCCTGCCGACGCTGGACGGCAAGGCGCTGTTCACGGTGGAAGACCTGAAGGCGATGAATGCCGACGCGCTGCACCCGGTCGGGAATGACGAGCTGCGCCCGGTGAGAAATGACGAGCTGCACCCGGTGAGAAATGACAAGCTGCATCCAGTGCAGCAGGCGATGGTCGAGTGCCACGGCTCGCAGTGCGGCTTCTGCACGCCGGGCTTCGTGATGTCGCTGTGGTCGGCCTACGAACACGGCCGCGCCTGCGGCACGCAGCCGACGCGCCAGCAGCTCGCCGACGAGCTCTCGGGCAACCTGTGCCGCTGCACCGGCTACCGCCCCATCCTCGACGCCGGCCAGCGCATGTTCGACCTGCCGCCGGTGGCGCTGGACACCGCGCCCGTGCTCGCCGCGCTGCGGCAGCTGTCGACCGGCACGAGCTTCAGCTACGCCGCGACCGGCAGCACCGAACTTTTTTTCGCGCCGACGACGCTGGACGAACTCGCGGCGCTGCGCGAGGCGCATCCGGGCGCGCAACTGCTGGCCGGCTCGACCGACGTCGGCCTGTGGGTCAACAAGCAGTTCCGCTCGCTCGGCGACATCCTCTACGTCGGCGAGGTCGATGAGCTGAAGCACATCGAGGAACGCCGCGTTGACAACCGCAGTGAACTGCACATCGGCGCCGGCGCCTCGCTCGAAGCGGCGTTCGCGGCGCTCGCGAAGCGCTTTCCGGACCTGACCGACGTCTGGCTGCGCTTCGCGTCGCCGCCGATTCGCAACGCCGGCACGATGGGCGGCAATGTCGCGAACGGCTCGCCGATCGGCGACTCGGCGCCGGTGCTGATGGCGCTGGACGCGGCTGTCGAATTGCGCAAGGGCGCGCGCGTGCGCCGCATGCCGCTGACCGAGTTCTACCTCGACTACATGAAGAACCAGATGGAACCGGGCGAGTTCCTGCAGAGCATCGCGGTGCCGCTCGGGGTCAGCTCACGCCAGCTGCGCGCCTACAAGATCAGCAAGCGCTTCGACTGCGACATCTCGGCCGTCTGCGCGGGCCTGGCGATCGAACTCGACGGCGGCGTGGTCGAGAGCGTGCGCCTGGCCTACGGCGGCATGGCCGCGACCGTGAAGCGCGCCGCGCGGGCCGAGGCGGCACTGGTCGGCCAGCCCTGGACCCAGGCCACCGTGGCCGCCGCCAAGGCCGCGCTCGCGCAGGACTTCAAGCCGCTGTCGGACATGCGCGCCAGCGCTGCATACCGGCTGCAGGTCGCGCAGAACCTGCTGCAGCGCTTCTGGCTCGAGACGCGCGTCGAGAATCCGCTCGGCGCCGGCGCGACCAGCGTGTTCAGCGTGATGCCGCACCAGACCCGATCCGCCGCGGCCGCTTGAGAGGACGACACGATGAACAAGCCGATCGACGCCCTGCTGCTGCAACCCTTTGAGGCCTTCGCCGACTATTCGAAGAACGCCGCCGCGCGCATCGACGAAGGCGCGGAGGCGATCGCCGCCGCCGCCGGCGCGCGTGTGGGCATCAGCCGGGCGCACGAGTCGGCGCACCTGCACGTGGCCGGCGAGGCGACCTACATCGACGACCTGCCCGAGCTCGCCGGCACCCTGCACTGCGCGCTCGGCCTGGCGCCGGTGGCGAACGGCCGGCTCACGGCCATGACGCTGGACGCGATCCGTGCGCTGCCCGGCGTCGTCGCGGTGCTGTCGGCGGCCGACATTCCGGGGCCGAACGATTGCGGCTCGATCGTGCATGACGATCCGATCCTGTGCCCCATCGTCGAGCACGACGATGGCTCGTCGTGGGGCGAAATCCGCTACATCGGCCAGCCCGTCTTCGCGGTGATCGCCGAGACGCGCGACGCCGCGCGCCGTGCCGCCGCGAAGGCCGGGGACGTGCTGACGATCGAAGCCCGGCCGCCGGTGCTGACGCCGCAGCAGGCGCACGCCGAGGGCCAGTACGTGCTGCCGCCCATGCACCTGATCCGCGAGAGCCGACCGGGCGGCGCGCAGGCGGCGATCGCACGCGCGCCGCGTTCGCTCGAGGGCACGCTCGAGGTCGGCGGCCAGGAACAGTTCTACCTCGAAGGCCAGATCAGCTATGCGTGTCCCGTCGAGGGCGGCGGCATGCACGTGCACTGCTCGACCCAGCACCCGAGCGAGATGCAGCACCTCATCGCGCATGCGCTGCACCTGCACGCCAACGAAGTGCAGGTGGAATGCAGGCGCATGGGCGGCGGCTTCGGCGGCAAGGAGTCGCAGTCGGCGCTGTTCGCCTGCGTCGCGGCGGTGGCCGCGGCAAAGCTCGAGCGCCCGGTCAAGCTGCGGCTGGACCGCGACGACGACTTCCTGATCACCGGCCGGCGCCACTGCTTCTGGTACCAGTACGAGGTCGGCTACGACGACGAAGGCCGCGTGCTCGGCGCCGAGATCGCGATGGTCTCGCGCGCGGGCCATTCGGCCGACCTGTCGGGCCCGGTGATGACGCGGGCGCTGTGCCACTTCGACAACGCCTACTGGCTGCCCGAGGTCGCGATGCACGGCTACTCCGGCAAGACCAACACGCAGAGCAACACCGCGTTCCGCGGCTTCGGCGGGCCGCAGGGCGCGATCGCGATCGAGAACATCCTCGACACGATCGCGCGTGCGCTGGGCCGCGACCCGCTCGAAGTGCGGCGCGCCAACTTCTACGGCAAGGACGAGCGCAACGTCACGCCCTACGGCCAGGTCGTGGCCGACAACATCATTCACGAGCTGACCGCCGAGCTCGAGGCGAGCAGCGACTACCGCGCGCGGCGCGAGGGCGTCGCGCAGTTCAACGCCGCGAGCCCGGTGCTCAAGGGCGGCATCGCGCTGGCACCGCTGAAGTTCGGCATCTCGTTCAACGTCAAGCACTTCAACCAGGCCGGCGCGCTGGTGCACGTCTACAACGACGGCTCGATCCTGGTGAACCATGGCGGCACCGAGATGGGCCAGGGCCTGAACACCAAGGTCGCGCAGGTCGTCGCGCACGAGCTCGGCGTCAGCTTCGAGGCGGTGCGCGTGACCGCGACCGACACCCAGAAGGTCGCGAACACCTCGGCCACCGCAGCCTCGACCGGCGCCGACCTGAACGGCAAGGCCGCGCAGGACGCGGCGCGCCAGATCCGCGAGCGGCTCGCCGCCTGCATCGCCTCGCACCACGGCGGCCGCGCCGAAGACGTGAGGTTCGCCAACGACAAGGTACAGGTCAACGGCAAATCGCTGCCCTTCAGCGCGGTCGTCGCGCAGGGCTATCTCGACCGCGTGCAGCTCTGGTCCGACGGCTTCTACGCGACGCCGGGGCTGAGCTGGGACAAGGACAAGATGTTCGGCCGCCCGTTCTACTACTTCGCCTACGGCGCGGCCGTCAGCGAGGTCGTCGTGGACACGCTCACCGGCGAATGGAAGCTGCTGCGCGCCGACATCCTGCACGACGCCGGCCGATCGCTGAACCCGGCGATCGACATCGGCCAGATCGAAGGCGCGTTCATCCAGGGCATGGGCTGGCTGACCACCGAAGAGCTGGTGTGGCACCCGAATGATGGGACGAAAAATGCGGGCAAGCTGACGACCCACGCGCCCAGCACCTACAAGATCCCGACCGCGAACGACTGCCCGCCGGTGTTCAACGTCAAGCTCTACGAGGGCCGGAACGTCGAGGACAGCATTCACCGCAGCAAGGCCGTGGGCGAACCGCCGCTGCTGCTGCCGTTCTCGGTGTTCTTCGCGATCCGCGATGCGGTGTCGGCCGCGGGCGGCCACAAGATCGATCCGCCGTTGACGGCCCCGGCGACGAGCGAAGCGATCCTGCGCGCGATCACCGCGGTCCAGACCGGCTGATGGAAACCCCCACCTCGCTTCGCTCATGCCCCCCAAGGGAACGCGGGGCCTCTCGGGGCGGCCCGGCGAGACCCCGATGAACCGGCACACACACGACACGGCGCAGCGCTGGCTGGCCGCAGGCCGCGGCGCCGTCGTCGTCGAGGTGACGCAGGCGCTCGGCTCGGCGCCGCGCGAGGCCGGAACGCGGATGCTGGTGTCGGCCGCCGAGGCGGTCGGCACGGTCGGCGGCGGCCACCTCGAACTGAAGGCGATCGCCAGGGCGCGAGAGATGCTGCGCACGCGCGAACTCGCGCCGCACACCGAGCACTTCCCGCTCGGCCCGGCGCTCGGCCAGTGCTGCGGCGGCGCGGTCACGCTGGCCTACCACGCGCTCGACGCGCAGGCGCTGGCGCGCTGGCCGCAGAACCCGCCGCGGTTCCGGCTGCAGCTCTACGGCGCCGGCCACGTCGGCCGCGCGATCGCGACGCTGCTGGCCACGCTGGACGTGAGCGTCGACTGGATCGACGAGCGCGAAGAGGAGTTCCCGGCCGCGACCAACCTGGGCACGCCGTGGCCGGAGCACATCCGCCGCGTCTGCGTCGACGCCGTCGAGGGCGAGGTGCGGCAGGCCCCCGCCGGCGCGTTCTACCTCGTGCTGACGCACAACCACGACCTCGATCTGCGCATCACCGAGGCGATCCTGCGGCGCGGCGACTTCGGCTTCCTCGGGCTGATCGGCTCGAAGACCAAGCGCCAGCGCTTCATCCACCGCTTCGAGCAGCGCGGCATTGCGCCGCAGGCGATCGCGCGCATGACCTGCCCGATCGGCGTCGAGGGCATCACGGGCAAGGAGCCCGAACTGATCGCGGTGGCGGTGCTGGCGCAGTTGCTGCAACGGGTCGCGTAGCCACAGCGCCTGTCTGATGCCGGACAATGCCGGCTGCGCCACCTTCATCGCCCTGCCCTCATGGACCCTAGTCCCGTCAAGCCCCCGCTGCCCGACCGCTTGTCGGTCGACTCGAAGAGCCCGCACCACGTCGCGGCGGTGTTCGAGCACGAGATCGGCATCCGGATCAACGGCAAGGAGCGGTTCGACGTCGAGGAATACTGCATCAGCGAGGGCTGGATCAAGGTGCCCGCCGGTCGTGCGCTGGATCGCAAGGGGCACCCGCTGCTGGTCAAGCTGAAGGGCCAGGTGGAAGCGTTCTATCGCTAGCCCGCATATTTCACGCATCGACCACTGTATGGCCTGATGGGCCATCTTGACGCTGTTTTCCGGGGTCAACGAGTGTCTTGACTGTCATTGCGTGACGCTCGGGGTGTATTGAGCGTGATCGGTCGATGAGAACCC
>JANXZN010000347.1 GCA_025355545.1 Rhizobacter sp.
CGGCGAGCCGGCCCATCGCGTCGTTCCATTCGATCGGCTGCGGCGCTTTGTCGCGGGCTTCGCGCCAGGTCGGCTGCAGCAGGCGGTCGAAGCGGCGGACCTCGGCGGTGGCGGTGAGGTGCAGCGTGCTGCCCTTGCTGCACAGGCGCCCGAAGTTCGCCGGGTGTTCGGGGTCGCCGCGCACGCCGGTGATCTGCCCGCCTTCGGTCTCGATGATCACGCCGCAACCCACGCCGCAGTACGGGCAGGTCGAGCGGGTCTCGTTCACGCCAGCGCCTTGGCGGGTTCGGTTTCGGGCACGACGCCGTTCAGCTCGTCGAGATCGAGCGAGACCAGCTCGCCGTCGAGCCTGACGCTGAACTTGCGCACGCAGCCGACGTCGGGCGCCGCGGCGCAGCCGTCGTGAAGGCCGATGGTCCAGTTGTGCAGCGGGCAGGCGACGCTCTCGCCGAACACGATGCCCTGCGACAGCGGGCCGCCCTTGTGCGGGCAGCGATCGAGCAGCGCGAAGACCTTGTCGTCGGCGGTGCGGAACACCGCGACGTCGCCGCCGCTCGCGCGCGTGACGCGGCGCGCGCCGAGCTTCGGGATGTCTTCGAGACGACACAGCGTTTTCCATTCGGGCATGTCGTCTCTCCTAGACGGTCAGGGCTTCGAACTGCCGCACGTCGACCGCAGCCTTGTCGAACTCGAACCACGGGTCGGGCAGGCCGTCGAGCGCGAAGCGCAGCCGCGCGGCGAGTGCTTGTCGGTTCGCGGCGTCGTCGAGCACCTTCGCTTTCACGTGGTCGAGCCCGACCCGGCCGACGTAGTGAACGGTGCGCTCCAGGTACCAGCCTTCCTCGCGGTAAAGCTGCAGGAACGCGGCCGAGACCTCGAGCACCTCTGCGTGCGTCGCGACCTTGCAGAGGAACTGCGCGACATCGGTCTTGATGCCGCCGTTGCCGGCAACGTAGATCTCCCAGCCGGAGTCGACACCGATGATGCCGACGTCCTTGATGCCCGATTCGGCGCAGTTGCGCGGGCAGCCGCTGACCGCGAGCTTGACCTTGTGCGGCGCGTACATGCGCCAGAGCGCGCGCTCGAGTTCCTTGCCCATGCGCGTCGAGTCCTGCGTGCCGAAGCGGCACCACTCGCTGCCGACGCAGGTCTTCACGGTGCGCAGGGTCTTGCCGTAGGCGTGGCCCGACGGCATGCCCAGGTCCTTCCAGACCGCGGGCAGGTCTTCCTTCTTGACGCCGAGCAGGTCGATGCGCTGGCCACCGGTGACCTTGACGGTCGGGATCTTGAACTTGTCGACCACGTCGGCGATGCGCCGCAGTTCGGCCGCGCTGGTCTCGCCGGCCCACATGCGCGGCACCACCGAGAAGGTGCCGTTTTTCTGGATGTTGGCGTGGGCGCGCTCGTTGATGAAGCGCGACTGCGGGTCGTCCAGCGCCTCGTGCGGCCAGCTGCTGATCAGGTAGTAGTTGATCGCCGGGCGGCAGCTCGCGCAGCCGTTCGGGGTGCGCCAGTTCAGCTGCGCGTAAACCTCGGCGATGGTCAGCAGGTGCCGTTCGCGGATCGCGTCGCGCACCTGGCCGTGGTTCGCGTCGGTGCAGCCGCACACCGCCTTCATCTTCGGTGCGGCCGAGTAGCCGGCGCCGGCCGTGGCCATCAGGATCTGCTCGACCAGGCCGGTGCACGAGCCGCACGAGGCGCTGGCCTTGGTGCACTTGCGCACCTCGTCGAGCGTGAACAGGCCCTGCTCGCGGATCGCCTTGACGATCGCGCCCTTCTTGACGCCGTTGCAGCCGCAGACCTCGGCGGTGTCGGGCAGGCCGGAGGCGAGGCTGTTGCCGGCGTGGCCGGTGTCGCCGAGGTGCGCCTGGCCGAACATCAGGTGCTCGCGGATCGCCGCGACGTTCTTGCGCTCGCGCACCATGTCGAAGTACCACGAGCCGTCGGCCGTGTCGCCGTACAGGCAGGCGCCGATCAGGATGTCGTCTCTGACGACCAGCTTCTTGTAGACGCTGCCGTAGGGGTCGCTGAGCACGATCTCCTCGCTGCCCGCGCCGCCCATGAAGTCGCCGGCCGAGAACAGGTCGATGCCGGTGACCTTCAGCTTGGTCGAGGTCAGGGACCCGAGGTAGCGGCCGATGCCGAACTCGCCCAGGTGCGTCGCGCAGACCTTGGCCTGCTCGAACAGCGGTGCGACCAGGCCGTAGGCGACGCCGCGGTGCGCCGCGCATTCGCCGATCGAGTAGATGCGCGGGTCGGTGACGGTCTGCATGGTGTCGGTGACGACGATGCCGCGCTGGCAGTGCAGGCCGATCTTCTCGGCCAGCTCGACGTTCGGGCGGATGCCCGCCGCCATCACGACCAGGTCGGCCGGAATCTCGCTGCCGTCCTTGAACCGGACCGCCCTCACGCGGCCGGCCTTGCCGTCGTCCGCGTCGCCGATCAAGGCCTGGGTCTGCGCGCCGATCATGAACTTCAGGCCGCGGTCTTCGAGCGACTTCTGCAGCATGCGCGCCGCCACGTCGTCGAGCTGGCGCTCCATCAGCCACGGCATGATGTGCACCACCGTCACCTGCATGCCGCGCAGCATCAGGCCGTTCGCGGCTTCGAGCCCGAGCAGCCCGCCGCCGATCACGACCGCGTGCTTGTGGGTGCGGGCGGTGGCGATCATCGCGTTGGTGTCGGCGATGTCGCGGTAGGCGATCACGCCGGTCAGGTCCTTGCCCGGCACCGGCAGCACGACGGGGTTCGAGCCGGTCGCGATCAGCAGCCGGTCATAGGATGCCTGCGTGCCGTCGTCGGCGGTTACGGTGCGCTGGCGGCGGTTCACGTCGACGACCTTCCTGCCCAGGTGCAGCGTGATGCCGTGCTCTGCGTACCAGGACAGCGGGTTCAGCACGATCTCGTCCAGCGTCTGCTCGCCGGCCAGCACCGGGCTGAGCAGGATGCGGTTGTAGTTCGGGTGCGGCTCGGCACCGAACACGGTGATCTCGTACAGATCGGGCGCGATCTTCAGCAGCTCCTCGAGTGTGCGCACGCCGGCCATGCCGTTGCCGACCATCACGAGCTTCAGCTTTTTCATCGACGAGCGCTCCAGACGTGCCGCGGGTGCGGCGAACAAAACAAAGGGGGAGGAAGGACGGATTCCCGGCGCGGGCAGGCGCAGGCAGGAACGGACAGCACGATCGGCGGGGCGGATCGGCGCTGCCGCAAGCTCACGGCGTTGTGAGCGCGACCGCGCGGCGGCGGGCGAAGCGGTGCAGCGTCGCACCTGCCGAGTCCCTCGCAAAGCGCATGCCAGCGGCGCGCGGTCGCGATCGCAGCGCCAGCGTGGTTCGGTCCTTGCAACGCTGCCGCCCATGCCCGACCGATCACCCTCGCCGCCCGCGCCCCGCCATGAAGTCCGTCCTCGTTCTTGACGGCGCCGCGCCTGGCGCGCCCGACCTGGCGGCCGATCTGGCCGCGGTCGGCATTCACGTGCTTGGTGCGGCGTCGTGCAGCAACTTGGTGCATGAGGCGATCCGGCTCGCGCCCGACCTCGTCGTCGGCCACGCGCTGAGCCCCGACGACGCCCTGTTCGAGGCCTGCGCGCAGCTCGCCGCGACCGCGCCGCGCGCCGTCGCGATCTTCACCAGCGACCCGGACGCCGCGAAGATCGAGCGCTCGCTGCGCGCGGGCATCCATGCCTACGTCGTCAACGGCTACGGCCTGAACCGGCTGCGCTCGGTGCTGCATCTGGCCGAGGCGCGGTTCCGCAGCGAGCGCGCGCTGCGCGGCGAGCTCGCCGCGCTCGGCCAGCGCTTCGACGAGCGCAAGCTGGTCGATCGCGCCAAGGGCATCCTGATGCGTGCACGCCAGGTCTCGGAGGAAGAGGCGTTCCGCGTGCTGCGCACGGCCTCGATGCACAGCAACCGGCGCGTCGGGCAGGTCTCGCAGCAGGTGATCTCGGCGGCCCACTACGCCGACGCGGTGAACCGTGCCGGCAAGCTGCGCATGCTGGCGCAGCGGCTCGTGAAGCTGTGCGCGCTGCGGCTCGCGGCGCCCGCGTCGACGCCCGACGACGCGCTGCTGGCCGATTCGATCGCGCAGACCGACGCCAACATCGCCGCGCTCGGCAAGAGCCTGTCGAAGGCCACCTTCGGCGACCTGCTCGAAGCGGTCGAAGCCGCGTGGCCACCGCTGCGCGAGCTCGTCGCCGCGCCTTCGCTGCCGACGGCGCAGCTGGTCGAACTCGACCGCCGCGCCGAGCAGCTGCTGCTGCAGGCCGACCAGCTGACGCGCCACCTCGAGACCGCCGGGCTGGTGACGACGCTGCACGTCATCAACGTCTCGGGCCGGCAGCGCATGTGGTCGCAGCGCTTCGCGAAGCAGGCGCTGCTCGGCTTGCTGCTGACCGGCGAGGCGGCGCAGCGCACGCGCGACGACCTTGACCAGACGGCCGTGGCGTTCGAGCAGGCCATGGACTACCTGCGCACGATCCCGCTCGGCACCCGCGAGATCCGCGCCGCGCTGGACGCCGCCGACACGGCGTGGGCCACGCTGCTGCAGGCCAGCAAGCAGGTCCGCAGTGCGGCCGGCCTGCAGGCGCTGCGCGAATCCAGCGAAGCGCTGCTGGCGCTGTTCGAACAGCTGACGGACCGGTACGAGCACAGCATGCAGGTGCTGATGGGGTGAGCCCGGACACGGCGTCGCGCCTGCGCGCGAATCGGTGCCTGGCGAACGACCGATCGCCTGCAGGCGATCGGGCTGGGGCGATGTCGGCCCGGCCCCGTCAGGCTGCCTTCTCGACGTGCCCGTGGCGCGTGTACAGGAAGTCGAGCACCTCTTTGCGCAGGTGCGTGTAGCGGGTGTCCTCGGCGAGCTCGACGCGGTTGCGCGGGCGCGGCAGGTCGACGCTCAGGATCTCGCCGATGGTCGCGGCCGGGCCGTTCGTCATCATCACGATGCGGTCCGACAGCAGCACCGCCTCGTCGACATCGTGCGTGACCATCACGACGGTGCTCTTCGTGCGCGCGACGATCTTCAGCAGCTCGTCCTGCAGATGCGCGCGGGTCAGCGCATCGAGCGCACCGAAGGGTTCGTCCAGCAGCAGCACCTTCGGCTCCATCGCCAGGGCTCGCGCGATGCCCACGCGCTGCTTCATGCCGCCGGAAATCTCGTTCGGCCGCTTGTGCACCGCATGCCCCATGTTGACGAGCTCGAGTGCCGCGAGCGTGCGCGCGCGCAACTGGGCGCTCGATTCGGTCGCACCGAAGACGCGCTCGACCGCCAGGTGCACGTTCTCGAAACAGCTCAGCCACGGCAGCAGCGAGTGGTTCTGGAACACCACACCGCGTTCGGGCCCGGGCGCCGCGATCTCGCGGTTGTCGCACAGCAGCACGCCGCTGGTGGGCAGGGTCAGCCCGGCAATCAGGTTCAGCAGGGTCGACTTGCCGCAGCCCGAGTGCCCGATCAGCGTGACGAACTCGCCCTTCGCGACGGCGAGGTCGATCGCGCGCAGCGCGTGGAAGCGGCCCTTCTTCGTGATGAAGACCATCTCGGCGTTCTGTACTTCGATGAAGTTGTTCATTGAAGCCCCGCGTCAGACGGGTACGTCGGCCGATCCCCCGAGGGGATGCGGGCCGGCTTGGGAGCGGCCCGGCGCCCGGCCCGCAAACACTGCTTCGACAAAATGCTCATGTTCATCCCTTCAGACATCGTCGTAACTGAAGCGCCTGGCGATCGAGATCAGCGCCCATTCGAGCAGCAGCCCGACCACGCCGATCACGAGGATCGCGATCAGGATGTGCTTGACGTTCAGGTTGTTCCATTCGTCCCAGACCCAGAAGCCGATGCCGACGCCGCCGGTCAGCATCTCGGCCGCGACGATCACCAGCCACGCGGTGCCCACGCTCAGGCGCACGCCGGTCAGCGTGTAGGGCAGCACCGCCGGGAACAGGATCTTGGTGAAGACCTTCCACTCGGACAGGCTCAGCACGCGCGCGACATTGATGTAGTCGCTCGGCACGCGCTGCACGCCGACCGCAGTGTTGATGATCATCGGCCAGATCGAGCAGATGAAGATGGTCCAGATCGCGGCCGGGTTCGCGGCCTTGAACACCAGCAGCCCGATCGGCAGCCAGGCCAGCGGCGAGACCGGCCGCAGCAGACTGATCAGTGGCGAGACCATGTTGTCGAGCAGCGTGAAGCGGCCGATCATGAAACCGGCCGGGATGCCCACCAGCGCCGCCAGGCCGAAGCCGACCGCGACGCGCTCGAGCGAGAACAGGATGTTCCAGCCGATGCCCTGATCGTTCGGGCCGTTGCGGTAGAACGGGTCGGCGAACACCTTGACGGCCTCGGCGAAGGTCGCGGCCGGCGTCGGGAACGTCGCGCTGTTCATGGTCGCGATCGCCCAGATGCCGATCAGCACCGCGATGCCGACGATCGGCGGCACGACCTTCATCAGCAGGCCGCGCCAGTCGAAGCCGGGCTTGGCCGGATTGGGCGGCTCGACCGCCGCCACGATCGGCCTGGATTTGACGGGAACGACCGCCGGCGCGGCCTTGGCCGGCGCCTGAGTATCGAGCGAGGTGTGGAAGACGGCGCTGACCATGACGAATCTCCTTCAGGCCTTGATCGCGAAATTGTCGGCGTACTTCTTCGGGTCCCTGCCGTCCCAGACCACGCCGTCCATCAGCTTGCTGGTGCGTAGCGGATCCTTCGGCACGCTGATCTTCAGCGCGCCGGCGACCTGCCGGTACAGATCGATCTGGTTGATCTGCCTGGCCACCGCGAGGTAGTCGGGGTGTTCCTTGATCAGCCCCCAGCGCTTGTGCTGGGTCAGGAACCACATGCCGTCGGACAGGTACGGGAAATTGACCGCGCCGTCGTTGAAGAACTTCATGTGGTTCGGGTCGTCCCAGGTCTTGCCCATGCCGTTCTGGTAGCGGCCCAGGATGCGCTGGTTGATCGCGTCGACGCTGGTGTTGATGTAGCTCTTCTCGGCCACGGTGTCGGCCATCTTCATCTTGTTGGCCAGGCTCGCGTCGATCCAGCGGCCGGCCTCGAGCACGGCCATCATCACGGCGCGGCAGGTGTTCGGGTTCTTCTTGACGAACTCGGCGGTGGTGCCGAGCGTCTTCTCGGGGTGGTCCTTCCAGATGTCCTGCGTGGTGATCGCGGTGACACCGATGCCGTCGATGATCGCGCGCTGGCCCCAGGGCTCGCCGACGCAGAAGCCGTCCATGTTGCCGACGCGCATGTTCGCCACCATCTGCGGCGGCGGCACCGTGATCAGCTTCGCGCCGCTCAGCGGGTTGATGCCCGACGCGGCGAGCCAGTAGTGCATCCACATCGCGTGGGTGCCGGTCGGAAAGGTGCCGGCGAAGGTGTACTCGCGCTTTTCCTTCGCCATCGTCCTGGCGAGCGACGGTCCGTCGACCGCGCCCTTGTCGGCCAGCGCCTTCGACAAGGTGATCGCCTGGCCGTTGTTGTTCAGGTTCATCAGCACGGCCATGTCCTTCTTCGGGCCGGCCGTGCCCAGGTGCACGCCGTAGATCAGGCCGTACAGCACGTGGGCCATGTCGAGTTCGCCGTTGACGAGCTTGTCGCGCACGCCGGCCCACGAGGCCTCTTTGCTCGGCACGATCTTCACGCCGTACTTCTTGTCGAAGCCCAGCACCGAGGCCATCACGACCGAGGCGCAATCGGTCAGCGGGATGAAGCCGATGCGGACCTCTTCCTTTTCGGGCTTGTCGGAGCCCTGCGCGTACACCGCCGTGTGCAACCCCGGCACGAGGCCGGCGGCACCGGTGGCCGCGGCGGCCTTGATCAGGCTGCGGCGGCCGAGGTCGATGCGCGGAGTCGGATGGCTGTTCGGGTTCATGGCGGTCTCGTGGAAGCTGGGGAAGGCGAAGGTCGGATCGGGGCCTGCGCTGCACCCACCGAGGGCGGTGTGCACCCGCAGATGCCGGGTTTCGGGAGCCGGGGCGCGGCCGGGCCGAAAGGACGCCTGGCGCGTGCCGGACGGGCGGGCGCGCGCAGACCCGGCCGCCGCTGGCCGGATCCATCGATGTTCGAGAAGGTCGCCGTTGACCTTCGGGCAGAACGCATGCAATCCATGTGCCAGTACAAACCCGCAGGAGCCGCGCCTAAACTCGGGCCGCACGCACCGGCACGAGGAACCTGGCTCGGCGTTGCGCACAAGGCCTG
>JANXZN010000427.1 GCA_025355545.1 Rhizobacter sp.
ATGATCCCGCTGGTGTGCCTGTTCGGCGCGTTCCAGGGCGCGCTGGTCGAACGCATCGGCGTGCGCCCGGCGATCAAGATCAAGTCGGAGTTCGGCTGGATCATGTCGACCATCGCGCTGGGCATCATCTTCAAGAACGTGGCCGAGAACGTCTGGGGCCGCGACGACCTGAAGTTCCCGTCGCCGCTGCCCGAATCGCCGCTGCATTTTCTCGGCGCCAACGTGCTGCCGATGGAGGTGCTGGTCGTCGTCGGTGCGGTGTTGATGATGCTGGCGGTCGAGTTCTTCAACCGCAAGACGATCTACGGCAAGGCCGTGGTCGCGACCTTCAACGACCGCGACGCGGCCAAGCTGATGGGCATCAACACCGGCCTGGTGATCACGTTCTCGTACGCGCTGTCGTCACTGACCGCGGCCTTCGCCGGCGTGCTGATCGCGCCGCTGACGCTCACCGGCGCGACCATGGGCGCGGTGCTCGGCCTGAAGGCGTTCGCGGTCGCGATCATCGGCGGGCTGACCAGCGGCATGGGCATCATCGTCGGCGGCATCATCCTGGGCATCGCCGAGACCACGACCGGCTTCTACCTCAGCACCGGCTACAAGGACGTGCCCGGCCTCGTGCTGCTGCTGATCGTGCTGGCGGTGCGCCCGCAGGGCCTGTTCGGCAAGACCGCCATCAAGAAGGTGTGACCCCGATGAAACGCAGCCACCTTCTCGTGTACGTCGTCGGCTTCGCGGCGCTGCTGCTGTTCCCGGTCGGCATCACGAACCCGTACTACATCCACCTGCTCGAGACCATCATGATCTACGCGATCGTGCTGTTCGGGCTGGACATCGTGGTCGGCTACACCGGGCAGGTGTCGCTCGGCCACGCCGGCCTGTTCGGCGTCGGCGCGTACACCGCCGGCGTGCTGGTGACCAAGCTCGGCGCGCCGCTGCTGGTCGCACTGGTCGCCGCGGTCGGCGTCACCGCGATCTTCGGCGCGCTGCTGGCGCTGCCCGCATTGCGTGTCACCGGCCCGTACCTCGCGATGGTGACGCTGGCGTTCGGGACCATCGTGCAGATCCTGATCAACGAGATGGACTTCCTGACCTCCGGGCCGATGGGCATCAAGCTGACCAAGCCGCCGCTGCTCGGGCACCAGCTCGACGAGCGCGAGTTCTTCTGGCTGGTCGCGGTACTTCTGATCCTGTCGCTGGTCGTCGTGCACCGCATCTTGCGCTCCCACCTCGGACGCGCGTTCGAGGCGCTGCGCGGCAGCCCGGTCGCGTCCGACTGCATGGGCGTGTCGGTGTACCGCTACAAGGTCTATGCGTTCGTGATCAGCGCCGGCTTCGCCGGCCTGGCCGGCAGCCTGTATGCCTACTCCGAGCAGTACATCTCGCCCAACACCTACAACTTCGAGCTGACCGTGTTGTTTCTGCTCGCGGTCATCATGGGCGGGCGCAAGAGCCGCATCGGCGCGATGCTCGGCGCTGCCATCATCGTGCTGTTGCCCAAGCTGCTCGACGACGTCGTGCTGTTCCGCTACGTCTCGGTCGGGCTGGCGCTGCTGGTGCTGGCGACCGCGCTGATCGGCATCCGCAAGGACCGCACCACGGTCAAGCAGATGGCGATTCCGGTGGTCGGCAGCGTCGCGTTGGCCGGCCTGTCGTTCTGGCTGCAGACGATGACCGACTGGCGGCTGTCGATCTTCGGCGTGATCATGCTGTTCGTCGTCTACTACCTGCAGGACGGCATCGTCGGCTTCGTGCGCAACGCGTTGAACCTGCGGACACGCCCGACCGACGATGCCGAGAGCGAGGATGCGAGCCACCTGCCCGCCGTCAGCGATGCGTTGTCGACGGCGAAGGCCGGCGCGGGCGAATTGCTCAGCGCCACCGGCGTGCTGATGCAGTTCGGCGGCCTGAAGGCGTTGAACAACGTCGACCTGAGCGTCCGACGCGGCACCATCCACGGCCTGATCGGACCGAACGGCTCAGGCAAAAGCACGATGATGAATGTGCTGACCGGCATCTACGTGCCCACTGCCGGCGCGCTCACGTTCGCCGGCAAGTCGTTGGTCGGGCGCACCTCGTCCGACATCGCGCTGTCGGGCATCGCGCGGACGTTTCAGAACGTGCAGTTGTTCGGCGAGATGACGGCCTTGCAAAACGTGATGGTCGGCCTGCACCATACCTTCGACTCCAACCTGCTCGACGTGTCGCTGCACCTGCCTCGCTACAAGCGCGAAAACCTGCAAGCCACTGCGCGCGGCATGGCACTGCTCAAGTTTGTTGGTCTGGCGGCGCTGGCGCACGAGGAAGCGCGCAACCTGCCCTATGGCAAGCAGCGCCTGCTCGAGATCGCCCGTGCGCTGGCGCTCGACCCGCAATTGCTGCTGCTCGACGAGCCCGCCGCCGGCCTGACCGCGCCGGACATCAAGGAGCTGATCAGCTTCATCCGCAAGATCCGCGAGCACGGCGTGACGGTGATCCTGATCGAGCACCACATGGACGTGGTGATGAGCATGTGCGACACCGTCTCGGTGCTCGACTTCGGCCAGAAGATCGCCGAGGGTGACCCGGCCAAGGTGCAGGCCGACGAGAAAGTGATCGAAGCCTATCTTGGCGGGACAGCGGCTTGAACCGGGGCTTGACCAAATGCTGACCATCAATAATCTTTTCGCCGGCTACGGCAAGGTGCAGGTCCTGCACGGCATCTCGATCGACGTGCCCAAGGGCAAGGTCGTCACGCTGATCGGCTCGAACGGCGCCGGCAAGACGACGACGATGCGTGCGGTCTCGGGGATGATCGCGCCGACCGCGGGCGAGATCTCGCTGAACGGCAAGCGCATCGAGGGCATGGAGTCGTACCACTTCGCCAAGCTCGGCCTCGCGCACTCGCCCGAGGGCCGGCGCGTGTTCGCCACCATGACGGTGACCGACAACCTGATCCTCGGCGCGTTCCCGCGCCTGACCGGCAGCCGGCCGAAGGGCGACGTGGCCGCCGACCTCGAGCGCGCGCTTGAACTCTTCCCGCGCCTGAAGGAGCGGCGCGAGCAACTCGCCGGCACGCTGTCGGGCGGCGAGCAGCAGATGCTGGCGATGGCGCGCGCGGTGATGCTCAACCCCGAGGTCGTGCTGCTCGACGAACCGTCGATGGGGCTGGCGCCGATCCTCGTCGCCGAGGTGTTCAGGATCATCGAGCGCCTGAAGAGCGAAGGCGTGACGATGCTGCTGGTCGAGCAGTTCGCGGCCGCCGCGCTCGGCGTCGCCGACTACGGCTACGTGCTCGAGAACGGTCGCATCTCGGTGCACGGCCCGGCCGACAGGTTGCGCGACGACCCGGCCGTGAAGGCCGCGTACCTGGGCGGCAGCACCAGTCACTGAACGGCGCCACCGGCGCCGACCGATCATCCCGCGCATGACGACTGCCCTCGCGCCGATCTGGCACGCGGCGGGCCTGCCCACCGCGGTGCTGCAGCATCTGACGCTGAGCGGCCGGGAGCCGGTGCTGCCATCGTCCTTCGCGATCGGCAGCACCGCGCAGACCAGCGTCGCCGCCGCGGCGCTCGCGGCCGCCGAGCTGGGGTTCCGCCGCAACGGCGTGCGCCAGCAGGTGCGGGTCGACATGCGGCGCGCGGCCCTCGAGTGCAGCGCGCGCTTTTCGATCGACGGCCGCGTGCCCGAACTCTGGGACAAGATCGCCGGCCTGTACCCCTGTGCCGGCGGCGGCTGGATCCGGCTGCACACGAACTTCGCGCACCACCGCGACGGCGTGCTGCGCCTGCTGGGCCTGCCGCGCGGCCCCGACACGCCACGCGAGGCGGTCGCCGCGGCCCTGCAAGGCTGGCGTGCGCTCGATTTCGAGCAGGCGGCGTCGGACGCCCGCCTGGTCGTCGCCGCATTGCGCAGCTTCGACGAGTGGGATCGTCACCCGCAGAGCGCGGCCGTCGCCGAGCAGCCACTGGTCGATGTCGAGCAGATCGGCGAAGCCCCGCCGCTGGCGCTGCCGGCATTGGCGCGCGACGCGCGCCCGCTGCAGGGCGTGCGCGTGCTCGAGCTGACGCGCATCCTGGCCGGCCCGGCCGGCGGGCGCACGCTCGCGGCCTACGGTGCCGACGTGCTGCTGGTGAACGCACCGCACCTGCCGAACATCGAGGCGATCGCCGACACCAGCCGCGGCAAGCTGTCGGCGCTGGCCGACCTGCGCGAGCCGGCCGGGCGCGCCGCGCTGCGCGCGGCCTTGCGCGATGCGCATGTCTTCGTGCAGGGCTACCGGCCGGGCGGCCTGGCCGCGCTCGGGTTCGGGCCCGGCGATCTGGCCGCGCTGCGCCCGGGCATCGTCGCGGTGTCGCTGTCGGCCTACGGCGAGTCGGGGCCGTGGGCCGGGCGGCGCGGCTTCGACTCACTGGTGCAAAGCGCGACCGGATTCAACCTGGCCGAGGCGCAGGCGGCGGGCGCGGCGCGGCCGAAGGCGCTGCCGGTACAGATCCTCGACATGGCCACCGGCTTCCTGATCGCGTTCGGCGCGCAGACCGCACTGCTGCGCCAGCAGAGCGAGGGCGGCAGCTGGCAGGTGCGCGTGTCGCTGGCGCGCACCGCGCAATGGCTGCGCGCACTCGGGCGCATCGAAAACGGTTTCGCCGCACCGGCGCCGGACTTCAGTGGCCTGATGGAAACCGCGGCCTCGGGCTACGGCGAACTGGCGGCGCTGCGCCATGCGGCCGAGTTCTCGCACACACCACCTGGCTGGTCGCGGCCGTCGGTGCCGCCGGGAACGAATCCGCTCGCCTGGCCCCTGCCCTGACGCCGCGATGCGGCGTCGTGCGCCCGGCGCCGCATGCAAGAATCGCGGTCGCCGTTCTCCCGAGTGAATCGAACCCGCCGTGAGCCTCGTCTTCCCCCACACCTTCGTGCCCTGGTTTCGCGCCGTGGCGCCGCACATCCACGCCTATCACGGCAAGACGTTCGTCGTCGCGATCACCGGCGAGATGATCGTGGCGGGCAAGCTCAACGCGCTGGTGCAGGACCTGGCCATCCTGCACGCCATGGGCATGAAGCTGGTGCTGGTGCACGGCTTTCGGCCGCAGGTCAACGAGCAG
>JANXZN010000435.1 GCA_025355545.1 Rhizobacter sp.
TGCGCTCGCGCTCGGCCTTGGCCTTGTCCCGCTTGGCCATGAAGTGGTCGGCCAGCTGGCGGTGCGCGCGGCCGATGCGTGCATACAGCGTCGGCTCGGTGCAGCACAGCCTGGCCAGCTTGTGGCGCATGCCGCCGGGCCCGATGTAGTACTCGAGCACGGTCACCCGCAGATCGCCAGGCAGCCGCTGCACCGCTTCCTCGGTCTCGCTCGCCTCGCAGTCGCTGATCGGGATCGGCTTGTCCGCGTACGGATCACGCGGCATGCCCGCTTCCTCGAGGTTGACGCTCGCCATCGATCCGCTGCCGGCCGCCAGCCGCCACCGTGCCCAGTTGTTCAGGCGCTGGTCGATCCAGTCAATCTTGGCCATGCTTACACCTCGGGGTTGCGCAACATCAGCAGCGCCCCGGTGTTCGCACCCGGCACGCCCTCGAGCTCCGGCCACTGTGTCCACGACGGGTCGGGTGTGCCCACCGCCAGCGCGCCTTCGCGTGCGAAGAACCAGCCGGCCTCTTTCAGCACCACACCGCGCTTCCAGCACTCGTTGACGTGCGCATCGCCGTCCTTCGCCCGGCGCGCCCTCATCAGCGCGGCCACGCCGGGCATCTGTGCCGGCACCCAGTCGAAGCTCTGTTTCCGTTCCTTGTCCATCTGTCCTTCACCTCACATAGACACCTGGGAAGAGCGCGGTGCTCACGCGTGCGAGTGCGGGTGTGCGCGCCCCCGCCCGCTCGCGCTTTGCCGTGGACACCCGGCCGTTGCGGCGTGGCTCCGCCCTTCGACCCTTCGGTGGCTTCTCAGCTCTGTCGAGGAATCGCTGCAGGTGCGTGGACACGTGGACAGCCGGGCTCCAGGCGCGCCTGGTCGCGCGCCGCTACATAGGCGAGCCCACGACCGCCCCCGACCTTTTCGGCGTGCCACGCCTTCTCTGGTCAGAATGGGCAGTCATCGCTGGGCCCTTCTGGTTGATCGCCTGGCTGCTGGCGATTGATCGATGAATGGCTGCCGCCCGGCTCGCCCTTGAGTCGGGCCGGCAACTCCCTCGGCCGGCAGTACACGTTCGGCCTGCCCAGCGCACTCGTCTTGCGGCGCGGCCAGCCCAGCCGGCGCATCGCCGAGCTGGCCTGGCGCATCACCACCGCCGTCTGCTTGTCCACCGTGTAGCCGATGCGCTGCAGTAGGTACGGCATCCCGACCTCGGGCAGCAGCGCGAAGTTGCAGCCGTCCACGCCCGGCTTCTGGTACTCGTCGTAGAGCACCCGCGTGATCTCCGACTCGATCGCGTTGTCCACCGTGCGCTCGAGCTGCTGCGGGTCGAACAGCTCGCGCTGTTCCTTCGCCGTCGGGTGGAAGCGCTCGCCGGCGTCGACGTACGTCAGCGCCTCGGCGAACAACTGGTCCACGTTGGCCTGCACCCACGCGATGTCGATCTCGCGCGTCACCGCCACCGGCCAGAAGCGCCGGTTGCCGGTCGGGTCGGTCAGGTAGTGCTCCTCGTTCGTCGTGCCGATGAACACCACCTGGCGCGGGTAGTCCTTCGGCCGGCGATCGAAGCTCGCGCGGAAGCGGTCCTTATGGCTCGACACGAACTGCTTCACGCGCGTCACCTCCGAGCGGTTCAGCGAGTCCAGCTCGCCCCACTCGTACATCCACACCCCCTGCAGGTTCTGGTAGCTGTCCTTGTCGCCGATCACCAGGCCCGTGTCGGCCGAGTACTCCCAGCCCAGCACGCTGGCCAGCGTGCTCTTGCGTGCCCCCTGCGCGCCCTCGAAGATCACCATGTAGTCGAACTTCGTGCCCGGCCCGCATACCACGCGGCTGCCCTCCTTGCGCACCGGCAGCACGCGCGCGGCCATCGCCATCAGCAGCCAGGTGCCCACGCGCGCCAGGTAGGCCTGCGTGTCCGCATCCGGCTCATCCTCGGCCATGCAGGCGCGCTGCAGCCAGGTCGCGCAGCGCTTCTCGCCGTCCCAGCTGCCGCGCAGGCGTTCCAGCCGGTCGCGCACCGGGTGATAGCGGTGGCGCTTGCTCACCATCAGCACCGCCTCCTCGAGCGTGCCGCGCGGCATGCTCGGCAACCAGTGCTCGCGCGTGAGCCAGTTGCCCATCTCGAGCTCGTCCTCCTCCTCCCACACGCCTGGCTTGCCGCCCCAGGGCGGCGCCTTCAGCTTGAGCACGTCATTCGTGAACTCGTTGAACGCGATCACGCCCTGCACCGCCGCGATCCCCGGCACGCCGTCCGTCGGGATGCCGTCAAGTGCCAGCACCAGGTTGTCACGCACCGCGAGGGTCGCGCCCTTCTGCGACGTCAGCAGCCGCGAGCGCCATCGCAGATCCGGATCATCCTTTTCGTCAATGCCCGCGCCAGCACTGGAAGGGGTCGATTTGCCGACCTTCGCTCGCGCGGCGTCGTCCGGCGGCACGAACGCATGCGCACCGCGTATGAAGTCGCGCACCTGTTCGGCCGTCCAGCCGCCCGCGATCGCGTCCGCGATGTCCCACCCATCGTTCGGCGTGTCGGCCGGCCCCGGCACCGAGCACATCGACACCGTGCAGCCCTGGTCGGCCATCAGCACCGAGCCGATCGCCACCATCGCCTTCATGCCCGGCTGCTTCGCCTCGGGCAGCAGCGGCTTCGAGGCCGGGTCCAAGCCCGCCTTGCGCTCGGTCGGTGTCAGCCGCGCGCGCTTCGCGTCCGCGTCCGGCCACAGGATCACCGTGCGCCCCATCAGCCAGCCCCAGGCCGCCTTGTCCCACGCGTTGCCGCCGCCAGGCCAGCTCACGAAATCGAACTCATGCCCCAGCAGCTGGTGCCCGGCCAGCGCGCACTTCTCGCCCTCGACCAGTACCACGGGGATGGTCGACGGGTCGCCCGCCAGCAGCGTCGCCGGCACGAACAGCGGCCGCGGCAGGCCCCACTGCTTCTGGTGCCAGCGCCGCGTGCCGCGCTCGTCGCCCTCGTCGACGCACCAGGTGTACGGCACCACTTCCTTGCCGCCGTCGCTGGTGCGGAACCGCGCCACGTGGCCGTACAGCACGCCCTCGAACTCGTACGCCCACGTCGCCTCGACGTGCTTGTACTCCCAATGCCAGAAGTCGCACGCCGGCGCGTCCTTCGGCACCGGCACGACCGGC
Source organism: Rhizobacter sp. (assembly GCA_025355545.1). Classification (GTDB taxonomy): domain Bacteria; phylum Pseudomonadota; class Gammaproteobacteria; order Burkholderiales; family Burkholderiaceae_C; genus LMDS01. The sequence continues at coordinate 3,136 of JANXZN010000435.1, forward strand.
CGCCATAAGCTCTTGCGCCGGGCCGGCGTCGCCGGCGCGTCGTCGGACGGCGGTGGCGCTTCGTCGTCCGGCCCCGATGCTTCGCTGCGCGCGCGCTGGCGTGCAGGCGTCTGCACCGGGGACGCGCCGGCGCGCTGCACCCCGTAGCGCTCCATCAGCTCGCGCGCGGCCGCCGCCTGGTCCAGGCTGTGAATCGCCGCGTACAGGCTGGTCAGGTCGCCACCGCGGTCGCTGTCGTCGCCGCAGAAGTCGCACCACACGCCCGTGTTCAGGTTCACGCTCAGGCTGCCGCCCTTGCCGCCGCCGAGGTCCGCGCACACGTATTCGTGCCCGCGGATGTCGCCGCCCGGCAGCCAGGCCGGCACCAGTGAGTCGGCCTGCTGCAGCAGCGCGTGCGCCAGGCCGGCGAAGTCGATCAGCGCGGCCATGCGCGCTCCCGGTCGTCAGGGTGTCGCGTCCACCTGCAGCGCGCGGCCGCACGTTCCGGTCGTGTCATGCGCAACCGGGCCGTCATGTGTCGGAAGGGGTTGAACTCGCGATCGCGTGCATCGCGCTGGCCAGCAGCTCGATGCCGCCCCAGGGCTGCGGCACGTCGTCATCCGGCACCGCGGCAGGTTCGTACAGTCCCTGCCAGTGCACCTCGCCGGCGGCACCGTCGCGTGCGCGGCCGACCTTCACCACCTCGCCGGCGCGGCGCATGTTGTTCAGCGTCTCGCGCGCCGCGTCATAGCCGACCTGCGTGTGCTCTGCCAGCTGCCGGCACGTCACCGCGCCGCGCTCGGCCACGAGCCGCGCGAGCGCCTCACCCAGCACGTGGCGGAT
>JANXZN010000441.1 GCA_025355545.1 Rhizobacter sp.
TTCCTGCTCGCCGGCAGCGGCGTCGTCTCGATGCACCTGACGCACGCGACGCTGCGTGGGCTGACCCTGCACCTGAAGCCGGTCGCGCCGGTCTTCGCCGGCGACCCGGCGGTGCTCGACCTGGTGCTGACCAGCCCCGGCGCGGCGCGCTTCGGCATCGGCCTGAAGGTCGCGGGAGCGCCGGACGCGACGCTGACCTGGATCAACGTGCCGGCGCTCGGCCAGGCGCATGCGCAGGTCAGCTTCGTGCCGCCGGCGCGCGGCCGGCATGTGGCGCCGACACTGGGCGCGGAGACGCGCTTCCCGCTCGGGCTGTTCCGGGTCTGGACGGTCTGGCGGCCGGCCGCGCAGCTGCTGGTCTACCCGCGGCCCGAGTCCCCGGCTGCACCGTTGCCGCCGGCGCGGCCGGTGCCCGGCGGGCCGACCCAGTTGCGCAGCGCCGACGGCGGCGAGGTCGAAGGCGTGCGCGCCTACCGCCGCGGCGACCCGCTGAAGCTGATCGCGTGGAAGAAGGCCGCGAAGGCGCTCGACACCGGCGGCGATCTGGTGAGCCGCGACACCAGCGCGTCGGCACACCAGGAACTGTGGCTCGCCTGGCAGGCCTGTGGCGCGCTCGCGCCCGAAGAGCGGCTGTCGCGCCTGACCGCGTGGACCCTGGCCGCGCACCGCGCCGGCAGCGACTATGGCCTCACGCTGCCCGGCGTCGAGATCGCGCCGGCCGACGGCGACGCGCAGCGCCGCCTGTGCCTGGAGGCGCTCGCGCTGTGGCAGTGACCGGTGCTGCCGCCGCGCCGACGACGCCGCTGCTGCAGTGGGCCGGCTGGCGCCACCTGCCGCGCGACGCGCGCGACACGCTGTTCCTGCTCGGGGTGATCGGCTGGACCGTGCTGCCGCACGTCTCGCACCTGCCGGCCTGGTGCTCGCTGCTGACGCTGACGGTGCTGCTGTGGCGCGCGCGGCTGGCGATCGTCAACGCGGCGCTGCCGAACCGCTGGGTGCTGATCGCGGTGCTGCTGCTGGCGGCCGGGCTGACCTTCTGGACCCACCGCACGCTACTCGGCAAGGAGGCCGGCGTGACGCTGGCGGTCGTGCTGATGGCGCTGAAGACGCTGGAGCTGCGCGCACGGCGCGATGCGTTCGTCGTGTTCTTCCTCGGCTTCTTCCTGATCCTGACGCACTTCCTGTATTCGCAATCGCTGCCGGTGGCGGCCGCGATGCTGGTCTCGGTCTGGGGCCTGCTGACCGCGCTGGTGCTGGCGCACATGCCGGTCGGCCAGCCCAGCCTGCGCCAGGCGGCACGGCTTTCGGCACGCACCGCGCTGCTCGGCGCGCCGATCATGGCGCTGCTGTTCGTGCTGTTCCCGCGCATCGGGCCGCTGTGGGGCGTGCCGCAGGACGGGCAAAGCACCACCGGGCTTTCGAACTCGATGCGCATGGGCTCGGTCGCCGAGGTCGCGCAGGACGACAGCATCGCGCTGCGCATCCGCTTCGACGGCACACCGCCGCCACCCGGCGCGTTGTACTTCCGCGGCCCGGTGCTGTCGCACTTCGACGGCATCGAGTGGCAGGCGCAGCCACCCTCCTTCGGCGCCTTTGCGCCGCCGCGCCGCAACCTGCGCACCAGTGGCACGCCGTTGCGCTACGAGATGACGATCGAGCCGTCGCGGCTGACCGCTCTGCCGCTGCTCGAAGCCGCTGCCGACGCGCCGCAGCTCGAAGGCATGCGCGTGTTCGGCCTGCCCGACCTGCAGTGGCGCACCGACCGGCCGCTGGTCGAGCGCGTGCGCCTGCGCGCCGAGGCCTTCATCGACTTCCGGCACGGCCCGGTCACCCCGGAGCCGAGCCTGCAGGACCAGCTCGAGCTGCCACCCGGCTACAACCCGCGCACGCTCGAATGGGCCGCGGCGCTGAAGCGCGAGCCGCGCTTCGCTGCCGCCGAGCCGCGCGTGCTCGCACAGGCGCTGCTCGCGCACATCCGCACCGCCGGCTTCAGCTACACGCTGGCGCCCGGCAGCTATGGCGACGCGCGCGGGCGCGACGCGGTCGACGAGTTCTGGCTCGATCGGCGCGAGGGCTTCTGCGAGCACTTCGCGGCCGCGTTCGTCGTCGTGATGCGGGCGCTCGGCGTGCCCGCGCGCGTCGTCACCGGCTACCAGGGCGTCGACCCGTTCTCGAGCGACGGCTACTACATCGTGCGCCAGAGTTCGGCCCATGCCTGGGCCGAATACTGGCAGCCGGGCAACGGCTGGGTGCGCGCCGACCCGACCGCCGCGGTCGCGCCCGAACGTGTCAACCGCGGCGCCCGCCTGCTGCCGGCGCGCGGCTTCGTCGCCGGGGCGATCGCCAACGTCAGCCCGCAGCTGATGGATCGGCTGCGCAGCAGCTGGGAGGTGCTGAACAACCGCTGGAACCAGTGGGTGCTGAACTACTCGCGCGGCCAGCAGCTCGATCTGCTGAAGGAGCTGGGCGTGGCCTCGCCGAGCTGGGAAGACCTCGCGCTGCTGCTGATCGGTGCGCTGAGTTCGCTGGCGCTGGTCGGCGCCGCCTGGGCCTGGTGGGACCGGCACCGGGTCGACCCGTGGACGCGCCAGATGGATCGCCTGCGCGCGGCGCTGCAGCGCGCCGGCCTGAGCGCGGCGCCGCACGAAGCGCCGCGCGCGCTCGCGCAGCACGTGCGGGTGCGCTTCGGCGCGCGCGGCGAGCCGCTCGCCGAGCTGCTGGACGCGCTCGAGCGCCAACGCTACAGCCGCGCCACGATCGCGCGGCCCGACCCGGCACTGACGCGCCGGTTCGTCGCGCGCGCCCGGGCGCTGCGTGGTGGTGCGGCCTGAATCGGCGCACCGATAATCGGGCCATGCCTCGATCCTTTCCGCCGCTTCGCGCCCTGACGCTGGCCCTGCTCGCGACCACGCTGCTGATCAGCGCCTGCCACGTGCTCGCGCGCCCGAAGAAGGCGGCGCCCGACACCGTGCTGGCCGACGACGCGCCCGACATCGTCACCTACGGCCAGCGCGACGATGTGATGCGCTTCGGCGCCGAACTCGCCGAGAAGCGCGGGCTCGATGCCGCATGGGTGCAAGGCGCACTGCAACGCGCGCGCTTCGTGCCGCTGGTCACGAAGTCCATCATGCCGGCGCCGGCCGGCACCGCGAAGAACTGGGTCGCGTACCGCGGCCGCTTCATCGACCCGACGCGCGTGCGCGCCGGCGCCGCGTTCTGGCGCGCCAACGAGAAGTGGCTCCGGCTCGCCGAGGAGCTGTACGGCGTGCCGCCCGAGATCGTCGTCGGCATCGTCGGCATCGAGACGATCTACGGCCAGCAGATGGGCAACTTCCGCGTCGTCGATGCGCTCGCGACGCTGGCGTTCGACTTCCCCACCGGTCGCAAGGACCGCAGCGCGTTCTTCCGCGACGAGCTCGACAGCTTCTTCGTGATGTGCGCCAGCGAGGGCCTGGCCCCGCTGGAACAGAAGGGCAGCTTCGCCGGCGCGATGGGCATGCCGCAGTTCATGCCGTCGAGCTTCAACAAGTACGCGGTCGACCTGGACGGCGACGGCCATGTCGACCTGCGCGGCAATCCGGCCGACGTGATCGGCAGCGTCGCGCACTACCTGGCCGAGTCCGGCTGGCGGCGCGGCCTGCCGCCGCGCTTCGAGGTCGCGGTGCCGGTGGCGACGACCGATCGCGCGCTCCTGCTCGCACCCGACATCCTGCCCAGCTTCACGCTCGCCGAATTCGCCGAACGCGGCGCCCTGTTGGACGCCGCGGCCTTCGCTGCCGATGTGCGGCTGTCCGATGCGGGCGGTGTCGGCAAGCTCGCGCTGGTCGAGCTGCAGAACGGCGAGGCGGCACCGAGCTACGTGGCGGGCACGACCAACTTCTATGCGGTGACGCGCTACAACTGGTCGAGCTACTACGCGCTGGCGGTGATCGAGCTCGGCGAAGCGGTCGCGGCCGAGCTCGAGCGCGGCGCCCGCTAGTGTAGTGTTTGAATCTTGACGGAACTTAACATCGCTACCCGACTCGAATGCCCTACTTCGATTTGAATTGGAGCGAGCAATTGCGAGTAGCCCCGGCGGTTGAGTTGACGGATGAGCAGGAGAGCGAGCTGACGA
>JANXZN010000134.1 GCA_025355545.1 Rhizobacter sp.
GCCTGCTCGGCGAAGGCGGCCTGCCGGACATCTCGGAATTCAAGAACGCGCCCATGGATCTGCATTGAGGATCTGCACTGAGGATCTGCACTGAGGATCTGCACTGGGCACCCTGCCACCTAAAGAGAAAGGCCCTGCAACGCGCAGGGCCTTTCTCTTTCTGGCGGATGATGCGGGGCGAGGCTCAGGAATCCGGCCAGCCGCCGCCCAGGACTTTGTACAGGGTCAGCTGATTGGCCACCTGCGCAAGCCGCGCCGCGATGAGGTTCTGCCGCGCCGAGGCGTAGGTGCGCTGGGCGTCGAGCTTGGACAGGAAGGCGTCCACCCCGGCCTCATAGCGCAGTGTCGAGAGCTCGAAGCTGGTGCCCGAGGCCTGGACCAGCGAGTCCTGGGCCTCCACCTGCCTGGACAGGGAGGTTCCCTGGGCCAGGGCGTCGGACACCTCGCGGAAGGCGGTCTGCACGGCCTTTTCGTACCGGGCCACCAGGATGTCGCGGTCGGCCTCGGCCACGCGGACCCCGGCGCGGATGGCCCCGGCGTCGAAGATGGGCAGGCTGATCAGCGGCGCAAAGGCCCAGGTGCCGGTGCCGGCGTTGAACAGCGAGTTCACGGCATTGCTGGCCACACCCACGGAGCCGGTGAGGGTGATGGACGGGAAGTAGCGGGCGCGCGCCGCGCCGATGTTGGCGTTCGCGGCGAGCAGTTGCTGCTCGGCGGCGAGCACGTCGGGTCGGCGCGTCAGCAGATCCGACGGCAAACCCGCGGGCAGGTCGGTCACGCCCTGCTGCGCGGCCAGCGGCAGCGGCGCGGGCAGGTCGGTGGGCAGGCTCTGGCCGACCAGCAAGGTCAGCGCGTTCTCGTCGAGCGCGCGCTGGCGTTGCGTCTGCGCGAGCGCGACCTTGGCGGTTTCGAGCAGTTGCTCGGCTTGCCGCAGATCGACTTCCGACGACGCGCCGTTGTCGAAGCGCAGTTGGGTCAGGCGGAACGAATCCTCGCGAGTCTTCAGCGATTCGCGCGTGACGCGCAGCAGTTCGTCGTCGGCGAGCGCTCCGACGTAGGTCGTCGCGACGCCGGCGATCAGCGCGATCTGCGCCGTCTTGCGCGCCTCCTCGGTGGCGAGGTATTGCGCCAGCGCGGCCTGGCTCAGGGCTCGCACGCGGCCGAAGAAGTCGAGCTCGTAGCCGGTCAGCTGCACGCCGACCGCGTAGGCGTTGACGAGGCCGGCGTTGCCGCCCGGCTGGCGCTGCGCGGTCACGCCGGCGCCGACCGACGGCAGCTCGTCGGCGCGTCGCACCTGGTACAGCGCGCGCGCCTGTTCGATGTTCAGGACCGCGACGCGCAGGTCGCGATTGTTCGCGAGCGAGAGTTCGATCAGGCGCTTCAGGCGCGGGTCGGCGAACAAGCGCTGCCATTCGATATCGGCCGGCGCGGCCGCATTTGGCCCATTCGCGGGCGCGCCGGCCGGGGTCAACTCGGGCGCGTAGGCCCGCGCCACCGGCGCCGCGGGGCGCTCGTACCGGGGGATCAGGTTCATGCAGCCGCCGAGCAGCAGCGCGCCGGCCAGCGTGCCGAGCCTGCCGGCGCGTCGCGCGAATGCACGCCTACTCATGGGGTTCCTCCTTCGCAGCGGCGGGTGCGGCCGGTGGCGCCGACTTGCCGTTCAGGTCGTGCGCGTACAGGTGGCGCTGGCGCTCGCTGCCCTTGAAGAGGCTGCGCAAGACGACGAAGAACACCGGCACGAAGAACACCGCGAGCACGGTGGCGGTGATCATGCCGCCCATCACGCCGGTGCCGATCGCGCGCTGGCTCGCCGAGCCCGCACCCGACGAGACCACCAGCGGCAGCACGCCGAGGATGAACGCGATCGAGGTCATCAGGATCGGCCGGAAGCGCAGGTGCACCGCCTTCAGCGTGGCTTCGATCAGGCCCATGCCATCGGCGACCAGGTCTTTGGCGAACTCGATGATCAGGATCGCGTTTTTCGCCGACAGCCCGATCACCGTGATCAAGCCGACCTTGAAGAACACATCGTTCGGCAAACCGCGAAAGCTGGCGCCCAGCACCGCACCGAGCACACCCAGCGGCACCGCCAGCAGCACGGCGAGCGGGATGGTCCAGCTCTCATACAGCGCCGACAGGCACAGGAACACGGCGAGCAGCGAGAACACGATCAGGATCGTCGCGGTCGAGCCCGACAGGCGCTCCTCGCGCGACTGGCCGGTCCACTCGAAGCCGAAGCCCGGCGGCAGCTTGGCGGCCAAGGCCTCCATCTCGTTCATCGCGTCGCCGGTGCTGTAGCCGGGCGCGGCGTCGCCGGCCAGGCGCATCGTCGGGTAGCCGTTGTAGCGGATCGTCTGCATCGGGCCGGTGATCCACTTCGTCGTCGCCATCGCCGACAGCGGCACCAGCTTGCCGGCGTTGTTCGGCACGTTGATGGCCAGCAGATCGTCGGGCTGCATGCGAAACGGCGCGTCGGCCTGCACGACCACGCGCTGCAGCCGCCCGGCGTTCGGGAAGTCGTTGACGTAGGCCGAGCCGAGCGAGGTCGACAGCGCCGCGTTGATGGTGTCGAACGAGACACCGAGGGCGCTCGCGCTGTCGCGGTCGATGTCGATCTGCAGCTGCGGTGCGTCTTCCAGGCCGTCGGGGCGCACGCCGGCGAGGACCTTGCTCTGCCCCGCCATGCCCAGCATCTGGTTGCGCGCCGCGAGCAGCGCGGCGTGGCCGTTGCTGCCGCGGTCCTGCAGGCGGAAGGTGAAGCCGGTGGCGGTGCCCAATTCCGGAATCGCCGGCGGGCTGAGCGCGAAGATGAAAGCGTCACGCACCCCCGAGAGAGCCCCGAACGCGCGCCCGGCCAGCGCCTGCGCCGAGTGCCCGGCGCCTTTGCGTTCGTCCCAGGGCTTGAGCGTGACGAACGCGAGCGCCGCGTTCTGGCCGCTGCCCGAGAAGCTGAAGCCGAGCACGCTGACCATCTTGTCGACCTCGGGTTGGCTGAGGAAGAATTTCTCGGCCTGCTGCATCACCGCGAGCGTGCGTTCCTGCGTCGCACCCGGCGGCAGCTGCACGTTGGCAATGATGTAGCCCTGGTCCTCGTTCGGCAGGAACGAGGCCGGCAGCCGCATGAACAGCAGCACCACGACCGCGACGATCGCCGCGAACAGGATCATGAAGTGTCCGGTGCGCGTCAGCATCTTCGCGACCCAGCCCTCGTAGCCGTGCGTGGTCGCCTTGAAGCCGCGGTTGAACCAGCCGAACAGGCCGCCCTTCTCGAGCTTGTGGCCGGCCTCGACCGGCTTCAGGAAGGTCGCGCACAGC
>JANXZN010000137.1 GCA_025355545.1 Rhizobacter sp.
TCCTGGTGCTGTCGCTGCTGTTGACGGTGGCGCTGCCGCATGTGCAGCGCCACGCGCGAAGGCTGTCGCCGTTCCTCGTCTTCGTCGTGCTGTCGCTGCTGTTCGCAGGGGTCATGCTGCATGCCAAGCACGACTATGCGAAGTACCCGCCGGGCGAGAGTGTCGCGCTCGGTGCACCACAGGCGCAGACGCCGACACAGACGCAGACACAAGCGCCACGCGCCGCCACGCGCCCGGCCGATTCGTTCATCTTCGAAGCGCCATCGGCGGGCGCCCTGTTCTCGTTGACCGCGCTGCAACGCACCACCGCGCTGGCCGCGCTGCTGCTGCTCGCGCTGCTGCTGTTCCTGCGCGTCACCGTCTCGCAGACGCGCGCCCGCACCATGACGCCGGTGCTCTACGGCGGGTTCGCCGTCGTCATCGTGCTCGGCGTCTGGCTGCTGGCCGACACGCTGCAAGCACCGCTCTCGCAACCGGCCAGAGCATCGGAGCAACGCCGATGAGCCGCTGCGGAACTCGCTGAGCCATGCGTGACACCGCTTCCTTCGCGCTGCGCAAATGGGTCGGCCTGGCGACGGCCGTTCTCGTGGCCGGGCTGGGTTTGGTCCTGGGCCTGTGGCAATCGCAGCCTGCACAGCACGTCATCTTCTACACCGCCGCCACCTTCGCGCTGGTGGTCTGGGCCTGGAATTCGTTCGCGTTGCCGGGGGCCATGGGTGGGTCGTCGGGCGTTCCTTCGAGAGAACCAACCGCAGCGACGGAGTCAGCCGGCACGCCGCACGCCACCGAGCGCCCCGGTGCGCGCGCCGCGTTCAAGCAGTTCCTGCTGCGCAACCGCGCTCTGTTGATCGCCTTGCTGATCCTGCTCGCGGTGTTCCTGACCGCCTCGGTCACGGCCACGGCCTTCTTCACGCTTTTGAACGTGATCGCGCTGTTGGTGGTCGCCGCGCTGCTGGTCTTCGCCGTCAAGGTCAGCAAGGTGTTTGTCGATAACCGCAGCGCCTTCATCGGCCTGACGGTGTTGGCCGCGCTGTTCGCGATCGGCTCGTTCACGGTCGAGGGCTTCGCCTCGACGACGAATATCAAGTCGATGCTGGTGTTCGCCTCGTTCCTCGGCCTGGCCTGCGTGGGCCAGACGCTGGTCGCGCTGCTCGGCGGGCTGGACCTGTCGATCCCCTTCGTGATCGGCTCATCCAACGTCGGCCTGCTGTACCTGATCGGCCTGGGCGTGCCGGGCTGGATCGCGGTGTTGCTGATCATCGCGCTCGGCGCGCTGGTGGGTTTCATCAGCGGCATCCTGAGCTTTCGGCTGCAAGGCCAGGCACTCATCGTGACACTCGGCATCGGCTTCGCAATCTCCGGCCTGACGCAAATCCTCACCAGCATCGGCAGCGCCTACAGCGGCAACGTCTTCGGCAGCGTGCCCGACTGGCTGCGCAACCTCGCCGCGATGAACGGCCGCACCTTCGGCCTGCCGCTGCCGCCGGTGATCCTGATCTGGATCGGCTTCGCCGCGCTGCTGATCTACGGGCTGAAGAACAGCGTCTATGGCCGCCACCTCTATGCCCTCGGCGGGAACCGCCTGTCGGCGGCGCGCCTGATGATCTCCGAGCGCCGCTACTGGGTCGGCGCCTACATGGTCAGCGGCGCCGTGGCGGCGCTCACCGGCGCCTTGCTGCTCGGCTGGAGCGGGGGAGGATTCATCGGCGTGGGCAACCCGTATCTGTTCATGACCTTGGCGGCGGTGGTGATGGGCGGCACCTCGCTGCTCGGCGGCTACGGCGGCTACGGCTTCACCGTGATCGGCGTGCTGGTGCTGCAGGTGCTGACCTCGTTCCTGGTCGGCATCGGCCTGAAGTTCGAGTGGCAGCAGTTCGTGTTCGGGCTGCTGATCCTGCCGATGGTGGCGCTGTACGCCAGGTCGCCGCACATCCGTACGCAAATCTAGCCCGCAAATCCAGTGCGCAACACCCCAGTGAATCAAGAGGCCGTGACATGATCGTCAAGCTACTCGGAGCGCAAGACATCGCCAGCGGCACCTTCGTGCTGCTCATGCTCGCCACGTTCGCGGCCACCGTGCTGCTGCTCGCGGGCACCGCCTGGGTGCAGCGGCGCTGGAAGCTGCCGATCGCGCTCGCTGGCATCGCAGCGTTGATCTCGGCCGCGCACTACATGCTGGCCACCGATGTGTGGCTGGCGACCGGTCAACTGACGATGATCCACCGCTACATCGGCTGGTTCCTGACCTTGCCGCTGCAAGTGGTGGCGGTCTACTTCTTCGTGCGCGCGTTCGCGCCGGTGCCGGTCGGCGTGTTCTGGCGCCTGCTGGTCGCCGCGGTGCTGCTGGTGCTGTCGCGCTTCATGGGCGAGACCCAGTTGATGCACCCCACGCTGGGCTTCCTGATCTCGCTGGCGATGTGGCTCTACATCCTGGGCGAAGTGTTCTTCGGCAAGCTCAGCGAGCGCACGGCCCGGCACGGCAGCGAAGCCGTGCAGCAGGGCTACTTCTGGCTGCGCCTGATCATGACGATCGGCTGGGCCATCTACCCGCTGTGCTTCTTCATCGGCGCCTTCACGGGCCCGACCGAGCTGCGCTATCTGCACACCACCTACAACCTCGCCGACCTCGTCAACCTGGTCGCGTTCGGCCTGACGTTCCTGGCGGTGGGGATGAAGGAAGCGGGCACGGCGAGCCACTGAACCGACATTAAACCGGCACTGATCCGGCATTGAATTCTTGAACGAGGAGCGAAGCATGAATGGCGCGGACATCATTGCAATCATTGTCTTGCTGGCGATCGTCGTGGCAGTGGTCGTGTACCTTCTGCACTGGCTGTACCGGCATTCGTCGAAGGATCTGTCGTTCGTGCGCACCGGCTGGGGCGGCGAGAAGGTGGTGATGGGCGGCGGCGCGTTCGTGCTGCCGATCGTGCACGACGTCGCCGAGGTCAGCATGAACACCTTGCGCATCGAGGTGCGGCGCGCTGGCGACAAGTCGCTTATCACGAAGAACCGCATGCGCATCGAAGTCATCGTCGAGTTCTTCGTGCGCGTCATCCCGACGCCGCAAAGCGTGGCCGCCGCCGCGCGCACATTGGGCACCCGCACGCTCGATCCCGAGAAGCTGCGCGAGCTGGTGCAGGGCCGCTTCGTCGATGCGATGGGCGCGACGGCGGCGAGCATGACGATGGAGGAAATCCACGAAAGCCGCAGCGTCTATGTGCGCGGCGTGCGCGAGTTGGTCGCTCACACCATGACCGAGAACGGCCTGGAGCTGGAAGCGGTGTCGCTGACCAGCGTGGACCAGGCCGACATGAAGCAGTTCAACCCGTCGAACGCCTTCGATGCCGAGGGCCTGACCCGCCTGACCGAAGAGATCGAGACGCGCAAGAAGAAGCGCAACGACATCGAGAAGGACACGCAGATCGCGATCCGCGCGAAGAACCTCGAATCCGAGAAGCTCGGCCTGGCGATCGACCAGGAAAGCGAGTACGCCCGCATGGCGCAGGAGCGTGAGATCGCGATGCGCCGGGCCCAGCAGCGCGCCGAGATCGCGCGCGAGAAGACCGATCGCGACCACGACATCGAGGCAACGCAGATCCGCGTCAAGGAAGAGATCGAGAAGTCTCGCATCAAGCAGGAGCGGGCGGTCGAATCGGAGCAACTGCTGCGCGAGCAGGAGTTGCAGACCCTGGAGATCAAGCGCCGCCGCGCGCTCGAGCTGGAGGAGCAGGAGCGCGTCATCGCGGTCGCGCAGAAGTCGCGCGCCCAGTCCGAGGCGCAGACGGCGGCCGAGGTCGCGCGCGCCGAGACGGTCGAGGCCACCGAGCGCGTCAACACGGTGCGCGACACAGCCATCGCCGAGCGCCGCAAGCTGATCGATCTGGTGGAGGCCTCGCAGCACGCCGAGCGCGACGCGATCAAGCTCACCACTGGCGCGGCCGCCGAACTGCGTGCGGCGGGCGACCGGGCGCAGGCGCAGGTCGCTGCGGCCGAAGCCGCGAAGGTGCGCTACGAGATCGACGCCGAAGGCCGGCGCAAGCTGAACGAGGCCGAGAACATGCGCTCCGAAGCGAGCCGGCGCAGCGCGCTGCAGGAAGACCTGATCCGCAGCCTGCCGAGCATCATTCGCGAGAGTGTGAAACCGATGGAGAAGATCGACTCGATCAAGATCCTGCAGGTCGATGGCCTGCCAGGGTTGAGCGGGGCGGCGGCGCAGGGCCAGGGTGACGGCGCCGGGGCCGGGGCGGGCGATAGCGGCGGCGGCAAGCGAGCCGGCAGCCTGGCCGATCAGGCGGTCAACTCGGCGCTGCGCTACCGGGCCCAGGTGCCGTTCGTGGACGGGCTGTTGCGCGAGATCGGCATGTCGCCGAGTGCGATGACAAGCACCGGTGGGTTGACGATCTTTCCGGTCGGTGAATACCCCGACCCGAAAGACGCTGAACGCCATTGACTCGAGCGCACGCGATGAATCGGGACGAACCCCAAGGGCCGCATGGCGGGCACGACGGGCTTGGCGAGCTTGGCGAGCGCCGGCTGGCGGTAATGACGAACTGGGCCTTCTTCGGTTCGTTCGGCCTGTGCTTCACGCTGTCGGGCTTCAGCGCGGCCGACCTGCTCGCCGGCCTGTTCGGCTTCGCGCTGCTGGCCGCAGCGTTCGGCGCGCACGTCATCATCAACCACCTGTTTGGCACGCGCTTTTCGAAGGGCGAGGTCGCCCTGGGCTTCATCGCCTTCATCGTCTCGGTGCTCGGCTTCGTGCTCAGTTGGCTGGTCCTGCCGCACTTCGAGACAGTGAACATCGCGATCGGCCTGGCGGGCTTCAGCCTGCTGTTCGCCTGCTTCCTGTTCTACCTGGTGGCGCACCACGGCGTGCGCGGTTCGATCGACATGCTCGACCGCGTGCGCAAGCGTTAGCTTGCGCCGTTTCGCGATCCCACCATTGCGCCTGTCGGCCCACTGAACCGGAACCTGGAGACCTCCTTGTCGCAAGACGTCGTTTGGCTGCTCGCGTTCGGCACCTTGCTGCTGGCCTTCTGCCTTTACTGGGCCGTCGCAGCGGGCCGTGGTTCGAGCGCGGCGCAGGACTTTTTCCTGGCCGGCCGGCAAACGCCTGCCTGGGTCTTCGTGCTGTCGGCGACTGCCCTCTCGCTGACCGGCTGGATCGTGCTCGGCCACCCGTCGATGCTGCAACTCGGCGGCTTCGCATACGGTGAAGTCGCGCTGGCGGCGATCGTCATTCCGCTCGCCGGCATCCTGTTCCTGAAGCGCCAGTGGCTGCTCTGCCAGCGCTTCGGCTACATGACTCCCGGCGCGATGTTCGCCGACTACTACCAGGGCGAACTGATCCGGCTGCTGACGGTGCTGATCGCGCTCGTCTTCGCGATTCCGTTCGTCGGCCTGCAACTCGCCGCCAGCGGCCAGTTGATCCAGACCCTGACGCACGGCGCGGTCGGCGCCTACCCCGCGATGTGGGTGCTGGGTTTCAGCATCTTCGTCTGCGCCTTCCTCGGGGGCCTGCGTGGTGTCACCAGCATGGGCGCGCTGCAATGCCTGCTGTTGCTGGCCGGCATGGTCGGCCTGGGGTGTCTGGCCTATGCGCAACTCGGTGGCTTCGGTGCCTTCAACGCCGCGCTGGCCCGGCTCGGTGCGCCAGGCCCTGCGGTGGCGTCGACCCTGTTCGAGATCCCCGGCGTGATCCAGTTCACCGAAGGCCTGGGCAAGCAGGCGCCGGCCGGCGGCCTCTGGACCGCGTCGATGATCCTGACCTATTCGTTCGCGCTGATGGGCTTGCAGGCCTCGCCCTCGTTCAGCATGCTCGGCTTCAGTTGCCGCGACACGCGGGGCTTTGCGGCGCAGCAGGTGTGGGCGACGGGCGCAATCGTCGGGCTGGTGTTGTTGTTCTTCGCCACCGCCTATGGCCTGGGGGGCTTGGTTCCGGGCATCGCGGCGCCGGTGGACGCCACCACCGCCGCCATCCAGTCGGTGGCGCCGCGCCAGCCCTGGCTGTCGGCCCTGCTGGCGATGTGCGTCATCGCGGCGGTGCAGATGGCGGCCGCAGCTTACGTTTCGACCACGGCGACGATGGTCACGCTCGATGTTTACAAGCGCTTCTTTCGCCCCGCCGCCGATGACCGTGCGCAGCGCCGCATCGCGCGCGCCGCGATGGCGCTGATCTTCATCATCGCGCTGCTGATGGCCACCTTCACGCCAGTGGCGCAGATGCGCCTCGGCGGGCTCGCGCTGGCGTTCGCGCTGCAGTTGTGGCCGGTGCTGGCGGGCGTGTGCTGGCTGCCGTGGGTGTCGCGCCCGGCGGCCACGGTCGGCTTGTGCGTCGGTCTGGTGGCGGTGCTGCTGACCGAGCCGGTCGGTGCCGCGGTCGCGCAGTTCCTCGGCTTCGAACTGCCCTGGGGTCGCTGGCCGTGGACGATCCACTCCGCCGGCTGGGGCATCTTCTTCAACGTGCTGAGCTGCGCCGTGGTGTCGCTCGCCACGCGCGGCGGTGCGGCCCGGCACCACCGCGACGGCTTCCACCGCCACCTGCACGCATGCGCCGGGCTGCCGGCGTCCAAGCAGGTGATGCGGCCGGCCGTCTGGGCCCTGATCCTGGGCTGGATGTTTTTCGCCATCGGCCCCGGTGCGGTCTTGGGCAACGACCTCTTCGGCGCGCCGGGCGCGGGCATTGCCGCGTGGAAGCTCGGCATCCCGTCGCTCTGGGCCTGGCAGATCATCTGGTGGGCGCTCGGCGTGTTCGTGATCTGGTGGCTGGCCTACAAAATGGAGTTCTCCACCGCGCCGCGCAACGCAACCTGAAAGGCCGCGCTCACCGGCTCACTCGGCGGGCGGCGCGGTCTTCGAGTCTTCAACAAGCAGCGCGACCAGGTCGCGCGCGAAGTTCGGCAAGGCCTGCAGGCTGCGCACGCAGATGTACATCGCGCGATCCGACCATTCGTCGCGCAGCGGCACGATCCGGATCGCCATCGTCTGCGCATGGCGGCGCGCCGCAGACTCGGGCAGCACACCCACGCCCACCGTCGCCTCGATCATGCGGCAGGCCGCTTCGAAGTTGCCGACCTGGATGCGCAGGCGCAGGCTGCGGTGCAGACCTTGGCAGATCTGGCGCAGGAACGCATGGATCGCGCTCGCTTCGTGCAGGCCGATGTGGTCCAGCGCCAGGGTGTCGGCGAAGTCGACCGACGCCAGCCCGGCCATCGCGTGCCCGTTCGGCACCACCAGCACGAGGCGGTCGCGCCGGTAGGGAATCACTTCGAGGTTCTCGGTGCGCACCGTGCCGGCGACGAGGCCGATGTCGGTCTGGCCCTCGGACACGGCGCGCACGATGTCGTGGCTGAGGCGCTCGCGCAGGTCGATGTTCACATCCGGGTGCGTCAGCAGATAGGTGCGCAACACCGGCGGCAGGAACTCGCCCAGCGCCGTGGTGTTGGCGAAGACGCGCAGGTGGCCCTTGATGCCCTTTGCGTATTCCTGCAGATCGCCGCTCAGGTGTTCGAGCTGGGCCAGCACCAGGCGGGCGTGGTGCACGAAAGCCTGGCCGGGGGGTGTGAGCGTCACGCCCTGGCTGGTGCGGTAGAACAGCTTGGTGCCGATGCTGTCTTCGATGTTCTTGACGCGCGTGCTCGCCGTGGGCACGGCCATGTGCACCAGCTCGGCGCCTCGCGTCAGGCTGTTGGCCTCGGCCACCCGCACCATCAGGCGCAGGTCGACCAGATCGAAATGCATTGCCATGGGGTCGAGGGTTGCGACAAAGCCGTGAGTCTATGCGCCGCGTGGGGGGGTGCGCGCGATGCGGGTGGTGCGGGTGGTGCAGTGCCGGCCGTTCGCCCGCATCGAAGAGCGGGTTCATGAATGGCGAATTGCCGGCGCGGGTTCGACAGGGCAAGCTCTCGCCATGAACGCTTCGTCCACTGCCACCTCGTTCGATCACTTGCGCGAGTGGATCGGCCGCACCGAGCGGCGCGTCGACACCGTCACCGCCGCGCCGCTCGCCGGCCTGGCCGCCACGCTGGACCGGGCCGACGCCGAGCCCTTGCCCGGCGCGCCGATGGCGCCGCTGGCGCACTGGTTGTTCTTCCTGCCGGTCGCGCGCCAGAGCGAGATCGGCGCCGACGGCCACCCGCAGCGCGGCGGCTTCATGCCGCCTGTCGCGCTGCCGCGCCGCATGTGGGCGGGCAGCAGGCTGACGTTCCACCACGCCTTGAATGTCGGCGACGAGATGCTGCGCAACTCGACGATCACGAAGGTCGATGCGAAGACGGGCCGCAGCGGCGCGCTCGTCTTCGTCACGGTGCGCCACGAGATCACCAGCGCGGCCGGCCTGGCGCTGACTGAAGAGCACGACATCGTCTATCGCGACCACCCGGTGCAAGGCGCAGATGCGCCCCCGCCCGCGCAAGCCCCGACCGATGCAGCGTTCAGCCGCGGCGTCGTGCCCGACCCGGTGCTGCTGTTTCGCTACTCGGCACTCACCTTTAACGCCCACCGCATTCACTACGACCGCCCGTATGCGACGGGGGTCGAAGGCTATCCCGGCCTGATCGTGCACGGCCCGCTGATCGCCACCTTGCTCATCGACCTGGTGCGCCGCGAATTGCCTGCGGCCCGCATCTGCGGATTCGAGTTCAAGGCCGCGAGCCCCTTGTTCGACACCCATCCGTTCAACGTTTGCGGCCGGCTTGAGACCCATGAAGCCGGTGGCGGCGTGGCCTTGTGGGCGTCCAACCATGAAGGCGCGCTGGCGATGCACGCGCGCGCCGAGCTGGCCTGATTTCAATCCAAGAGAATTCGCACGATGAAGTCCACGACCACCGACGCCCATCAAGACATCCGCGACGCGGTGCGCGCGCTGTGCGCCGAGTTTCCGGACGCGTACCACCGCAAGATCGACGCCGCGCGCGGCTACCCCGAGGCCTTCGTCAATGCCTTGACGAAGGCCGGCTGGCTCGCCGCGATGATCCCCACCGACTACGGCGGCTCGGGCCTCGGCCTGACCGAGGCGAGCGTGGTGATGGAGGAGGTCAACCTCTGCGGCGGCAACGCCGGCGCTTGCCACGGCCAGATGTACAACATGGGCACCTTGCTGCGCCATGGATCGGACGCACAGAAGCAGCTCTACCTGCCGCGGATTGCGAGCGGCGAATGGCGCCTGCAATCGATGGGCGTGACCGAACCCGGCACCGGCACCGACACGACGAAGATCAAGACCACGGCCGCGCGCAGCGCCAGCGGCGACCGCTATGTGGTGAACGGCCAGAAGGTCTGGATCTCGCGCGTGCAGCACTCCGACTGGATGATCCTGCTGGCCCGCACCACGGCGCTCGCGGATGTGAAGAAAAAGTCCGAAGGCATGTCGATCTTCATGGTCGATCTGCGCCTGGCCGAGCAGACTGGCATGACAGTGCGGCCGATCCCGAACATGGTGAACCACGAGACCAACGAGCTGTTCTTCGAGAACCTGGAAATCCCGGCCGAGAACCTGATCGGCCAGGAAGGCCAGGGCTTCAAGTACATCCTCGACGGCCTGAACGCCGAGCGAACCTTGATCGCCGCCGAGTGCATCGGCGACGGCCGCTGGTTCATCGACCGCGTCACCAAGTACGCGAACGAGCGCGTCGTCTTCGGCCGTCCCATCGGCCAGAACCAGGGCGTGCAGTTCCCGATCGCCGAGAGCCACATCGAGGTCGAGGCTGCTGACCTGATGCGATGGGAAGCGTGCCGGCGGTTCGATGCGCACCTGCCCTGCGGCGCGCAGGCCAACATGGCGAAGTACCTGGCCGCGAAGGCGAGCTGGGAGGCGGCGAACGCCTGCATCCAGTTCCATGGCGGCTTCGGTTTCGCGGATGAATACGATGTCGAGCGCAAGTTCCGCGAGACCCGGCTGTACCAGGTGGCACCGATCTCGACCAACCTGATCCTGTCGTACGTGGCTGAGCATGTGCTCGGGCTGCCGAGGTCGTTCTGACGGAAGATTTTCCACCAAGGCACAAAGACGCCAAGAAGAAGCGACCAAGAAGTTACTTGGTGTCTTTGTGCCTTGGCGGCAAAGAGCGCGCCGATGTACTCAGCCCCCTGTCGAAAGCAAAACATGCGACCGCTTGAAGGCATCACCGTCGTCACACTCGAACACGCGATCGCGGCGCCGTTCTGCACCCGTCAGCTCGCCGACCTGGGTGCGCGCGTCATTAAGGTAGAGCGCCCCGGCGTGGGCGATTTCGCGCGCGCCTACGACACGCGCGTGCACGGCCTCGCGTCGCACTTCGTCTGGACGAATCGTTCGAAGGAAAGCCTCACGCTCGACCTGAAACACGCCGCCGCGCCCGAGGTGCTGGCGCGCCTGCTGGCGAAAGCCGACGTGCTGGTGCAGAACCTCGCACCGGGCGCGGCGGCACGCCTCGGCCTGGCGTACGAAGCGCTGCACGCCACGCACCCGAAGCTCATCGTCTGCGACATCTCGGGCTATGGCGACGACCCCGCAGCGCCCGGCCCGTACCGCGACAAGAAGGCCTACGACCTGCTGATCCAGAGCGAGGCCGGCTTCCTGTCGATAACCGGCTCACCCGATGAGCCAGCGAAGGCGGGCTGCTCGATCGCCGACATCGCTGCCGGCATGTATGCCTACACCAACATCCTGGCCGCGCTGATGCAGCGCGGCAAGACCGGCCTCGGCTGCCGCATCGACGTGTCGATGCTGGAGAGCATGGTCGAGTGGA
This sequence comes from Rhizobacter sp., assembly GCA_025355545.1. GTDB lineage: Bacteria > Pseudomonadota > Gammaproteobacteria > Burkholderiales > Burkholderiaceae_C > LMDS01. The sequence goes on from JANXZN010000137.1 coordinate 10,728, forward strand.
TGACCTACCCGCTTTACTACGCCTTCGACGGCGCCGCGCCACCGCCGCGCGCCGGCGCCGCGCATGCCACCATCTACCCCTACGGTCCGTTCACCGCAGGCGACGGCCGCACCGTGATGCTGGGCTTGCAGAACGAACGCGAGTGGCAACTGTTCTGCGCCAAGGTGCTGATGCAGCCGGCACTTGCGACCGATGAGCGCTTCAACGCGAATGCCAAACGGGTTGCCGCGAAGCCGGAACTCAAGGCCCTCATCACTGCCGCCTTCGCCGGCCTGACGCTCGACCAAGTCGTGGCCCGTCTCGAAGACGCGCAGATCGCCAACGCCAGCGTGAACTCGATGAGTGATGTGTGGGCGCACCCGCAATTGAAGGCGCGTGACCGCTGGGTGCAGGTCGACACGCCTGCCGGCCCGGTGCCAGCACTGCGTCCGCCCGGCCTGCCCGACAGCTTCGACGCCCGCATGGACGCGGTGCCCGCGCTCGGCCAGCACGCCGATGCGATCCTGGCCGAGCTGGGTTACGGCGCGAGCGAGATCGAGCGCCTGCGTGCCGACGCCGCCATCTGAAGGAGATCACGCGATGAGCGACCCTGGTCCTTACCCGCAAGAGCCGCAAGACCCGACCGACCGCCTCGCCGACTTCGCCGCCGGCCTGCAGTTCGCGGACTTGCCCGATGCCGTCGTGCGCCGCACCGAAGACCTGTTCCTCGACTGGTTCGCCTCGGCGCTGGCCGGCAAGGGCGCGCGCCCGGTCGAGGCCATCGCGCGCTTCATCGAAGCGATGGGCCCGGGCGAGCGCGAACAAGGCCCGAGCGAAGTGCTGATCCATCGCCGTGGCAGCAGCCCGCTGGTGGCGGCCACCGCGAACGCGGCGGCCTCGCACGTGGCCGAGCAGGACGACGTGCACAACGGCTCGGTGTTCCACCCGGGCACCGTCGTGTTCCCGGCCGCGCTCGCGGTCGCGCAGGCGCTGGGCGCGTCCGGGCGCGAGCTGATCGCGGCCAGCGTCGCGGGCTACGAGGTCGGCATCCGCGTCGGCGAATTCCTCGGCCGCTCCCACTACCGCATCTTCCACACGACGGGCACGGCCGGCACCTTCGCGGCGGCGGCGGCCGTCGGGCACCTGCTGGGGCTCACACGAGCGCAGATGCGTCATGCGTTCGGCTCGGCCGGCACGCAGTCGGCGGGGCTGTGGGAGTTCCTGCGCGACGCAGCCGATTCGAAGCAGTTGCACACCGCGCACGCGGCCGGTGCCGGCCTCACAGCGGCCTACCTCGCGAAGGACGGCTTCACCGGCGCGCAGCGCATCCTCGATGGTCAGCAGGGCTTGGCCGCCGGCATGTCGAGCGACGCCGATGCGCGCAAGCTGGCCGACGGCCTGGGCACACGCTGGGCGCTCGCCGAGACCTCATTCAAGTACCACGCCGCCTGCCGCCACACGCACCCGGCGGCCGACGCGCTGGCGCAGGTGCTGACCACGCACCGAATCGCCGCGAGCGAGATCCGCGCTATCACCGCCCTCGTCCACCAGGCCGCGATCGACGTGCTCGGCCCGGTCACCGACCCGCAAACCGTGCACCAGGCGAAGTTCTCGATGGGCACCGTGCTCGGCCTGATCGCGGTGTCCGGCCGTGCCGGGCTCGCCGAGTTCGACGCGAACTACCGCGACGCTGCGGTGCGCGCCGTGCATGACAAGACGACGATGCAGCTCGATGCCGAGGTCGACACCGCCTACCCGGCGCGCTGGATCGGCAAGGTCGTCGTCGAGACCGTCGATGGGAGGCGACTCGAAGGCAAGGTGCTGGAACCGAAGGGCGACCCGGGCAACACGCTGAGCCGCGCCGAACTCGAAGCCAAGGCGATGCAGCTCGCGGTCTATCGCGAGGGCGCGACGGGCGAGGAAATGCAGGCCGTGATCGCACGCATCTGGTCGCTGGCCGATGCGCCGGTCGTCACCCGCTTCCTCGACGCGGAACGGGCCGCCACGCCGGGCCGCCCCAAGCAAGGCCCGGCCCTCCCGGAGGGTCGGGCGCCGTACCCGGCGAGCGGGGTGTCGTCATGAACCGCTCCTATCTGTTCGTGCCCGGCAACCGGCCCGAGCGATTCGACAAGGCGCTGGACAGCGGCACCGACGCCGTCATCGTCGATCTCGAAGACGCGGTGCCGCCGGATCAGAAGGACGCGGCCCGCGCGTGGCTCGCCGCGTGGCTCGGCGCGGCCAAGCCGGTGGTCGTGCGCATCAACGCTGCCGACACGCCGTGGTTCAGTGACGACGTCGCGTTGTGCCGGCAGGCCGGCGTGGCCGCGGTGATGCTCGCGAAGTCCGAGCGCGTGGCCGACCTAGCGGCCATCGGCCATGGCCTGCCGCTGATCCCGCTGATCGAATCGGCCGCCGGCTTCGATGCGCTGCGTGCCATCGCCGCGGTGCCCCATGTGCAGCGGCTGGCCTTCGGTGCGATCGACTTCCAGCTCGACCTGAACATGCGCGCGAACTTCGACGAGCTGCTGTACTTCCGCTCGCAGTTCGTGCTCGGCTCGAAGCTCGCGAACCTCGCCGCACCCATCGACAGCCCGAGCACCGCGATCGACGACGTGGCCGAAGTCGAAGCCGACGCGCAGCGCGCCCGTCGCCTGGGCTTCGGTGCCAAACTGTGCATCCACCCGAGACAGGTCGATGCGGTGAACCGCAGCTTCAGCCCGGGCAAGGACGAGTTGGCGTGGGCACAGCGTGTGTTGCATGCCGACGCATCGGCCGGCGGCACCGCGTTCGCGCTCGACGGCAAGATGGTGGACACGCCGGTGGTGTTGCGCGCTCAGGCCATCGTCCGGCAAGCAGCACTGCGACGCGACCTGTAGTTTCAGCCTCAGCCGACCGGGGAGACGACATGACCCAGAATCCCGAGACGAACTCCCTGAACCGGATCGCGCCCAGGGCATGTACGCTGTCGGTTTCCCTTCAATCTGTCACCATCTGCGCACACAGGTACGGGCGTGCAGAGATGGGTCACTTCCAAGCGCTTCCTGACGTTGTTGCCGTCGCCGCCGACAGGCTGGTGGTGATCGTCAGCGTCGACGATGACGGCGGCGGCGGCGTACCTGACCTGGCCAACGGCGGGCTGTCCACAACGTCGGCGTCGGAGTTGAGTGCGCCGCAGTCGCTGTAGGACCCGACCGCTGCGACCCTGATGTCCATCGTGCAGGCGACGGACGCCCAGTGGGAACGTGCACGGCGTCGAGAGGCGGTCATCGCCGGCATGGCGAACGCCCCCGATTTTGGCGAACAGGTCACGCGCGCATCTGCTCCGCTTGGGGGTCTCCCGCCGCATCGTGTTCCGATGGCTTGCTTCCGATCGCGACGCGCCGACCGGCGTTCGCCGCATTGATGCGCATCTCGAATAGTTGATCGCCGAGGTCATTCGCGACGTCTATCTCACCAAGGTGCGCGCCAAGAAGGAAGAAGTGGTGCGCCGCGTCGGCCTGCGTTGCTCATCCGAACGACTGACACCGCCGTCGCGCAAGACCATCCTCGCCTGCCACCCCGATGGCCGTGGCCAGATACGTCTTGCCCGTGCCCGGAGCGTTGGTGCAGCGAGGCGGCGTAGATCGAGGTTACCCCTTCCCCAACGATCTCAAGAAGCGCTACGCGTGGTGCGGACGGAGTTCGCCCGACCAGCCGCAAGCATGCGGTTGAGAACGGCGATGCCGACCGCTGCTTCA
>JANXZN010000194.1 GCA_025355545.1 Rhizobacter sp.
CTCGTCGAGCACCTCGCGCTCTTCGTCCGACAGCACAATCTCAGGGGCAACTCGCACTCTCGTTCTCCACACCAGTCCGTAGTAGATCATTGGTGTGGCGGGATTCATTTACGTTCCCTTTAGAATGCGACACTACACTAGATCAGTAGTGCGGCGGCCGCTCGTCGCGCGGACCGGGCGCCAACCCGGCGTCGGCGATGGCGCCCTGGCGCCTGAGATCGCCGACCTCGCGCAGCAGCAGCGCAATCTGGTCCTGCTGGCGCGCGACCAGGCGGTTCAGCGCGTCGACCAGATCTTCGGCGAAGCTGGCCTTGATTTCCAGATCGGTCAGGCGCTGTTCGAGCTGTTCGTTCGTCATCGGATCGGTGCAGGACCGGGTGGAGACTGGTAGGCCGCCCGTGAGTCGAACACGGCACCAACAGATTATGAGTCTGCTGCTCTAACCATCATGAGCTAGCGGCCCGAAGCTGCGGATTGTAGGTTTGCGCCGACCGCGCTACTTGGTGCTCAGCGCATTGCTGACCAGCCGCGAGGTGATATCGACGATCTGGATCATGCGGTCGTAGGCCATGCGCGTCGGCCCGATCACGCCGAGCGTGCCGACGATCTGGCCGTCGACCTCATACGGCGCCGAGACCACCGACAGCTCCTCGAACGGCACCACCATGCTTTCGCCGCCGATGTAGATGCGCACGCCTTCGGCGCGGCTGCTGACCTCGAGCAGGCGCATCAGTTGCGTCTTTTGCTCGAACACGTCGAAGAGCTTGCGCAGGCTGCCCAGGTCGCTGGAGAAATCCTGCACCGTCAGCAGGTTGCGTTCGCCCGAGATCACGACCTGCGCCTGGCTGTCGGCATGCGCCTCGCTGCCGGCCTGGACCGCGGCCTGCATCAGCGCGGCGATCTCGCCGCGCAGCGCGTCGACCTCGGTCTTCAGGCGCTCGCGCACCGCTTCGATCGTCAGGCCGCGGTAGTGCGCGGTCAGGTAGTTGCTCGCCTCGATCAGCTGCGAGTGGGTGTAGTCCTGCGCGGTGAAGATCACGCGGTTCTGCACGTCGCCGTCGGGCGCGACCAGGATCACCAGCACGCGCCGCTCGCTCAGGCGCATGAACTCGATGTGGTGGAACACGCTCGCCTTGCGCGGCGCGGTGATCACGCCGACGAAGTGCGACAGGTTCGACAGCAGCTGCGCCGCGTTCGCGATCACACGCTGCGGCTGGTCCGGCGGCAGCTGCGGCGCCGCGACCGCGGCCAGCGGCCGCGCGGTCAGCATCGTGTCGACGAACAGGCGGTAGCCGCGCGCCGTCGGGATGCGCCCGGCGCTGGTGTGGGGGCTCGCGATCAGGCCGAGGTCTTCGAGATCGGCCATCACGTTGCGGATCGTCGCGGGCGACAGCTCCAGGCCGCTGGCGCGCGACAGGGTGCGCGAACCGACCGGCTGACCGTCCGCGATGTAGCGCTCGACCAGGGCTTTCAGCAGTGTTTTGGCGCGCTCGTCCAGCATGGCTTTCATTCTAGGTTGCAAGCCATTTTCGGGGCCGTCTGCGCGGGGTCGCTGTGGTGTAATCCCGCGCATGGTCAGCCGCTTTCGTCATGCCGCGCTCGTGGGCAAGTACCAGGCCCAGGGCATTCGCGGCGTGCTGGAAGAGATCGCGCATTTCCTGGTCCGCCAGGGGCTCGAGGTTTCGCTCGAACGCCAGACCGCGCTGAACACCGGCATCGCCGGCTACGGCGCCCTCACCGCCGAAGAACTCGGCACCCATTGCGATCTCGCGGTCGTCGTCGGCGGCGACGGCACGATGCTGGGCATCGCACGCCAGCTGGCGCGATTCGGCACGCCGCTGGTGGGCATCAACCAGGGGCGGCTGGGCTTCATCACCGACGTCAACGTCGGCCAGTTCGCCGAGGCCCTGGCGCCGATGATCGCCGGCGACTACGAGGAAGAGCACCGCACCATGCTCGAAGGCGGCGTCTGGCGCGACGGCAAACCCATCTTCGAGGGCTTCGGCATGAACGACGTCGTCGTCAGCCGCGGCGCGGCCGCGAGCATGGTCGAGCTGAAGGTCGACATCGGCGCCGAGTTCGTCGCCAACTTCCGCTCCGACGGCCTGATCATCGGCTCGCCGACCGGTTCGACCGCCTACGCGCTGTCGGCGGGCGGGCCGATCCTGCACCCGGGCATCGCCGGCTTTGTGCTGGTGCCGATCGCGCCGCACGACCTGTCGAACCGGCCGATCGTGCTGCCCGACACCGGCGAGATCCACATCGAGATCGTCGCCGGCCGCGACGCCAGCGTCAGCTTCGACATGCAGTCGCTCGCCAGCCTGCTGCACGGCGACCGCGTGCAGGTGCGGCGCTCGCCGAACCAGGTGCGCTTCCTGCACCCGCGCGGCTGGAGCTACTACGCCACCCTGCGGCGCAAGCTGCACTGGAACTCCGGGGTGAACTGAGATGTTGCGTCGGCTGTCGCTGCGCGACTTCGTCATCGTCGCCGAACTCGAGGTCGAGCTCGACGCCGGCTTTTCGGTGCTGACCGGCGAGACCGGCGCCGGCAAATCGATCCTGATCGACGCGCTGCAGCTCGCGCTCGGCAGCCGCGGCGATGCCGGCGTGCTGCGCGAAGGCGCGGCGCGCGCCGAGATCGGCGCCGAGTTCGACGCGCCGACCAGCCTCGCGCCGTGGCTCGCCGAAGCCGGTTTCGAGGGCGGCGAGACCTTGCTGCTGCGCCGCACGATCGACGTGCAGGGCAAGAGCCGCGCCTGGATCAACGGCAGCGCGGCGACGATCGCGCAGCTGCGCGAGGCCGCCGATCACCTGGTCGATATCCACGGCCAGCACGCCTGGCAGAGCCTGACGCGCGGGCCGTCGGTGCGCGGCCTGCTCGACGCGTTCGCCGGCGTCGATGCAGCGCCGCTCGCGGCGCTGTGGTCGGAGTGGAAACGCGCGGCCGAGATGCTCGCCGCGGCCGGCCTGCAGCAGGCCAGCCTGGCCCGTGAACGCGAGCGGCTGGCCTGGCAGATCGGCGAAGTCGACAAGCTCGCGCCGGGCGCCGACGAATGGGCCGAACTCGAGGCCGAGCACAAGCGCCTGGCGAATGCGCAGTCGCTGATCGACGCGGCGCGCAGCGCGCTCGATGCGCTCTCGGAGGCCGACGCCAACGCCGATGCGCTGACCGGCCGGGCGGCGCACGCGCTCGAAGGCGTGGCCGCGTTCGACGCGCAACTCGCGTCGACCATCGAGGTGCTGCAAGGCGCGCAAGCGCAGCTGCAGGACGCCGCGCACACGCTGGCCAGCTACCTGAACCACACCGACCCGGATCCGCGGCGGCTGCAGACGCTGGACGATCGCCTGGCCGCCTGGATGAGCCTGGCGCGCCGCTACCGCCGCCCGCCCGACGAACTGCCGACCTTGCTCGCGCAGTGGAAGGACGAGTTGCGCGCGCTCGATGCCGCGGCCGATCTCGACGCGCTGCAACGCGAGCTCGCGCGCACGCTCGCGGCCTTCGAGACCGAGGCGAAGCGCGTGTCCGCGGCACGCCGCGCCGGCGCGCCCAAGCTCGCCGGCGCGGTCACGCAGGCAATGCAGCAGCTCGGCATGGCCGGCGGGCGCTTCGAGGTCGAGTTGCCGAAGCAGGACGCACCGCAATCCTTCGGCATGGAGTCGGCCGAGTTCCTGGTCGCCGGCCATGCCGGCAGCACGCCGCGGCCGCTCGCCAAGGTCGCCTCGGGCGGCGAACTCTCGCGCATCGCGCTGGCGATCGCGGTGACGACGAGTCAGCTCAAGAGCAGCGAAGGCGCTGTGGCAACGCTGATCTTCGACGAGATCGACGCCGGCGTCGGCGGCGCGGTCGCCGAAACGGTGGGCCGGCTGATGAAGCAGCTCGGCCGCGACCGGCAGGTGCTGGCGGTCACGCACCTGCCGCAGGTCGCGGCCTGCGCCGACCATCACTTCGTCGTCTCGAAACAGTTGCGCGACGGGCTGGCGCTGAGCGAGATCAACGCGGTCGGCGGCGAGGTCCGCGTCGCCGAGGTCGCGCGCATGCTGGGCGGGGAGCGGCTGTCGAACACCAGCCTGGCGCATGCGCAGGAGATGCTCGCGGTCGGTGCCGATGCGGCACCGCTTGCGCGCGCGCGCAAGCGGTCATGAGCATGCCGACAGAGCCCGCGCCCGCCACGCCGCCACCGGGCGCGTCGCGGCGCGAGGTGGTGCTCGTCAGCGGCATCTCCGGCTCGGGCAAGTCGGTCGCACTGCACGCGCTCGAGGACGCCGGCTTCTTCTGCGTCGACAACCTGCCGCCCGAGCTGCTGCGCGATTTCCTGCGGCTCGAACACGATCGCCACGACCGGCGCCTGGCGATCGCGGTCGACGTGCGCAGCGCCGGCTCGCTGCCGCACCTGCTGCCGCTGATCCAGCGGCTGCGCGCCGAAGGCGTCGCGATTCAGGTCGTCTTTCTCGACGCCAGCACCGACGCCCTGGTGCGCCGCTTCTCCGAGACGCGCCGCCCGCACCCGTTGTCGGCCGAGCCGCCGCCCGGCGCGACCGCACCCCGCCCCGAGGACCATCCGCCCGACGAGCGCCGCGCGCTGGTCGACGCGATCGAACTCGAACGCGAGCTGCTCGCCGATCTGCGCGAGCTCGCCACCGTGCTCGACACCAGCCAGCTGCGCAGCGCGCAGTTGCGCCTGTGGATCCGCGACATGGTGCGCGCCGGCAGCAACCGGTTGACCTTGGTGTTCGAAAGCTTCGCGTTCAAGCACGGCGTGCCGCTCGATGCCGACTACGTGTTCGACGTGCGCGTGCTGCCGAACCCGCACTGGGTGCCGGAGCTGCAGGCACTGAGCGGACGCGACGAGCCGGTCGCCGCCTACCTGCGCGCGCAGCCCGAGGTCGGCGAGATGCTGGCGCAGATCGAGGCCTTCCTGGCACGCTGGCTGCCGGCGTTCGAAGCCGACCAGCGCAGCTACCTGACGGTGGCGATCGGCTGCACCGGCGGCCAGCACCGCTCGGTGTACTTCGCGGAAATGCTGGCCGAGCGCTTCCGCGGCCGGTCGGCCACGCTGATCCGCCATCGCGAGCTCGACGCGCGCGGCTGAAGCATCAGCGCAGCGGCGCGCCGGCGGGCGTCAGCAGCTTTCGCAACGGGGCCGGCACGCCCGCTGCCAGCGCTTCGTCGAGTCCGAACCAGCGGCCGGTCGGCCACGCGCGCGTCAGGGCTCCGCGCCGCGCCGCGCCCAGGCGATCGGGCAGGCGCCAGCGCATCGGGTGCAGCGTCCAGTCCAGGTGCGTCAAGGTGTGCGTGAAGCTGGCCAGCGACTCGCCCCGGCCCGGCCAGGCGCCGCTCGCGGTCTCGAACGCGGCGTGCGATTCGAACTCCGGCAGACTCCACAGGCCGGCCCACACGCCCGTGGGCGGGCGCTGCACCAGCCAGACCTCGTCGCGCCACAGCAGGCACAGCCAGACGTGCTCGCGCTTGCCGCGCCTGAGCTTGCGCGTCTTGACCGGGTAGCGCTCGGGCGTGCCGGCGCGCGCGGCCGCGCAGTGCGCAGGCACCGGGCACAGCAGGCAACGCGGCGCGCGCTGCGTGCACAGCGTCGCGCCCAGGTCCATCAGGCCCTGCGTGTAGCGCTCGATGCCGCGTTCGGGTAGCAGCGCGGTGGCCTGCGCCCACAACGCGCGTTCGTGCTTCGCCTCGGCGAGGTCGACGTCGAATGCGAGCACGCGCGTCAGCACGCGCTTGACGTTGCCGTCCAGGATCGCGACGCGCTCGCCGAAGCAGAACGCGGCGATCGCCGCGGCGGTCGAGCGGCCGATGCCGGGCAGTTGCGCGAGCGCCGCGCTGCCGCGCGGAAAGCGCCCGCCATGCTGCTCGACGACCGCCTGCGCGCAACGATGCAGGTTGCGCGCGCGGCTGTAGTAGCCCAGGCCGCTCCAGAGTGCGAACACCTCGTCGAGCGAGGCCGCGGCGAGTGCAGCCACGTCCGGCAGACGCTGCAGGAAGCGCTCGTAGTAGCCGAGCACGGTCGCGACCTGCGTCTGCTGCAGCATGATCTCGGACAGCCAGACGCGGTACGGGTCGCGCGTGTTCTGCCACGGCAGCGTGTGCCGGCCGTGCACGCGCTGCCAGGCGATCAGCGACGCGGCGAACGCGGGATTCGGCTCAGGCTTGCGCACGTCGCCGCGCGCTGCCGCCCGCTTCGCCGGCCGCGTCGCGATCGGCGGCCGGCAGCTGCAGCGAGATCAGGTCGTTGCCCGCGACCGGGCCGGCGGTCGCCTGTTCGCGCAGCGCATCGAAGAACTGGCGCGCGCGGCGCAGTGCAGCCTGCAGGCGCTCGTCGTGCGTTTCGAGCTCGACGATGCGCAGCTCCAGCTCGCTCGCCGCCGCCTGCACACGCTCCAGCGATTCGCGCCGACGCCGGAAATTGCGGCGCCGCTCGCGCAGCTGCGAATCCACCTGCGACGAGGTCGCCTTGTTCCACAGCTCGAGATCGGCACTCGCGTTCTCGAACACGACGCGCAGCTTGGACATCAGCATGCGGCGAAACTGCTCCAGGAACTTCGGCTGGGCCAGGCGCAGCGCCCGGCTCAGGCCGAGGTACTGCACGTAGCCGACTTCGACCTCGCGCAACTCGTCGCCGAAGCGCGCGAGCTCGGGCGACTTCGTCATCGCCAGGCCGAAGCCGAACTCACCGTTGAGCTTGCCGAACGACGCGCCAAGCATGTCGCGGATCTCGTTGCTGCGCGTTTGCGCGTCGTCGAGCAGCGCGCGCAGCCGCGCGCACAGCGCGACGAACGCCTTCTTCGCGCCGAGGTTCAGCAGCGACGCACTCATCTGCGCCTGCATCGCCACCACCTCGTCGCGCAGCCGGTCGGACGACAGGCGGATCAGCGCGTCGCGCAGCATGCGGCTGTGCACCGCGCGCAGCGCCTGCAGGCGCACCGTGCACTGCTCGAACTCGGCGGTCTCGAGGTCGACCCGCTCCAGCATCAGGCGCAGCTTGCCCGCGCTCTTGCCGCGTAGGCCGCGCAGTTCGAGTATCTGCTCGGCGAACTGGCGACGCTGGTCGCCCAGACGGCGCGCGACATGGGTCTCGAGCTGCCGCGCACCCTCGACCACGATCTGCTCGAGCACCTGGCGGCGCTGCGGCAGCAACTGCGCGACCAGCGCCGCTTCGAGCGCGGGCAGGCGGCTCTCCAGCAAGCCCGCGTCGTCGCCGTTCACGCGCGCCGCGAGCGCCTGCCGGGCCGACAGCGGGAACACGCGTTCGATGCCGACGCCGAGCGTGCGCGCCGTCTCCACACATCGTGCGGTGATCTGCGCGTCGACCTGCTCAACCGTGGCGAGCGGGTCGCGCAGCGCGTCGATCTTGTTAAGCACGACAAAGCGCGACAGCGCGTGCGTGCCGAGGTGGTCGCGCCAGACGTCGAGGTCGGACTTGGTCACGCCGGTGTCGGCGCCGAGGATGAAGACCGTGGCGTGCGCGCTCGGCAGCAGGCTCAGGGTCAGTTCGGGCTCGGCGCCGATCGCGTTCAGCCCCGGCGTGTCGAGCACGACCAGGCCCTGCTTGAGCAGCGGGTGCGGGTAGTTGATCAGCGCGTGGCGCCAGGCCGGCACCTCGACCCGGCCTTCGTCGTCGACCGGCGGGTTGTCGTCCGGGGCGGCGGCGTCCCAGAAGCCGAGTTCGCGGGCTTGCGTCTTCGCGACCCACTTCGTGCGGGTGACTTCCTGCAGTGCTTCGGCCAGGCGCTCGGGGTCGCTGATCTGCAGCGGCCGGATCGTCCACGCGCGGCGCTGCGTCCGGAGCTCGCCGAGCGACAGGCCTTCGAGCCTCGTCTCGATCGGCAGCAGCAGCAGCGCCGCGCTCTCGTCGGCGTCCCATGCGAGTTCGACCGGGCACATCGTGGTGCGGCCGGGTGTCGCCGGCAGCACGCGGCGGCCGGTGTCGGCAAAGAAGATCGCGTTGATCAGCTCGGACTTGCCGCGCGAGAACTCGGCGACGAAGGCGACGACTAGCTTCTCGTTGCCGAGGCGCTCGCGCAGCGCGGTCAGCTGCGCGACGGCGGGCGGGTCGACCAGCTCGCGATCGCTGAGGTAGCGCGAGACATCGTCGAGCCGCCGCCCGAGCGTCATCCGCCAGCCGCTGAGGGCATCGAGGCTGATGGCGAACGAAGGCGTCATGACTGGGGCGTTGGCATGGGGTCGCGGTGGCGGGCCATCGTAGCGCAAGGGTCCGGCGCGCGAACGCACGAAACATCTGCTCACCGACGAGTTCGCGACGAAGCGCGACGCATTGCGCAATTGTGGCTAGCGCCGCTGGCAGCCGGGGCAGAAATAGGTCGCGCGCTGGCCCTGGACGATGCGCCGTATGGCGCCGTTGCAACGCAGGCAGGCCAGCCCTTCGCGGCCGTAGACGCGCGCCTGGTTCTGGAACTCGCCGGCCATGCCGTGCGCGTCGCGAAAATTGCTCAGGGTCGAGCCACCGAGGTCGAGGGCCCGCGCCAGCGTACTGCGCACCGCTGCGGCAAGCCGCTGGCAGCGCGCCAGGCTGACGCGATCGCTGCGCGTGCGCGGATCGATGCCGGCTTCGAACAGCGCCTCGCAGGCGTAGATGTTGCCGGCGCCGACGACGATCGCGCCGCCCAGCAGGGCCTGCTTGATCGCGACGCGCCGACCGCGCAGCGCCGCATGCAGGTGCGCGCCGGTGAAGGCCGGGTCGAAGGGTTCGAGGCCGAGGCCAGCGAGCAGTTTCGCGGCCGCGCCGGTGTCGAGCGCGGGCGACCAGACCACCGCGCCGAAGCGCCGCGGATCGGTCAGGCGCAGCGTGCCACGCGCGGTCACGAGGTCGAAGTGATCGTGCGGCCCGGGCGCGGCGGCGCGCAGGTCGAACGCGAGCGAACCCGACATGCCCAGGTGCATCAGCAAGCCGCCGCGATCCAGCGCGAGCCACAAATATTTACCTCGACGCGTGACCTCGCCGACCGCCTGCGCGACCAGCGATTCGGGCGCGCAGCCGAGCGGCCAGCGCAAGGGCTTGCCGAGGCGCACCGCATGGACGCGCGCACCGCGGATGCGGTCGGCGAAGCTCTGGCGCGTGACCTCGACTTCGGGGAGTTCGGGCATGCGGGGAATTATCGGGCGCCAGAGTGCTCGCACCCTGGCGACCTAGAATGAATCGCAGCTTCAGGAGAGACTCGATGCCGACCTTCAACCCCCGAACCGGCCGCGCGTCTGCGTTGCCAGCGCTGTTGGCTTCGCTGCTGCTCGCCTCGTCGGCCTACGCGCAGGACCCGCCAGCCGCGCCCGAGAAGATCGAGAACTCGGCGATGAACGCGCCGCTGTTCCAGCAGGTGCTGATCGGCGAGATCGAACTGCGCGAGGGCGACCTGGCGGCGGCCTTTCAGCTGATTCTCGACGCCGCGCGGCGCACCAAGGACGAGCAGCTGTTCCGCCGCGCCACCGACATCGCGCTGCAGGGCCGCGCCGGCGACGAGGCGCTGGTGGCGGTGAAGGCGTGGAGGCTGGCACTGCCCGATTCGATCGATGCGCTGCGCTACCAGGTTCAGCTGCTGGTGCAGCTGAACCGCACCGCCGAGGTCGTCGAGCCGCTGCAGGCGCTGATCAAGTCGACGCCGGCCGCCGAACGCCCGGCGCTGATCAGCGCGCTGCCGCGTTTTCTCGCGCGCAGCAGCGACCACAACCAGGCCGCGCAGATCATCGAACAGGTGCTGCTGCGCTACGCCGACGCGCCCGAGACGCGCGTCGCGGCGCGCGTCGCGATCGGGCGCGGATGGCTCGCGGCGATCAATGGCGAGAAGGCGCTCACGCTCGCGAAGAACGCCCACGAGCTGGACCGCAGTGCCGAAGGCCCGGCCGGTCTCGCGCTCGAGATGATGCCCGGCACGCCGGCCGCCGAAGAGATCGTCAGGAGTCATCTGGCCGCCAAACCCGACAGCAGTGCGGTGCGCCTGCTCTACGTGCGCACGCTGCTGGCGTCGCAGCGCCTGGTCGATGCGACCGGGCAACTCGAGACGCTGACGCAGAACTCGCCGAACCTGCCGCAGGCCTGGCTGACCCTGGGCGCGCTGCACGTCCAGCTGCGCGAGCCCGTGCCGGCGACCGCGGCGCTGCAGAAGTACATCGAGCTGGTGCAGACGACAGACAGGCCCGCCGCCGCAGCCGCGGCGGTCGCCGACGAAGACGACGCGGTGCCGGCGTCGAAGGACGACGCGCTGACCCGCGGCTACCTGCTGCTGTCGCAGGCCGCCGACCAGCAGGGCGACTTCAGGGCCGCCGAAGCCTGGCTCGCGAAGATCGACAACCCGAAACGTGCGCTCGAGGTGCAGGCGCGCCGGGCCTCGCTACTGGCGCGCGAAGGCAAGGTCGAGCAGGCGCGCGAGCTGATCCGCCGCCTGCGCGAGAAGACACCCGAGGACGCGCGCGCCAAGGTGCTCGCCGAGGCCCAGGTGCTGCGCGACGCGAAGCTGTGGCGCGACGCAAACGACGTGCTCGCGCAGGGCAACAAGAAGTTCCCGGACGACGTCGACCTGATCTACGAGCAGTCGATGATGGCAGAGAAGCTGAATCGCCTGGCCGACATGGAGCGCCTGCTGCGCCGCGTGATCGAGCTCAAGCCCGATCACCAGCAGGCCTACAACGCGCTCGGCTACTCGCTGGCGGAACGCAACCTGCGCCTGCCGGAAGCGCGCAGCCTGATCAAGAAGGCGCTGGAGCTCAGCCCCGGCGAACCCTCGATCACCGACAGCCTGGGCTGGGTCGAGTACCGCCTGGGCAACCGCGACGAAGCGGTGCGGTTGCTGCGCGAGGCCTACCGCGGCCAGCCCGATGCCGAGATCGCCGCGCATCTGGGCGAGGTGCTGTGGGTGAACGGCCAGACCGACGAAGCCCGGCGCATCTTCAGCGAGGCGCGCAAGCGCGACGCCGGCAACGACGTATTGCGCGAAACGCTGGCGCGACTGCGCGTCGGCCTGTGAGCGGGCGGGCCCGGGTCGCAGCGCTGCTGGCGGCGCTCACGCTGGCGGCGTGCGCCTCGGTGCCGCAAGGCGCGACCCCGGCGGGCGAGGCGCTGTCGGGGCGCCTGGCGGTGCGCGTCGACGGCAGCGACGGTAAGGAGCCGCGCTCCGAGAACGCGGCCTTCGAGTTGCAGGGCAGCCCGCAGGTCGGCCGCCTGAACCTGTCGACGCCGCTGGGCAGCGTCATCGCGCAGGCGCGCTGGGCGCCCGGCTCGGTCGTGCTGGCCACGCCCCAGGGCGAGCGCAACTTTGTCGACCTGGACGCGCTGACGCGCGAGGTGCTCGGCGAGAGCGTGCCGGTCGCCGCGCTGTTCGACTGGCTGCGCGGCCGGCCCTGGCCCGGCGCAGCAAGCACGGCCAGCAGCGCGCCGGCGGAGCCCGGCTTCGCGCAGCTCGGCTGGGCCGTCAGCCTGGCCCGCTTCGACGCGGGCTGGGTCGTCGCGCGCCGCGAACGCGCGCCGGCGGTCACCGTGCGCGCCAAGCTCGATCGCCCATGAGCATCCAGGCCCTCTACGACGTCGCCGCGCCGGCCAAGCTGAACCTGTTCCTGCATGTCGTCGGGCGGCGTGCCGACGGCTATCACCTGCTGCAGTCGCTGTTCGTGCTGATCGACTGGTGCGACACGCTGCAGTTCGAGCGTCGCACCGACGGGCGCCTCGCCCGCCACGACCTCGGCCCTGCGCTGCCGGCCGACGACCTGTGCCTGCGCGCCGCGCGGGCGCTGCAGGCCGAGAGCGGCACCGCGCTCGGCGCCGACATTTCGATCGCCAAGGCCGTGCCCCGGGGCGCCGGCATGGGCGGCGGCAGTTCCGATGCGGCCTCGGCCTTGCTCGCGCTGAACCGCCTGTGGGGCCTGAACTGGCCGCGTGCGCGGCTGGCGGCGCTGGGCCTGACGCTCGGGGCCGACGTGCCGTTCTTCGTCGGCGGGCGCAACGCGGTCGTCGAAGGGATCGGCGAGCGGCTCACCCCGGTGCCGGTCGCGGCGCAATGGCTGGCGGTGGTCAAGCCCCCGGCCGGCATCGAAACCCGTGCCATTTTCGGCAGCCCGCTGCTGGTGCGAAATACCGAAGCTGCTATACTTGAAAGCTTCGCTCCAAATGGCCAGCAGAACGACCAGCAAGAGTTCATGACGCCCGGTTTCGGCGCCAACGACCTGCAGGCCGCGGCGGAGGCAGAATGCGCGCAAGTGGTGCAGGCCGCTTCGGCGCTGCAGCAGCGCTTCGGCAACAGCCGCATGACCGGTTCGGGCAGCGCGGTGTTTGCGAGAGCAGGCACCGGCGACCATCCCTCGGCGGCGATGCCGGCGGATCTTGCGCCGGGCTGGGTCGGCCGGATGTGCCGCAGCCTGGACGAACATCCGCTGCTCGGGTGGGCTGCAGACTGATGAGCGTGGTTGCGGTGGGCAGACGAAAGTCTGTCGACCTGTGTAGGGGAGTCGCCAAGTTGGTTAAGGCATCGGATTTTGATTCCGACATGCGAAGGTTCGAATCCTTCTTCCCCTGCCAAATTTTCTGAACCCGGTGGTCCCTCCAAGTGCGGGCCGGAGCTGATTCGGAGGGCTGCAGTTTGCGCCCACAAAGCCTCGTCGGAGGGAACGTGCTTTTCAACACACTGCTGTTCACCGGGAATGCGAACCCTGCGCTGGCGCAGGAGATCGCCACGCACCTGGGCGTCGAGCTCGGCAAGGCGCGGGTTGGCCGCTTCTCCGACGGCGAGGTCGACGTCGAGATCCAGCAGAACGTGCGCGCGCGCGACATCTTCGTGGTCCAGCCGACCAGCGCGCCGATCAACGAGAACCTGATGGAGCTGTGCATCATGGTCGACGCGCTGCGGCGCGCTTCGGCCCGACGCGTCACGGCCGTGATCCCCTACTACGGCTATGCGCGCCAGGATCGCCGACCGCGTTCGACGCGCGTGCCGATCAGCGCCAAGGTCGTCGCCAACATGCTCGAGGCCGTCGGCGTCGAGCGGCTGCTGACGATGGACCTGCACGCCGACCAGATCCAGGGATTCTTCAACATCCCGGTCGACAACATCTATGCATCGCCGGTGCTGCTGTCCGACCTGCAATCGAAGCGCTACGACGACCTCGTGGTCGTCTCGCCCGACGTCGGCGGCGTGGTGCGCGCGCGGGCGCTGGCAAAACAGCTGAACTGCGATCTGGCCATTATCGACAAACGCCGCCCGAAGGCGAACGTCTCCGAGGTGATGCACGTGATCGGCGACATCGACGGCCGCACCTGCGTGATCATGGACGACATGACCGACACCGCCGGCACGCTCGTCAAGGCCGCCGAGGTGCTGAAGGAACGCGGCGCGAAGCGCGTCTACGCCTACTGTACGCACGCGGTGTTCTCCGGCCCGGCGCTGGAGCGCATCAGGAACTCGCAGCTCGACGAGGTCGTGATCACCAACACCATCGCGCAGAACGAGGACGTCAAGAAGTGCCCGAAGGTACGCCAGTTGTCGGTGGCCTTCCTGTTCGCCGAGACGATCCGCCGCATTTCCGACGGTGAATCCGTCACCTCGCTGTTCGCCGAGCAGAACAGTAACTTTTAATGGACAGCGGGCTGCGCGTTGCGCAGCCCCGATCGGTTGCGGGGCTTCGCCCCGTTTTAACGAAGGACCTGGTCGCGGGCCTTCACACTTTGGAGCTACAGATGAAATTCACCGCTTTCGAGCGCACGTTGCAGGGGACCGGAGCGAGCCGCCGCCTGCGCACTGCGCACAAGGTTCCCGGGATCGTTTACGGCGCGGGCACGCCGGCCATGATCGAACTCGACCACAACGCCCTGTTCTTCGCGCTGAAGAAGGAGGCGTTCCACTCGTCCATCCTCGAGATGGAACTGGCGGGCAAGAGCGAGCAGGTGCTGCTGCGCGACTACCAGATGCACCCGTTCCGCCCGATCGTGCTGCACATCGACTTCCAGCGCGTCGACGCGACCACCAAGATCGTCAAGAAGGTGCCGCTGCACTTCATCAACGAAGAGAACTCGCCCGCGGTCAAGACCGATGCCTGCATCGTCAACCACGTCGTCACCGAGCTGCGCATCTCGTGCCTGGCGTCGCAGTTGCCCGAGTTCCTGACGATCGACCTGGGTGAGCTGACCAAGGGCCAGACCCTGCACGTCAACGACATCAAGCTGCCCGCCGGCATCAAGGTGATGACGCAGGGCAAGCCGAACCCGGTGATCGTGTCGGTCGTGGCCCAGGCGGCCGACGAAGAGGTCGTCGCAGCGCCGGTCATCGTCGCACCGGCGCCCGCCGAGAAGAGCAAGGCCAAGAAGACCGAGAAGCAGAACAAGAAGTAGAAGAAAGAAGAACAACGCACCCGCAAGGGTGATGCGAAGCCCCACTTCGGTGGGGCTTTTTTTGTGCGCACGTGACTCGATAATTCAAGCCATGATTCGACTCCTTGTCGGCCTGGGCAACCCGGGCCCCGAATACGAAGCGACGCGGCACAATGCCGGCTTCTGGTTCATCGATGCGGTCGCCCACGAGCTGCGCGCGAACCTCGCGCCCGAGCGCAACTACTTCGGTCTGGTGGCGCGCGTGAACCGGCCCGACGGCCCGGTCTGGCTGCTCGAGCCGATGACCTTCATGAACCTGTCGGGCAAATCGGTCGCGGCGCTGGCGCGCTTCTTCAAGATCGCGCCGGGCGAGATCCTGGTGGCGCACGACGAGCTCGACCTGCTGCCCGGCCACGTCAAGATGAAGCTCGGCGGCAGCCACGCCGGCCACAACGGGTTGAAGGACATCCAGGCGCAACTCGGCAGTGCCGACTTCTGGCGGATGCGGCTGGGCATCGGTCACCCCGGCGTGAAGGCCGAGGTCGTCGACTACGTGCTGCGCAAGCCGATCGCCGAGCAACGCGACGCGATCGCCAAGAGCATCGAGCAGGCGGTCTGCGCGCTCGAACTGCTGCTCGCCGGCGACATGGAACGCGCGCTGATGAAGGTGCACGCGAAGCCGCCGCGGCCCAAGCCGCCGAAGCCTGCCGCCCCCGACGCGCCGAAGGAGCCGACATGAAGTCCACCGCTGCCCTGCTGCTGTGCCTGCTGACCTCGCTGGCGGGCGCACAGCCGGTCCACCGCTGCGGCAATGCGTATTCCCAGTCGCCCTGCCCCGCGGGCGGCAGGATCGTCGACGCGAGCGACCCGCGCAGCGCGGCCCAGCGCGCCGAGGGGCGGCGCGTTGCTGCCGACGAGCGACGCCTCGCCGCCGACCTGCGGCGCGACCGGCTCGCCGACGAGAAAGCCACGAAGCCGGCCGGCGCCGGCAGCCTCGGCGGCGCCGCGCCGGCCGCGAGTGCCGCAGCAGCAGGGTCGCATCGCAAGAAGAAGCGCAACGCAGCCAGGCTTCCCGCGGGCCCCGAGGTCGTCGTGCTCGACCCAGGCAGCGTCAAGCGGCGCAGCGCCAGCCGCTAGGCGTCAAGCGTCGGTCGAAGAAGGCGCGCAGTCTGCTGCAGGCGCCGGTACTTGGCCCAGAGCGACTCCTGCGACTCGACATGCTCCGGATTGATCGGGATGCAATCGACCGGGCACACCTGCACGCACTGCGGCTC
>JANXZN010000244.1 GCA_025355545.1 Rhizobacter sp.
GCCGACCACGCCGCACAGCAGCCCGAAGATCGTCATCGCCACGCCCTTCAGCGGCGAGCCGCGCGACATCGTCGCGCCCGCCAGCAGGCCCAGCAGCATGATCGAGCAGATCTCGGACGGCCCGAACTTGAACGCGATCTCGACCAGCAGCGGCGACAGGAAGATCATCACGATGATGCCCACCGACGCGGCGAAGAACGACGCCATCATCGTGATGCCCAGCGCCGCGCCGCCGCGGCCGGCCTTGGTCATCGGGTAGCCGTCGAGACAGGTCACCGCGTGCGGCGGGTGGCTCGGCAGGTTCAGCAGGATCGCGCCGATCGCGCCGCCGTACTGCGAACCGTAGAAGATGCCGGCGAGCATCAGGATCGCCGGCACCGGCGCGATCACGTAGGTCAGCGGCAGCAGCATCGAGATTGTCGTGAGCGCGCCCATGCCGGGCAGCACGCCGATCAGGTTGCCGATCAGCACGCCGAACACGCTCCACATGAAGTTGCTCGGCTGCAGCGCGACGCCGAATCCGTACCAGAGGTCGATCAGGGACTGGTGCATGTCTCGTTCCTTCGTGTCGTGGCGAGCGGGGCGTGGGACTCAGCCCCACCGGAACAGCGGCAGCTGCAGGCTCAGCCCGTAGTGGAAGACGATCAGGCAGAACACCATCAGCGCCGCGGCGAGCAGGGCGGAACTCTTGACGCTGCTGTTGCGGTCGCCCAGCGCCGAGACGAAGACCGACGCGAAGGTCGCCGGCATCAATCCGCCGTACTGACCGAGCACGACGAACGCCACCACGCCGCCGAGGATGCAGAGCCAGCCGCGCCACTCGGGGCCGCGCTTGCTGCCGTCGCCGGGCAGCGGGTGCGAGATCGTCTCCTGCCCGGCGGGTGCGGCGGTCACGCCGATGGCGACGCCGACCGCCATCATCAGCGCGCCCAGCACGACCGGGATGAAGCCGGCGCCCATGTGGTTCAGCGAGCCGGTCTTGTAGCCCAGGCCGAGCGCGAGTACGCCGGCGCCGAGCGCGAGCAGCAGCAGCGCGCCAGAATGGTCCTTGCCGAGTGCCTTGGGGCGCAGCATGGGGTGTCTGGTTCTTTGGCGTCGAAGCGTCGCGGCGATGAGCACGGGTGCGCGGCGCGCGTTCGATCTGGGCCAGTCTAGGCAGGCGAGCGCGGTGCGCGCTGTGGAAACTACGTAATCGGCCCCGCCGGCCTGCGTAGGGCATCGGGGCCGCGCGCGCGCGCCGGGCTCGAAAAGAAATGCAGCCGCGCTGTCGATTGCGAGTGCGCTGCCGCGTCATCACGACAACCCGAGCCTCCGGGCCGTCTTGATCGAAAGGAACACCATGTCCATCGCGACTTCATTTGCCGCCGCTCCCTATGCCGCACTGCTGGGCCTGCTCGCGGTCGCTCTGACCGTGCGCGTGATCCTGGGCCGCGTCAAGACGGGCATCCAGACCGGCGACGGCGGCAATGCGCAACTCGCGCAGGCGATCCGGGCGCACGCAAACTTTGCCGAGCAGACGCCGCTGGCACTGCTGCTGGTCGTGCTCGCGCAGACCGCCGGCGCGCCGACGGGCATCGTCCACGCGCTCGGTTCGGTTCTGCTGCTGGCACGGCTGGCGAGCGCCTGGGGCCTGAGCCACTCGCTCGGCCCGACGATGCCCCGCCAGGCCGGCGCCGGCGCCACCGCCCTGGTCGTCGCGGCAGCGTCCTTGCTGATCGTGTACCGGCTGTTCTGACTCCCGAAGCCCATGCGAACCCGACTCTGCCTGTGCTACGTGGCCGGCTACCTTGTCATCACAGGGCTGGCCCTTCTCGTGGCGCCGGGCGCCAGCTTCGGGCTGATGCTGTCGACGGCCGAGTACGGCGAGGTGATGCCGCGCGGTGGGTCGCGATGATGAGCCTGGCCCTGGGGGTGCTGATTGCCCAGACGGTGCGCCACCGCCTGACGGTCCTGTACCCGCTCGGCTTTTTCATGCCCGCGGGGATGCTGGCCGGATTCGTCGGTCTGTACGAGCTGTCGGCCGACCCGCTGTTCCTGAGCCTGCTGGCGGTGGTCGGCGTCGGCGTGGCCGTGACCGGAGCGAGCCTGCTGTTCGACCTGCTGACCAGCCGGCCCGAGACCACGCGCGGCGTGCAGTGACCGGCCCGTCTCTCAAACGTCGATATTCGCCGCGCGCAGCGCGTTGGTCTCGATGAAATTGCGGCGCGGCTCGACCTCGTCGCCCATCAGCATCGTGAACACGCGATCGGCTTCGAGCGCGTCGTCGATCTGCACGCGCAGCAGGCGGCGCACGGCCGGGTCCATCGTCGTTTCCCAGAGCTGCATCGGGTTCATCTCGCCCAGGCCCTTGTAGCGCTGGCGTGCGACCGCGCCTTCGGCCTGCTGGATCAGCCAGGCCATCGCCTCGCGGAAATCGCCGACGCGCATTTCCTTCTGCTTGTCGCCCTCGCCGCGCTTGACGACTGCGTCCGCACCGACCAGGCCGCGGAAGGTGATGCCGGCCGTGCTCAGCGCCTCGTAGTCGGCGCCGTGCACGAAGTCGGCGGTGATCACGCTGCTCTTCACGTTGCCGTGGTGCATGCGGCTGATCCTCAGGATGTGCTTGTCGGTGCGCGCATCGAACTCGGCGGTCACCTCGGCGTCGTGCAGCGCGGCCTTCAGCGCGGCGGCCGACTGCTCGGCCGCCTCGAGCGTGTCGACGTCGAGCGGCAGGCCGTTGGCCATCGCGCGCAGCGCCTCGATGTCCATCCAGTTCGACAGCCGTTCGACGACGTTCTTCGCGAGCACGTACTGGCGCGCGAGCGCCTCGAGCGCGTCGCCCTGCAGCACGGCCGCACCGGCCACGCCGGTGTCGAGCTTCG
>JANXZN010000332.1 GCA_025355545.1 Rhizobacter sp.
CGTGGCTTGTACGAGCGATAGCTTGAACTGCCCGTGCTGGGATAGCAGGTTGATGCGGTTCGCATACCGGTTGTACGTGCCGCAGGTCAGCGCAAGGTCGCGTTTCTCGATGCTGGTCAGTGGGTTGGGTGTCAGGTCATAGGCCGGCGACAGTTCCCATTTGTCGGTCGGTGCGATCAGCGCGTGGTTGCGAGGGTGATCGTCTGTGTTCGAGATCAAGGCGTTGAACACCATGCGCCGAAACAGTTCCTCCAGGTCCTGGGCCGGCTGCGCGCTGCGCCGCCGGAGTTCATCGGCCAGCAGCAGGTACGACCACTTGGCGCGGTCGCCGTGCGAATCCTCGGCGCCCAATGCCGTCAGCCCGCTGACCATGCGATGTCTCAAGTAACCCTCGGCCGTCAGCGTGCGATCGAAGCGTTGAACCAGCAGAACGTCTTCGCCGCCAACGGCATCGATGCGATGCTTGGCGACGCGCAAGCCGCACTCCTGTGCCAAGGAGAGCATGGCGCCTTCGACGCGGGCGTTGTTCCATCTGTCGCTCTTGTCCGGAAACTTCGCCAGCCACAGGCCTTCGTTGTCCTCGACCACGTTCTTGGGTCGCGCGCCGCCCATCGATGTGCCGGGCTGCAAGAGTTCGAACACCTGGTCTGGAATGCCAGACTTGCCCTGGATCTCGTCTTCCATGAACTGCTCGGCCGCAGTGAGCAGGGCTTGCAGCTGAATGACTTGGTTGAACTTGCGCACCGGTGCGGGCGGCACCTTGTCGCGGCCGAAGGAGAGAGCGCCTGCCCGGTCTTCGGGCGAATGCAGCAGGTAGTCAAGCTCGGTGAGATCGGTGCGGCCGGTGTGCTTCTCGATGATGCGTCGGCCCCACGCATCGGGCGATGCGTCGCGCAAGGCGCCGAAGATGCCCTTGAGCTTTACAGTCTGAGATCGACGCGGCGACAGCGGCAGTTCGTACGGCTCCAGCGGTACCGCATCCGGTCGCTTCAGGTAGGCCGGGTTGTAGACGAACGATCCGGTCGCCAGTCCCTGCGGGAAGGCCAGTTCGTAGAAACCTGCCGTGACGACCTCGAGTGACTGCGGCAACTGGAGGTAGACGTAGGCGCGTTGCTTAGAACTCACCATCGAGGCGCTCCTTGCCATGTCGCACCCGCTGCGGCAGCCGTGCGATTTCCAGTTGCTTGCCTTCGTCGTCGCGTTCGGGGTTGACGAACCCATTGATCTCGGACTCGAGCCCCATGGCCCACAACGTGGCCAAGTACGCCCCCAGCCCGGTCTGCAGGTTCCCGGCCTCGACTGCACGTGCGGTGTCGTAGCTGATCCCTGCTTTGGCAGCGATCTCGCGCAGTGTGAGACGACGGCGCTTGCGTGCCAGCGCGATGTGCTCACCGATGCGCTTGGCCCCATCCTTGACTGCGTAGGGCGCGGTCTCGCTCAGTTGAAGTGGGCGTGGCATGTTGAAACCTATCAAAAGCATATTTCGAACGGTTTCAGTTTATCTCTGTCAGTTTGGTCTGTCAAAAAATAGTTGGTTGAATACGTTCTTAAACATATTACAAGTGGCATCAGCAGTCCTGGATGACGATGGTCGCCAAGTCGGACCGAACATGCACGAGCAGGTTTTGAGTTGATGTTTCGCAAAGCAGGCAGGGCGACGAACGGACCGACGGAGTAGGTGCCACGACAACGGCATCTCATGGTCCGACTGAGCTGTTGCTTTGCTTGTAGCTCAGCGTGGCGCCGGCCCGAACACCTTTGCAAGTACGGTGTGGCGCGCCTCGCGCCAACTCGCTGTGAGATCGCCGTTGGCCTCCAGCGCCGCATAGATTTCGCGCACGAGATCGTCGTTCACCACGTTGGCTGTGCGCAGCTTTGCCAGAAGATCGAAGCCGTGCCAGACGCCGATGTTGAACTCGCGCGCCAGCTCGTGCATTCCAAGATCGTCAGTAACGACGATGGCGGGGCGTACTTGGCCGAAGGCAAGCACACGGCAATCGGTGGGGCCCGGGGGCGAGCGTCCGCCGGTGGCGAAGCGGCGCACGTCCTGCAACACCCAGTCGTGCAGGAAGCGCGCAGCCGCATCGAGTTGGTCGCGCTCTTCCCGCGACAGCCGCAGCCGATGCGACCGCCGTTCCGCAGCGACCGCCCGGTCGCCTTCGAACCACGGGTAGTGAAAACGCAACCTCGGATTTCGGCCAACTTCGGCTTCCACGTCTTCGAGCACGTGGAGCACATATCGCTTTTGGCCGAACGGCACACCGAGCAGCGGTCTCACCCGCTTGGCCAGGCGCAGATACGCGTTGGTGTCCAGCATGACGAGCGTCTTCACGACTGCCGCGTCCGTACTCACCGGCTACCGCATCAGCGTTGCGTGGATTGCCGTGGCGTCGGCAAGCGGCACGTCGAGCACCTGCTGCACGTAGCTGGCGCCGGTGCCGTGCTCGCGCAGCATGCGCTGCAGCGACGGGAAAAATTCGCTGCCGAAGGTGCTGCGCGCGGCGGCCACGTAGGCAGCCGGCTCGGGTGGCAGCGGGTCGAACAGCAATGCGCTGACGAGTTGCCCGCGCTGGTTGTTGCGCACAGCGTGAACGTCGCTGCCCTCGTTCAGCGGCAAAGGCGGCAGGTTGCGCGCGCGGGCGTAGGCCTGCACCTCGCGGTACACGGTGAACAGCGAAATGGCGTGCTCTTGCGCATGGCGTTTGAGCGCCGCAATCGCCTCCGCCTTGCGCGACGGAGCAGCCGCTTCGCGATAAGCCTGCTCGGCAAGCGGCTGCGTGAACAGCAGCGCACCGGCGAAAGCATCGGCAAAGTCTTCGCCGGTCTCGCTGCCCGCCAAGTCAGGTGTGTAGACATGGGCCAGTTCGTGAGCCATCCAGAACTTGAAGTCCTCGATGCGAGTGTCAAGATTCAGATAGATGAAGGTCACCCGCTGCGCCGGCAGCAGGATGTGCAGCGCATTGCCGTGGTTCTGCTTCTCGCCCCACAACACCGGCACGATGAACGCGTCGTTCGCGGCGAACTCGCCGATCAGAGTGGCGTACTGCAAGACGGCTTGTTGGCCGATGCCAAGCTTCGCGCGGGTCTGTGCGACCGCGCGTTGAAGGTCCGCGTAGGAGGTCGACGGGTTGGGCAGCTCGGTGCGCAGCGCGCGCAACGGCGGAAGGTGATCAACCAATGGGCCTAGCAATGTGCCCATCGATTGAGCCTTCGCGATGTGCGCCTCCGTGGTTTTGGTGGCGGCCCGACGGCGAAACGCGACGACAGGCTTTTCGCTGGCGTGCGTGCTGGTCTGGATCAGCTCATCGAGGCGCAGTTTGAGCGTCGTGGCCAAGCGCAAAAGCTTGTCGGGCCGCGGAAAATCGTCGCCCTTGAGCCAGTTGGTCACCGATTGCGCCGAGACACCCATGGCTTCGGCCAGTTGCTTTTGCGTCCAGCCCTTCTGAACGAGTGCGTTCTTGAGGCTTTCGCTGTGGACGACCTTGTGCATAGGACGTGGATTGTGCCGTTCCCAGGTCCGAAAATCAAGTTTTATCAACTTTTGGCGTGTATCGCGCGCCCGTTTCCTCAGAGCTTGTGAACATTTAGCGGCACGGATGCTGCATGTTGTTTGACATGACCAACATCACGACCGAGACGGGATCGAACGGGCACACGGGTGCACTGTTCGAGGGCTTGGCTGTTCCTGCGGACGGGGCGGCTGTCCTGAAGCGCAGCACGCCCAAAGGCGCGCCGCGAGTGCAAAGCGCGGTGCGCAACCAAGCCGAGTTGCGTGCCTGTGATCTTGACTCATAAGGCAAGCCCCCGGCTATGCCGGGGGACTCGCACAGGTTTGACCGTGTGGAGCGGTCGTGGATGCTTCTTATCCGACCAAGGAAAGGAGCTTCCAAATGAAAGAGTACCAGAGCCTCGCGCACACCC
>JANXZN010000384.1 GCA_025355545.1 Rhizobacter sp.
ATCGGGCAGCTCGCGGCCGAAGCCGGGGATCACCAGGCCGTGCCAGGCCTGCGTCGTGTCGACCTGGCAATCAGCCAGGTCGACGCAGCGCCCGCTGGCGCCGCGCGCGCGCAACGCCGCCTGCAGCTGGCGCGTGTGCCAGCCGGTCTCGTCGGTCATGATCGCGATGCGGATCACGGCTCGTGTCTCGGGTCGTCAGTCAGGCCTGCTGCAGCCACAGACCTTGCAGCAGCGCCATGTTCAACGCGCCGGCATGCCAGGTGTTACCGCTGTCGAGGTTGCTGACCCACACCTCGGCCGGCGCGAACAGCGCGCCATCGATCTTGTAGAAGTCGTACTCGACCTCCCTGAAGATGTCGGCGAAGGAACGCCCGTAGTCGCGCGAGTTGCGCGACGGCAGCTGCAGCGCGAGTTGGCGTGCCGCCGCGTCGTCGCCGCGCACGCTGAGGTGAACACGGCCGCCGTACAGGATCGCGTCGTTGGTGCGGCCCATCGCGATCACGCCGTCCGGGCTCGGCGCCGGCAGCGGCGCGGTCGCCACGCCCTCGACGATGTTGCGCAGCGCATAGCCGAGCTCGTGCGCCTTGTGCAGCGCGACCTCGAGCACGCGAGCCACCACCTGGGTCGTGCCGGCGAGGCTGGCGGTCGGGGTCAGGATCAGCGTCAGGGCCTCGGGTTGCAGACCGCAATCGCGCAGCAGCTTGTCGACCACCACCTTGGGCGGCGCCCGGTCGACCTCCAGCACGAGCACACCGGCGTCGGCCCGGTCGCGATAGCCGAGTTCGGCGAACAAGGCCTCCTTCGCCGCGAGCGCGCGTGCCGGACCCGAGCCGAGCGAGAAGAACTTCTTGCCGCCCGTTTCTTCCTTGCTCGCCGCCAGGCTCCAGCCCGCGTACTGGCTCGCCAGGCAGGCGAGCACCGGCTGCGAGCTGCGCACCTTGATCCAGGTCGGCCAACCTTCGAGGCCGCCGCTGCGCAGGCCGACCTGACCGAGCCCGCCCATGCAGATCTCGCCGATCAGCAGCCCGGCCGCGACACTGCCGCGGGCCGCGATCCCGGCATCGACGATGCACGCGCCGCTGGCGTCGCGCGCCACGCTCAGCGCGAGCGCGTCGGCGCTGGCCAGCAATCGTTCGACCAGCGGACGGGTCAGGCCGTTGACACTCAGCGGCGAACTGGTCAGGGGTGGATCGGCATCGGTCATGACGGTGTCTCCAGGGTGTGCATCAAGGCATCGCGCGCTGCACCGAGCAAGGCTCTGACCTGCGCGGCACTGTCGCCTGTGGCGCTCAGGCTGCAGATCGGATCGCCGGCGGCAAACCGTGCACCGGCGACCGGCAGATCGTGCACATCGGTCCGGTGTGCGAGATGCTGCGCGCCGAACTGGTTTAGCGTCAATGAGCGCTTCGCATAGACGATCTCGCTGCCCCCGACCCGCCGGGGCGCGAATGCCCCCGGTGGCGGCAGCTCGGCATGAAGGCAGGCCCGCAGCTGCGCGTCGATCAGGCCGCGCTGCGCGTACACCGACAGGCTGGCCGGCGGGCGCGGATTCACTTCGAGCACGCCGATGGCGTCGCCGTCGCAAATGAAATCGAGGCTGCACCAGCCGCGCAAACCGAACTCCGCGCTCAGCACGCGCGCCGCGTCGCCGATGCGGCGCGCGAGATCGGCCGTCACGGCCACCGGCCCGATGCAGCCGCCATACACGTGCGGGCGCGCGCCGAAGGGCCGCACGATGAGTTCGTTGATGCCCAGCAGCATCGCCCGGTCGCCGTTGGCGATGAAGGTCGCCGACATCGGCACGCCGGGCATCGCGCGCTGGAAGTAAAGCGAGGCGCTGGCCGGTGCGGCATCACGGGCGGCCGCGGCATGGCGGATGTGCCAGCCGCCGCAGCCGCGTGCGTCCTTCAGCAGCCAGCCCTCGGCATCGGCCGGCGCATCGGCGCGCACCGGCGGGTGCGCGATGCCGTGCGCCGCAAGCGCGCCGAAGAATTCGGCAGGATCCCGCACGCGGCGCACCGCGTCGGCCGGCGTGCCGATCAGCGGCAGCAACTGCGCGCCGGCGTCGAGCAACTCGGGTCGTCCTTCGAAGCCGCTGCCGGGGATCCAGCCGATCACGGCGTCGCCGCCCTGCCGCGCCAGCGCCTGCAGCGCATCGAGCACGCGTGCCCCATCGATCTGCAGCGAGCCGGTCGCGCCGATCGAACGCCAGCGCGCCGACACGCGCCGCGTGTCGGCGTCGCCGAACAGGTCGAGCGCGACGACCTCGTAGCCGTCGTGCGCCGCCGCCTCGGCCAGCATGCGCGCGGAGACGGCCGCAACCGCCAGCACAGCCATGCGCGGCGATCGGCTCAGGCGGCCGGCCTGGCCGCGTCCTGCTCGGCGAGGAACTCGCGCGCGGCGGCAAACGCTTCCGGAAAACTCAGCACCACCGCCTTCTCGGCCTGGTGCATGCTCACCAGCAGGCGATGCTGGGTCTGGTACTTGACGTTGCCCACCGCCAGCGCACCGATGCCGACGGCACCGACGACCCCCGCCAGCGGCTTTGCATCGTCCATCACGCCGACCCCGGCGATGCCTTCGGGCGGGACCGCGTTCACGTCGGCCGCGACCTTCAAGCCCTTCGCGAACGCGAGATTCTCGGGCGACACGACCTGCACGCCCGCCGCCGCGCAGGCGAGCACGACGGCGGCTGGCGCGAGCGCGTCGCGCAGCGCGGCGCGGTCGGCACCCGATACGCCTTGCAGGCTGACGCCGAAGTGCGCAGCAGTATCGCGAGCGGCCTTCTGCGCCGTCTCGAGGCCGCTGTGGCTGGCGATCCGCACTCTGGCACCGGCCTGCGCCGCAAGCACCGCGGCGATGCGGCCGACCGGGCCGGTGCCGCCGAGCACCAACACGTCGAGCCCGCTCAGGCCCAGGCCATGGTGACGCCGCAGCGCCCCCTCGACGCAGGCCAGCATCGCCGCGGCAGTGGTGTAGGCGCCGCTCGGGTCGGCCATCAGCGACACGACGAAGGGCTTGAACATCGCACGCTTCGCGCGTTCGAGCATGTCGGCCGCGAGCAGCGCATCGCGCCCGCCGAT
This sequence comes from Rhizobacter sp., assembly GCA_025355545.1. Lineage (GTDB taxonomy): Bacteria > Pseudomonadota > Gammaproteobacteria > Burkholderiales > Burkholderiaceae_C > LMDS01. The sequence goes on from JANXZN010000384.1 coordinate 3,084, forward strand.
GAAGATGGCGGTGCGGGCCACGCCCTTCGGGCCGCGCGAGAAGATCGCATCCTGGGTCAGCGCGGTGACCCCATCGACACCGACGTCGGTGTACGGCGTGATGATCTGGTAGCCGGCATCGGCCGCCATGTTGACGTCGAACGGGCTGGCCTGATGCCCCGGTGTGAACAGATGCAGGATGTAAGGGCGTTCCATGGCTTGAATCCGTGTGCGGGGGGGCGAGGCGAGTGAACGATGGCGCTCAGCGCGCGCGCCGCGTCGCGCGAAGATCGGCGATCTCTGCGCCGCGGTTGCGCGGCGCCACAACGCTCAGAACCAGCCCGCGTTCGATCAACCCGGACGCGCGCGCGCTGCTTTCGAGTGCCTCGGCATGCGCCTGCGACGCGACGATGGCAAAACCGGTCGGGCCCCACGAACTCTGGCCGATCGCGGCCGGGTGCGGGCTCCGGCCGATCCATTCCATCAACCGGCCGACCGCGGCACTGGTGTAGGCGCGACCATTCTGGACCGGCGCGAAATAGTCACCTAGCAGCTGCTGCACGCGCGACACGCCGAGCGCGAAGACGTCGAATTCGGCGCTGGCGGCGCCTGGCAGCACGCGCATCAGTACCGCGTGGCAGATCTCGGCGGCGCGCTCGGCCGGCATGGCGCCGAGTGCGGTCAGCGCGCCCTTCTCGTCGCTGCCGGCCAGGCCACGCTCGCGTTCGTCCTGCACGACGACGATGCGCCAATCGTCGGGCAGCGCGATGCGTGAGAGCAAGGGCGCGGGGCGCCCATCGGCGGCCGGCCCGCCGTCGACAAGCAGGCCGCCCAGATCGAAACCGTGGATGCCGATGCCGGAACGCTGGCCGCGCCCGAGCCAGTGAGCCAGCGTTGCGGTGCTGACGTCGATTCGATGCCACTGTGCGAACGCCCGCGCGATCGCCAACGCGAGTTGGGTCCCGGAGCCGAAGCCGCCGTGCGCGGGCAACACCCGCAACAGGCGCAGGTGCAAGGTCTCGTAACAGCCGCTGCGCTCGCGCAACGTGTGCAGGTAGGCACTCGCGCGCTCCATCTGCGCCGCGCCTTCGGGTGTTTCGGCGGTGACGCGATCGGCGAACGCGGCGCTCAGTTCGACCTCGGTCTCGAAGCCGTCGATGACCACCCCGATGCTGCCGAAGCGGCGCCCCAGCGAACCAGAAGGATCCAGAAAACCCAGGTGCAGACGCCCCGGCGCCCGCAGCGTGACCGTGTTTTGGAGTTCGATGTGCATCCGAGGCGCAACGGCGAGAACAGCATGGCCCATGGTCGTGAGGCGCCGCCCTGTCAAACGGCATCTGCGCGGGAACCCAAGAGCAATCTCCGTTCCTGCGCCGCAGACGCTGCCCAACCCGGGTGCGGCAGGCGCCGGCCCGCCGCACTGTATCGCCTGAGGGACAGTGTGTCATGCGCAATCGACCCCGCTGCAGCGCTAGCATCGACATTCCCTTCTATCGATCGGAGACTGACATGACCAGCTGGCGCAAACAGGGTGCAGACGAGGTGTATGCCTCGGAGGAGATCACGGCACGCTTGTCCGAAGAGTTGCCGAAGTGGTATCTCGAAGACGGCTGGATTCGCCGCAAGTACAAGACCAGCGGCTGGAAAGCGACCTTGATGGTGGTCAACACCGTGGGCCACCTCGCGGAAGCGGCCTGGCACCATCCGGACCTCACGGTTTCCTATGCGTTCGTCACGGTCAAGCTGATGAACCACGCCGCCAAGGGCATCACCGAGAAGGACTTCGAGCTCGCGAAGAAGATCGAAGAGGTCCTCATGTGGCAACCCGGCGCCGTGGAGGGGTCGCCGCTGCAAGGCACGCCCGACGATCCGCGATTCAAGTACCTTAAGTACGACTGACCCATCGCGTGCGGCGCGGGGCGTGCGGTCGGCCCACTTCTGACGCCGCATCCGCGACGCTACCCGGCTCGGCGACCGCGGCGGCGACGCGACCATCAAGGGGCTGACGACCAACCGGCTCAGGAAGATCTTTCGAGCCCATTTGCCGAGCGAACTCGAGCCGCGAAACATCAGATGCACTGGCGCACATTGTTGACGTCTCGGGACCACGAAGTG
>JANXZN010000376.1 GCA_025355545.1 Rhizobacter sp.
GCGTTCCTGGCGCAGCAGATGGGCATCGAGCTGGTCGAGGGGCAGGACCTGTTCGTCAAGGACAACTTCGTCTACATGCGCACGACGCAGGGCCCGAAGCGCGTCGACGTGATCTACCGCAGAGTCGACGACGACTTCCTCGACCCGCAGGTGTTCCGCAAGGACTCGACCCTGGGTTGCATCGGCCTGCTGGGCGCCTACCGCGCCGGCAACGTCACGCTGAGCAACGCGATCGGCACCGGCGTGGCCGACGACAAGTCGATCTACCCGTACGTGCCGAAGATGATCGAGTTCTACCTCGGCGAGAAGCCGATCCTGCACAACGTGCCGACCTACCTTTGCCGCAAGGACGAGGACCTGAAATACGTCCTGGCCAACCTCGACGAACTCGTCGTCAAGGAGGTCCACGGCGCCGGCGGCTACGGCATGCTGATCGGGCCGGCCGCGACCAAGGCCGAGATCGAGGACTTCCGCAACGCGCTGCTCGCGAACCCGAGCGGCTACATCGCGCAGCCGACGCTCGCGCTGTCGACCTGCCCGACCTATGTAGACCGCGGCATCGCGCCGCGCCACATCGACCTGCGGCCGTTCGTGCTCAGCGGCAAGGAAGTGCAGATGGTGCCGGGAGGCCTCACGCGCGTCGCGCTGAAGGAAGGCTCGCTGGTCGTCAACTCGTCGCAGGGCGGCGGGACCAAGGACACCTGGGTGCTGGAAGCCTGAAGCGGGAGAACGCGAGATGCTTTCGAGAACTGCCGATCACCTGTTCTGGATGGCGCGTTACATGGAGCGGGCCGAGAACACCGCCCGCATGCTCGACGTGAACTACCAGGCCTCGCTGATGCCGCAGTCGACCGACGAGGTCGAGAAGGGCTGGAAAGGGTTGCTCGGCATCAGCGAGCTGAGCGACGATTTCGCGACGCGCTTCGGCGTTGTCACGCCCGACAGCGTGATGCGCTACATGGTCAGCGACGAGCGCAACGGCTCGAGCATCCGCAACTGCCTGCAGGCGGCGCGCGAGAACGCGCGCGCGGTGCGTGGCACCTTGACCACCGAGGTCTGGGAGACGCAGAACCAGACCTGGCTCGAATTCCAGCGCATGGTCGCGAGCGAGGCGTTCCTGCGCGATCCGAGCACGCTGTTCGAGTGGGTCAAGTTCCGCTCGCACCTGTCGCGTGGCGTCACGGTGGGCACGATGCTGCAGGACCAGGCCTTCCACTTCCTGCGCATCGGCAGCTTCCTAGAGCGCGCCGACAACACCGCGCGGCTGCTCGACGTGAAGTTCCACGCGGTCGAGAGCGAGTACCACGGCTTCTCGAACGGCAGCGCCGCCGCCGCGCGCGATATCGAGGTCGACTTCTACCACTGGTCCGGCATCCTGCGCTCGGTCTCGGGCTTCGAGGTCTACCGCAAGGCGTATCGCAACGTGATCCGGCCCGAGAAGGTGGCCGAGTTGCTGATCCTGCGCGCCGACATGCCGCGCTCGCTGGCCGCCTGCATGCAGGAGGTCGTGACGAACCTGAAGATGGTCGCCAACGAGCAGTCGACCGACACGCTGCGCAAGGCGGGGCGCCTGCAGGCCGATCTGCAGTACGGCCGCATCGACGAGATCCTCGCGACCGGGCTGCACGCCTACCTGACGCAGTTCCTCGAGCGCGTCGGCACGCTCGGCGTGGGCATCAGCCGCGACTTCCTCGTGCCGGTCGCCGCCTGAAAATGACAGCCCCCGGGGCGCTTCGCGCCCGCCCCCCGAGGGGGTGCAGGTCCGCCCCTGGGGCGGCCCGGCGGGCGACCTGACCTCAGAACTCGAACGTCACTCCGGAGTCTCAATGTCCATCCACGTCGCGCTGAACCACGTCACGCATTACCGCTACGACCGGCCGATCAACCTCGGCCCTCAGGTTGTGCGGCTGCGCCCGGCGCCGCATTCGCGCACGCGCATCCTGAGCCACTCGATGCGCGTCGAGCCGGCCACGCACTTCATCAACTGGCAGCAGGACCCGCAGTCGAACTACCTCGCGCGCCTGGTGTTCCCGGACAAGGCCACCTCGTTCCGCATCGAGATCGATCTGGTCGCCGAGATGGCGGTGCTGAACCCGTTCGATTTCTTCCTCGAGCCTTCCGCCGAGCACTATCCGTTCAAGTACGAGGCCGAGGTCGCGGCCGAACTCGAGCCGTACCTGGTCAAGGCGCCCGAGCTCACAAACGCGCCGGCGTTCACGGCCTACCTCGCGACCATTTCGCGCGAGAAGACGCCGACCAACGACTGGCTGGTCGCGCTGAACCAGAAGCTGCAACGCGATATCGGCTACCTCGTGCGCATGGAGCCGGGCGTGCAGACGCCCGAAGAAACGCTGGTCAACGCCAGCGGTTCGTGCCGCGACACCGGCTGGCTGCTGGTACAACTGCTGCGCCACCTCGGCCTGGCCGCGCGCTTCGTCTCTGGCTACCTGATCCAGCTGAAGAGCGACGTCAAATCGCTCGACGGTCCGAGCGGTACCGAGGTCGACTTCACCGACCTGCACGCCTGGTGCGAGGTGTTCCTGCCCGGCGCCGGCTGGATCGGCCTGGACCCGACCTCGGGCCTGCTCGCCGGCGAAGGCCACATTCCGCTCGCGTGCTCGCCCGAGCCCGGCTCGGCGGCGCCGGTCAGCGGCGCGATCGACGATTGCGAAACCACCTTCGAGCATTCGATGTCGGTCACGCGGGTCTGGGAGGCGCCGCGCGTCACCTTGCCGTACACCGAGGCGCAATGGAGCGCGATCGACGCGCTCGGCCACCAGGTCGACAGCGACCTGCGCAGATGCGACGTGCGGCTCACGCAAGGCGGCGAGCCGACCTTCGTCTCGGTCGACGACCGCGAGGGCGCCGAATGGAACACCGAGGCGATGGGCCCGACCAAGCGCCTGCTCAGCGCCGACCTGATGGACCGGCTGCGCGCCAAGTACGGCGACGGCGGGCTGCTGCACTACGGCCAGGGCAAGTGGTACCCGGGCGAACAGCTGCCGCGCTGGTCACTGAACCTGTTCTGGCGCAAGGACCGGGAGCCGGTCTGGAACCACCCCGAGCTGTTCGCGAGCGAGCACAAGGACTACGGCGCCACCGAGGCGCACGCGCATCGCTTCCTGGCCGGGGTCGCGAAGCGGCTCGGGCTGGAGCCGAAGCACGTGTTCCCGGCCTACGAAGACACCTGGTACTACCTGTGGCGCGAGCGCAAGCTGCCGAGCAACGTCGACCCGTTCGATGCGCGGCTGGCCGACCCGCTCGAGCGCGACCGCATCCGCAAGATCTTCACGCAGGGGCTGGACAAGGTCGTCGGCCATGTGTTCCCGGTCGCCCGCAATCCTTCCAGCGCGCCGCGCTCGGGGAATGACGAGGGCCCGCGTCGCTGGCAAAGCGGCCAGTGGTTCCTGCGCGCCGAGCGCTGCTACCTGATCCCCGGCGATTCGGCGATGGGCTACCGGTTGCCGCTCGATGCGCAGCCCTGGGCCAAGGACAGCGACCTGCCGTGGGTCTACCCGCCCGACCAGAGCCAGCCCTTCGCGCCGCTGCCACCGTACCGCCGGCTGCGCCATGCGAACGCGGACCACGAGAGCACGCTGGCGCCGTCGTCGGCCGGCACCCCGACCTCGGCCAGCTTCGCCGACCGCTCGCGCCCCGCGCTGAGCGGCGACCGCTCGCCGACCGCCGGTGCGACGGCGCCGCCGCGCGCGCCGCAGCGCTTCGAGTCGGCCGCGCACGTGACGCGCACCGCGATGAGCGCCGAGCCGCGCAGCGGGCGCCTGTACATTTTCATGCCGCCGGCGACCGCGCTCGAGGACTATCTCGAGCTCGTCTGCGCGGTCGAGGACACCGCGCTCGAGATGAAGCTGCCGGTGATCCTCGAAGGCTACGAGCCTCCCAAGGACCCGCGGCTGCAGACCTTGCGCGTCACGCCCGACCCCGGCGTGATCGAGGTCAACATCCACCCGGCGCACAGTTGGGGCGAGCTGGTCGAGCAGGCCACCCACCTGTACCAGTCGGCGCACGAGACGCGGCTGTCGACCGAGAAGTTCATGCTCGACGGCCGCCACACCG
>JANXZN010000407.1 GCA_025355545.1 Rhizobacter sp.
CGCCAGGGTCTCGGCGATCGCCTTCGGCTGGCCGGGCAGGTTGATCACCAGCGCCTTGCCGCGGATCACCGCGACCTGGCGCGACAGGATCGCGGTCGGCACGAAGGCCAGGCTGATCTGGCGCATCTGCTCGCCGAAGCCGGGCATGACCTTGTGAGCGATCACCAGCGTCGCCTCGGGGGTCACGTCGCGCGGCGCCGGCCCGGTGCCGCCGGTGGTCAGCACCAGGTCGCAGCCTTGGGTGTCGACGAGATCGATCAGCGCCGCGCTGATCTCGCCCTGCTCGTCGGCGATCAGGCGCGTTTCCCAGTGGATCGGGTTGCGCACGGCCGCACCCAGCCACGACTGCAGCGCCGGAATGCCCTGGTCGGCGTAGACGCCGCTGGAGGCGCGGTCGCTGATCGAGACCAGGCCGATGCGGACCGGATCAAACGTGCTCATTCGAGGGGATGCTCCTTGATGAACTGGAACAACTCGCGGAACGCGCGACCGCTGCGCTTTTCAGGCACCAGCGCGGCGTCCTTGCGGGCCGCGCGGACCAGGCTGCGGAGCTGCTGCACGTCGGTCTCGGGCTGCGCGACGATCCAGCGCGTCGCGGCGGCGTCGTCGGCAACCAGTTCGGCGCGCCAGCGCTCGGCCTGGTGCAGCGCCAGCGAATCCTTGGCGCGGCCGAGCTGCATGTCGGTCACGGCCTGGCGGATCGGTTCGACATCGTGGCGGCGCATCAGCTTGCCGATGTACTGCATCTGGCGCCGCCGGCCCTCGAAGGTCTTGGTCTTCTTGAACTGGCGGATCGCGTCGAGCAGCGTCTCGGCAACGCCCAAGCCGTCCAGGCGCGCATCGGGCAGTGCGACCGCGGCCTCGCCCAGATCCTGCAGCTCGTGCGAGGCCTGTTTCTGGCGCGTCTTGCTCGGCTTGTCGTCGAACGAGAAGACGGGCGCTTGCGCGGGCTCGTCGTCGGGGGAGGGCATCGGGCAGGGTTCCGAGGGATGGGCAGGGCCTGAAGGATGGCGTGATCTGGCGCAGGGAGGCGCTCGGTATCATAGTCGCGCATCCGCGCAACGCCGCTCGCTCGCGGCCCCTCACCGGTCATTCGCAGCCATGTCTTCCCCCCAGCCCTCGGCGACCCCTTCCTCCGGCTTCGCGTATGCGCCCGCGCAGTTCCAGCAGTACGTCGAGGATGCGCTGACCCTGGCTCGCTCGATCGGCGCCAGCGACGCCGCGGTCGAGGTCTCGGAAGGCGTGGGCCTGTCGGTCTCGATCCGCAAGGGCGAGACCGAGAACGTCGAGCGCAACCGCGACAAGTCAATGGGCATCACGGTCTACATCGGCCAGCGCCGCGGCAACGCCAGCACCTCCGACTTCTCGCGCGCCGCACTCGAGCAGACGGTGCGCGCCGCGCACGACATCGCCCGCTTCACCGCCGAAGACAGCGCCGCCGGCCTGCCCGATGCGCAGGACATGGCCAGCGGCGATGCGGCGACCCGCGACCTCGACCTGTTCCACCCCTGGGCGATCGATGCCGAGCACGCGCTGCAGATTGCGCTGCGCTGCGAGGCCGCGGCCTTCGGCGTCGACAAGCGCATCACCAACTCCGAAGGCGCCGGCGTGTCGGCGCAGCAGTCGCACTTCTTCGCCGGCAACAGCCGCGGCTTTCGCGGCGGCTACGCGAGCTCGCGCCATTCGCTGTCGGTCGCGCCGATCGCCTCGACGCCGGGCAAGCGCGGCGACGACATGCAGCGCGATGCCTGGTACACCTCGATGCGCGCCGCCGACGAGATGGCCTCGCCCGAAGCCGTCGGGCGCTACGCGGCCGAGCGCGCGCTGTCGCGCCTGAAGTCGCGCAAGATCAAGACCTGCGAGGTTCCGGTGCTGTTCGAGTCCTCGCTCGCGGCCGGGCTGCTCGGCGCCTATGTGCAGGCGACGAGCGGTGGCGCGCTCTACCGCAAGGCGAGCTTCCTGCTCGACAGCCTGGGCCGGCAGGCGCTCGCGCCGCACATCGACATCCATGAAGACCCGCACCTGCCGCGCGGCAAGGGCAGCGCACCGTTCGACGACGAGGGCGTGCTGACGCATGCTCGCGACGTGGTGCGCGGCGGCGAGGTGCAGGGCTACTTCCTGTCGACGTATTCGGGCCGCAAGCTCGGCATGCGCACCACCGGCCACGCTGGCGGCTCGCAGAACCTGACCCTGACGAGCCGGCTGACGAACCCCGGTGACGACCTGCCGGCGATGCTGAAGAAGCTGGGCCGCGGCCTGTTCGTGATCGAGCTGATGGGGCAGGGCGTGAACTACGTGACCGGGGACTATTCGCGCGGCGCCGCGGGCTTCTGGGTCGAGCACGGGCGCCTGCAGTACCCGGTGCACGAGATCACGATCGCCGGCAACCTGCGCACGATGTTCCTGGGGATCGTCGCGGTTGGCGCCGACGCCTACACGATGGGCAGCAAGACGATCGGCTCGGTGCTGATCGAGCGGCTGAAGATCGCCGGTCTCTGAGCGCGCGAGCCGCACTCGCTGCGCTCGAAACATAGGGCCGTCCCTGCCGGGTAATTACCGGCCAGGCGCTCAAGACCCGACCCTAGAATTTCCTCGCTCGGTTGGACACGATCCCGCCGGTCGAAGTTTGACAACCCAACAGGAGATCAAGGATGGAGCGTCGCTCGTTCATTCGCAAGACCGGCATCGCCGGCGTCATCGCTGCCGGCGTCGCGCCGGCGCTGGTTCACGCGCAGGCGGGCGTGCGCTGGCGCCTGGCCTCGAGCTTTCCGAAGTCGCTCGACACGATCTTCGGAGCCTCCGAGGTCTTCGCCAAGAAGGTCAGCGACATGACCGGCGGCAAGTTCCAGATCACCACACACGCGGCCGGCGAGTTGATGCCCGCGTTCGGTGTCGTCGATGGCGTGCAGAACGCCACGGTCGAGGTCGCGCACACCGCGCCGTACTACTTCTTCGGCAAGGACCCGGTGTTTGCGCTCGGCTGCGCGATCCCGTTCGGCCTGAACTCGCGCCAGATGACGGCCTGGATGTTCGAGGGCAACGGCCTGAAGCTGATGCGCGAGTTCTACGCCAAGTACAACATCGTGAACTTCCCCGGCGGCAACACCGGCGCGCAGATGGGCGGCTTCTTCCGCAAAGAGATCAAGTCGATCGCCGACGTCAAGGGCCTTAAGTTCCGCATCGGCGGCTTCGGCGGCAAGGTGTTCGAGCGCATCGGCGGCGTGCCGCAGAACATCCCGGGCGGCGAGATCTACCAGGCGCTCGAGAAAGGCACCATCGACGCCGCCGAATGGGTCGGCCCGTACGACGACCTGAAGCTCGGGCTGTACAAGGTCGCGCCGAACTATGCGTACCCCGGCTGGTGGGAAGGCGGCCCGCAGCTCGACTTCTTCATCAACACCAAGGCCTGGGAGGGCCTGAACGCCGAGTACAAGGCGATCGTCGAAGCCGCGGCGACCTACGCGCACGTCGACATGCAGGCCAAGTACGACGCGCGCAACCCGGCGGCGCTGAAGACGCTGGTCGGCAACGGCACCAAGCTGTTCCGTTTCCCGAAGGACATGATGGAGCAGGCCTTCAAGGAGGCGATCGCGCTTTACAGCGAGATCGGCACGACCAACCCGGCCTGGAAGAAAATCTACGAAGACTACGCCAGCTTCCGGCGCGACCAGAACCTGTGGTTCCGCTTCACCGAGGCGAGCTTCGACGACTTCATGCAATCGCAAAAGCTCTGACGGCTTGCGCTTCCCGTCAAGAAGGCCCCGCCATCGCGGGGCCTTTTCTTTGGTGCGGCCCGCCGAGCGGCCGCCGCGCCTTGCGTCAGGGTTTCTTGGGCGCCGAGTCGCGCTGCATCGATTCGATCAACGCCTTCATCGGGTCGGCGTTGGCGTCGCCCGAGCCGGACGTTGCCGATGCGGCCGCCGAGCCGGGCGGCGCCGGAGCAGCCGGCTTCGCGAACGGGTCGATGTCGACCTTCTGTTCCTTCGACTCCTGGCGCAGTTCCTGGAAGGCCTTGTCGACGTCGACCTGCACCGGCTTGTCGAGCCCGCCGGTCACCAGCTTCGGGAACGCGATGACGACCGCGACCATCACGACCTGGATCACGACGAACGGGATCGCGCCGCGGTAGATCTCGCCGGTCGTGACCTTGCGCAGGCGTTTGCCGGTGACCTTGTCGTCGTAGTCGTCGACCGGCGCGACGCTGCGCAGGTAGAACAGCGCGAAGCCGAACGGCGGGTGCATGAACGAGGTCTGCATGTTGACCGCCAGCACCACACCGAACCAGGTCAGGTCGATGCCCAGCTTGGCCGCGACCGGGCCGACCAGCGGCACGATGATGAAGGCGAGCTCGAAGAAGTCGAGAAAGAACGCGAGCACGAAGACCAGGATGTTGACGACGATCAGGAAGCCGAGCTGCCCGCCGGGCAGCCCGGTCAGCAGGTGCTCGACCCAGACCGCGCCGTCGACCGCCTGGAACGACAGGCTGAAGGTGGTCGAGCCGACCAGGATCATCAGGACGAACGACGACAGCTTCATCGTGCTGTCCATCGCCTGGCGCAGCAGCCGCAGGCTCAGGCGCCGGCGCGACCACGCCATCACGAGCGCGCCGACCGCGCCCATCGCGCCGCCTTCGGTCGGCGTGGCGATGCCGAGGAAGATCGTCCCGAGCACCAGGAAGATCAGCGCCAGCGGCGGGATCAGCACGAAGGTCACGCGCTCGGCCATGCGCGACAGCAGCTTCAGCCGCAGCAGCCGGTTCGCCAGTGCCAGCGCGAAGGCGATGCCGACACCCACGCACATCGAGACGACGATGGTCTCGTCGGTCGCCGTCGTGGCGGGTCGGGTCTGGCCATACGCGATGCCGGCAGCGGTGGCGATCAGGGCCAGCAGCCCGAGCGAGCGCAGGCCGGCCGAGCCGTCGTCTTCGCGGATCGTGCGGGCTTCCTGTGGCAGTGCGGGCACGAGCGAGGGGCGGATCAGGCTCAGGGTCAGGACGTAGCCGATGTACATCGCCGTGAGCACGAAGCCGGGAATGAATGCGCCCTTGTAGAGGTCGCCGACGCTCTGCCCGAGCTGGTCGGCCAGCACGATCAGCACCAGCGACGGCGGGATGATCTGGGCGAGCGTTCCCGAGGCGGCGATGACGCCGCTGGCTACGCGCCGGTCGTAGCCGTAGCGCAGCATGATCGGCAGCGAGATCAGCCCCATCGAGATCACCGAGGCCGCGACCACGCCGGTGGTCGCCGCGAGCATCGCGCCGACCAGGACCACCGCGTAACCCAGGCCGCCGCGCACCGGGCCGAACAGCTGGCCGATCGTCTCGAGCAGGTCCTCGGCCATGCCCGAGCGCTCGAGGACCAGGCCCATGAACGTGAAGAACGGGATCGCCAGCAACGTGTCGTTCTGCATGATGCCGAAGATGCGCAGCGGCAGCGCCTGCATCAGCGCCTCGGGCAGCAGGCCCATCTCGATGCCCACCAGGCCGAAGAACAGGCCGCAGGCCGCGAGCGAGAACGCGACCGAGTAGCCGAACAGCAGGAACAGGATCAGGCTGCCGAACATGATCGGCGCCATGTTCGAGCCGATGAACTGCATCATTTGGCAGCCGCTTTCTTTTCAGTCTGCGCGCGCACGAACTCGGCGAGTTCCTCTTCGGCGGTCTTGGCGACGTGGCGTCGGGTCGGATCCGGCGCCAGCCCTTGCAGGAACGCGAAACGCTTGATCAGCTCGGACACGCCCTGCAGGCCGAGCAGCAGCATGCCGGCCGGCAGCAGCGCAAACACCGGCCAGCGCACCAGGCCGCCGGCGTTGTTCGACATCTCGTGCATGCGGTAGGCGCGCAGCGCGAGTGGCGTCGACAGGTCGATGACGACCACGACGAAGGGCAACAGGAAGGCGCAGATGCCGACGATGTCGATCCAGATCTGGGTGCGCTTGCTGAAGCGCCCCGCGATCACGTCGATCTTGACGTGCTCCTGGCGCAGCAGCGTATAGCCCGCCGCGAGCAGGAACACCGCGGCGAACAGGTACCACTGGATTTCGAGCAGTCCGTTCGAGCTCTGGTCGAACAGCTTGCGCACGATCGCGTTCCCGGCGCTGATCAGCACCGCGGCCAGGATCAGCCAGGACACCCAGCGCCCGACGAACTCGCTGAACCGGTCGATCCAGCGCGAAACCTGAAGCAAGAACGGCACGGTGTCTCCCCCAAAACGGTCAAGCGCGGGATGTCGCGCAGGCGTTTGCGCCCGTCATGACCCGGGCGATTCTAGGGGGGCGACTAGCGAACGTTGCGCGGTGTAACCCTGAGCGCACGGCGCTGCCGCACGCCCAGGAACCGCGCCTCGGATCAGCCGCCGATGGCGGCGCGGTAGAGCTTGCCCGAGCGCGCGCCGCTGCGGCAGAACGCCAGGATCGGCTTCGGCAACTCGTCCAGCAAGGCCGCGAAACGCGCGATCTCGTCGGGCGTCTGCACGGCCGGCTGCACCGGCAGGTGCACGTAGCGCAGACCGGCGGCCTTCGCCGCGGCCTCGATCGCGCTGCTGGTCGGTTGGTCCGGGCCGCCCTCGAAGTCGGGCCGGTTGTTGACGACGCTCTTGAAGCCGGCCTGCGCGGCCCAGGCCATCGCCTCGGGGTCGAGTTGCGGAGCGACGCAGACCGCGGCGCTGAGCTGCTGGACCTGCGGCGCATTCACGGCGCGAGCGCTTTTTTGACGGCGGCCGAAACCAGCGCCATGTCGGCCTTGCCGGCCAGGCGTGTCTTGACCGCGCCCATGACCTTGCCCATGTCGCCCGGGCCCGCGGCCCGACCGAGTTCGGTGCCCAGTTCGGCGACGACGGTGGCGACCTCGGCGGCGACTGCGTCGGCGCCCAGGCGCTGCGGCAGGTAGGTTTCGAGCACGTGCAACTCGGCCGTTTCCTTGTCGACCAGATCCGGCCGGTTGCCCGCGCTGAACTGCGCGATCGAGTCCTTGCGCTGCTTGACCAGCTTGTCGATGATCGCGACGACCGCGGCGTCGTCGAGCACGATGCGCTCGTCGACCTCGCGCTGCTTGCAGGCCGCCAGCAGGCCGCGGATGGTCAGCAGGCGCGGGGCGTCCTTCGCGCGCATCGCGGTCTTCATGTCTTCGGTGATCTGGTCCTTGAGGCTCATGCGAACTCCGGTCTGGAAGCGAAGAAGCCCGCGGGTCGCGGGCTTCCTGGGCAAAGACGAGGCCCGGTCGGGCTCAGCGCCGCGAGATCAGAACAGCTTCTTCGGCAGCTGCATGCTGCGAACGCGCTTGAAGTGACGCTTCACGGCGGCCGCCTTCTTGCGCTTGCGCTCGGCGGTGGGCTTCTCGTAGAACTCACGGGCGCGCAGGTCGGTCAGCAGGCCGAGCTTCTCGATGGTGCGCTTGAAGCGGCGCAGTGCCACGTCGAATGGCTCGTTTTCTTTGACGCGAATCGTAGTCATGTAAAAGGTTGATCCTGAAATAAGATGCGCTCGGTGTCGGAAGGCGCTCGGTGAACCGGAGGGTCCGGAGTTCCAGCTCTAGAACAGCCCGCCGATCGCAACGCGTGGTTTTGCCACGCAAAGACCGTCGATTATAGCCGGGCCGGCGAACGCCCGCAATCCGTCCGCTTGCGACACCGCTGCCCGATGCCCGGATCAGCCCGCCGGGCCCAGCGCCCGGCCGCAGGTGGCCGCGCTCGCCCAGGCCCACTGGAAGTTGAAGCCGCCGAGCCAACCGGTCACATCGACCACTTCGCCGATGAAGTACAGGCCGGCGATAAGCTTGCTTTCCATGGTCTGCGAGCTGAGCTCGCGCGTGTCGACCCCGCCGGCCGTGACCTCGGCCTTGCGGTAGCCCTCGGTCGCCTGCGGTTTCAGCTCCCAGCGCTGCAGCCGTGTGGCGAGTTGCGCGAGGTCGCGGTCGCGCTGTTCGGGCAGCGTGCGCTCGGCAAGCTCCGGCGTCGGCAGCAGCCAGGCCTCGGCGAGCCGCTTCGGCATCAGCTCGGCGAGTTCGTTCGCGAGCTTGCGGCGCGAGTCGCGTTTGGCCTGGCGCAGCTCGGCGGCCAGATCGCGACCCGGCGCCAGATCGAGTCGGATTGGCGTGCCGGCGCGCCAGAAGCTCGAGATCTGGAGCACCGCCGGGCCGCTCAGGCCGCGGTGCGTGAACAGCAGATCCTCGAGGAAGGTCGTGCGCGCCTTGCCGTTGCCGGTCTCGATCGCGGCTTCGAGCGACAGGCCGGACAGCGCCGCGAACGGCGCCCAGCTCACCGGGTCGAAGCTCAGCGGCACCAGCGCCGGGCGGGTTTCCTCGATGGCATGGCCGAACTGGCGTGCGAGCCGGTAGCCGAAGTCGCTCGCACCGATCTTCGGGATCGACAGGCCGCCGGTGGCGATCACCAGTTGCTTCGCACGGACGCCGCCGCGGTCGGTGTCGAGCTCGAAGCCTGCGGCGCCGTGCCGCACCGCCTGCACGGCGCAGGGCTGCCAGCGCGCGACGCTGCCCTGCGCGCATTCGCGCAGCAGCATCGTGATGACGTCTTCGCTGCCCTCGTCGCAGAACAACTGTCCCTTGTGCTTTTCGTGCCAGGCGATGCGGTGGCGCTGCAGCAGCGCGATGAAATCGGCCGGCGTGTAGCGCGCCAGCGCCGAGCGACAAAAGGGCGGGTTCGCGGACAGGAAGTGCGCCGGCGCGGTGTCGCGGTTCGTGAAGTTGCAGCGTCCGCCGCCGGAGATGCGGATCTTCTCGGCGACCTTGCCGGCGTGGTCGATCAGCAGCACCTGCAGCCCGCGCTGGCCCGCGATCGCGGCGCAGTGCAGGCCGGCCGCGCCGGCGCCGACGACGACCGCGTCGAAGCTCAGCCCTTCCACACGAACGGGAACGCCAGCTGCTTGAAAAAGCCGTTCGGCACGTAGTCGCCGACCACGCCGTAGGGCTCGGGAAATGCGCGCTCGGACTTCACCGCCGTGCCGAACGCGCAGTCGATGAACGCGAAATGGGCAGCATAGTTGCGGTCGATCGCATCGTCGTCCTGCGAGGGGTGCCAGTGATGGAAGTTGGGCGTCACGATCACGTCGCGCAGCGGCCCAAAAATGGGCCTCGTTGTCGGCTCGCTCACGTTCGCGTGGTTGAACACCGCCTGGAAGCCGACGATGATGATGATGGCATCGATCACCTCCTTGCTGAAGCCCAACACGTAGATCGGTGCCAGTACCAAGGTGCGCGTGATGATCAGCTCGAGGATGTGCTGGCGCGAGCCGGCCAGCCGGTCCATGCTCTTGACGCTGTGATGCACCGCGTGCAGCCGCCACAGCAGCGGCACCTCGTGGTAGGCACGGTGCGTCCAGTACTGCACCAGGTCGGCGACCAGCACGATCTCGAACAGCGCGACGAAGAAGTTCAGGTTCTGCACGAAGCCGCGGATGCCGTCCTGCGCGGCCCCGCCGAACAGCTTGTGCACCAGCAGGTTCGTCGCCAGCAGTACGAAGCCGACCACCATGTGGTTGACGATGAAGTGGTGGAAGTCGGTTTGCCACTCGGGGCGGAACACCGGCTGCTCCTTGCGCAGCGCGAACAGCTTCTCGATGAAGATGAAGATCAGGGTCGAGCCGAGCAGGTCCAGCCCGATGTAGGGCGTGTTGTCGGGGAAGTCGTTGACCGGCACCTTGTGGCCGCCGAGCGCGAGCGACAGCCCGATCAGCACGAACGCGGCGAACGCGAGCCCGCGCGCGCGCGCGCCGACGATGTTGTAGAGCGCGATCGCGCCGGCCAGCACCATCGACCAGAACCGCAGCAGCCGCATCGGGTCGACGTTGTACGACCGGCGCAGCTGCGGCGTCGTCAGGTACTGCGGCCAGAGAAAGGCCAGCACGCCCAGGAAACACAGGATCGCCAGCGACAGCGCGATCACGCCCGACACCAAACCCTTGCCGGGTCGCAGCGCGCCGTGCGATTCGCTCGGCTTGTTGAGCTTGTCGAGTTCTTGCTTCATCGCGTCCTCCCAGGCCGGTCCGGTGGGTCGAACTGCCGCGCATTATGCGGCGCGAAGCCGGGGCTTTCGGCTCAGGCGATCTGCTCCTGCGGCGCCGCGCGGCGAATCGCGGCGAGGGCGCCCATCAGGCATTCCACCTGCTGCGTCAGCGGCGCCGGCGCCGGCTCCTCGCCGCTGACGACGGCCTGGATGTAGACCGCGGTGGTGGCCGCGTCGAAGCCGCGCGGCAGCACCGGCAGCTCGGTCAGCACGCCCTCGTGCGCGGCGCGCGACAGATCGGCGCGCGCGCGCCCCTCGATGAACACGTCCAGCCGCGGGGCGCGCCGCGGGTCGGCGACCGGCTCGCCTTCGGTGCCGCGCAGCAGCACCGCGTCGCCGCCCGTGTGGGCCAGAAATTCGGCCAGCATCGTCGCGTACTCCGGGTGCGTGTAGTTGACGACCCGCAGCGACGCGCCCCTGCTGCAGGGCGCCAGCACTTTCGCCACCGTGTGGCCCGAGTTGCGTAGCCCGACGACACGGCGCACCTCGAGCAGGCGCGCCAGCGGCGGGCACAGGTCGTGGGTGGCGATGAAGACCGGCTCGCGCCGCGCCCAGCCGTTCTCGATCTCCTCGGCGTTGCTCGCGAACGGCAGCCCGAGATCGCGAAAGATCTCGGCGCTGCCGATGCGTCCGGCGTCCAGCATCGGGCCGTGCACCAGCACCTGCGCCCCTTCCTGCGCCAGCAGCAGCGCCAGCAGCGGCGTCAGGTTGGGCAGCTTGCGCGCGCCGTTGTACGAGGGCAGCAGGATGGTCGGGCGGGCCGGCCGGATGTCGATGCAGCGCTCGTGCGCGGCACGCACGAAGCCGGCAAGCTCGGCGATCGACTCGCCCTTGATGCGCATCGCCAGCGCGAACGCGCCGATCTCCAGGTCGGTGACCCGGCCGTCGAGCACCTGGCTCATCAGGTCGTGCGCCTGAGTCTCGGTCAACGAACGCGCGCCTTCCTTGCCGCGGCCGATTTCCCTGATGTAGCTTGCGATCGCCATGCTTGTCTCCCCGCAGCGTCGACCGCAATTTTCAGGCCCGGCGGCGATCTCGCAACAATGAATTGCAGATAGCCGCGCCGCGGGCCGGGCCAAGCGTGCCCGACTGCCGAGTTCGCAAACCGGCTAGCACAGTCGGTTCGCACCGCTATCATCAAGTTAGGGGTGGACGCGTGTTTCGCGGCGCGCAGCGCTTGCCATGGACGGGCCCCGAGACCAAGATGGTCGTGGACCTGAGGGAAGATGGCGCTGATGAACGAGACGACACCGGGCACGCCGCAACAACGCAGCGACAGCGCGCGCACGCTGGCGCGCGTGCTCGAGGTCGACGACGCGGTGCTGGCCGGCGCCCTGCTGGAAATGCTCGACCGGGTCGATGTGCTGCTGTCGGTCAAGGACGTCGCCACCGGCCGCTACCTGCACGTCAACGCCGCGATGGCCGAACTGTTCGGTCGCGAGGTCGCGACGATGACCGGCGCCGGCGACGCCGATCTGATGGAGCCGTCCCAATCCGCCGCGATGCGTGCGGCCGAGCAGACCGCGCTGGCGCATGCCGCCCCGACGCTCAGCCAGCAGCGCGTCGACCGCGGCGGCCGCAAGCGTGAATTCAGCGTCACGCGTTTGCCGCTGCCGCGTGGCGACGGCGGGCCGGCGCGTCACGTGCTGGGCGTGTGGGTCGAGCAGACCGGCGCGCACCAGCGCGAGCAGCAACTGCAGCAGGCGCTGGCGCAACTCGAACAGCAGCAACTCGCCGCCGAGGTGCAGCGCCGCGAGACCCAGGACCAGAGTCTGCGCGACAGCACCACCGGCCTGTACCAGCGCATGCACTTCGACGACCAGTTGCGCCGCGAGGTCGACCTGTCGTCACGCGAGCACCGCGAGTTCGCGCTCGTCTCGATCGCGCTCGACCCGTTGGCCGACGCGGTGAAGGCGCTCGGCGACAACGCCCGCACCCGCGTGCTCGAGGCGCTCGGCCGGCTGCTGCGCAGCAACACCCGGGCGATGGATGCGTCCTGCCGGCTCGACGAAGACCGCTTCGCAGTGCTCTTGTCGGGCGTCGGCCTGGCGACCGCGCACTCGCGCATGGAGGGGCTGCGGCGCCAGTGCGCGACCCAGATCGTCGTGCTCGAAGGGCGCGACCTGGGCTTCACCGTGTCGATGGGCGTGGCGAGCTTCCCGCACACCGCGCACAGCGAGGAAGAGCTGCTGCAGGCGTCCGACACCGCGTTGCGCGAGGCCCAGACGCGCGGCGGCAATCACGTCGCGCTGGCGAGCATCCGTTTCGAGCTGGGCGCGAGCTGAGGCCCGCGCTCAGGCATTCAGCGCCTTGTGGATCATGTAGGCCGCCAGGCCGAACAGCAGCACCGCGAACAAGCGCCTGAGCTGCCGCACATCCATCCGGTGCGCGGCGCGCGCACCGAACGGCGCCAGCAGCACGCTCGCGATCGAGATCGTCAGCAGCGCCGGCAGGTAGAGGAAGCCCAGGGTGCCGGCCGGCATGTCGTGCAGCGACCAGCCGGCGATCACGTAGCCGACCGTTCCCGCCAGGGCGATCGGAAAACCCAGTGCCGCGGACGTGGCCACCGCATTGTGGATTCTGACGTTGCACCAGGTCATGAACGGCACCGACACGAACGCCCCGCCGGCGCCGACCAACGCCGCCAGCAGCCCGATCACGCCGCCGGCGGCCAGCATGCCGGTGCCGTTCGGCAACTGGCGTGTTGCCTTCGGCTTTCTCTCGATCAGCATTTGCAGCGCCGAGAAACTGACGAACAGCGCGAACAGCATCACCAGCGCATGCGCGGGCAGGGCCTTGGCGATCTGCGCGCCGAGCAGCGCGCCGAGCACGATGCCCGGCGAAAGGAGCTTCGCGACCGACCACAGCACCGCGCCACGCCGGTGGTGCGCACGCACCGACGCGATCGACGTGAAGCAGATCGTCGCGAGCGAGGTCGCGATCGCCACCTTCACGAGGTAGGCCGGCGGCACGCCCTTGTTCGACAGCAGCAGTGTCATGAACGGCACCAGCAGCATGCCACCGCCGATGCCCAGCAGCCCGGCCAGGAAGCCGGTGAACGATCCGAGAACCAGCAACTCGACGACGCCTTGCCAGCCCAGGCCGCCGGTCATCCCGGCTTCTTCAGCAGCGCCAGCGCGGCACGCCATTCATCGGCCGTGACCGGCGTGATCGACAGCCGGTTGCCGCGCCGCAGCGTGGCCATCTCGGCCAGCGCCGGCGCCGCACGCATCTCGGCCAGCGCCAGCAGGCGCGTCTTGCGCACGAGCTTCACGTCCACATGCAGCCAGCGCGGCGCGTCGGCCGCCGACTTCGGATCGAAATAGTGACTCTTCGGATCGAACTGGGTCGCGTCCGGGTAGGCCGTGCTCGCGACCTCGGCCAGCCCGACGATGCCCGGCTGGGGGCAGGACGAGTGATAGAACAGCACGCCGTCGCCCGCTTGCATCTCGTCGCGCATGAAATTGCGCGCCTGGTAGTTGCGCACGCCGACCCACGCAACGGTCTGCGAAGGCGCGGCGGCCAGGTCGTCGATCGAGCACTCGGACGGCTCGCTCTTCATCAGCCAATGGCGCATGGGGCGGCAGGGTCAAGGTGAGGGAAAAGGTGTCCGCCGCGAACCGTGAGCCGCATTCCTGAACCAGGAGTTCAGGTGGGCGAGGTCAGCCCGGCTTCGGGTTCATCTGACGCGAGACGATCACACCA
>JANXZN010000409.1 GCA_025355545.1 Rhizobacter sp.
ATCCTCGCCCGTGCCTGGTTGCGTGTGCTCTGGCGTGCTTGGACCGACCGCAAACCCTATGACCCGGCGCTCCATAACAACGCGCTCAAGCAGGCTTTGAATGAAGCAGGTTGACACCGGATGTCTCATGCGGGGGCGCCCTGCGGATCGTGTGCGGCGGCCGGATGCACGGCGGCGCGCAACCAGCGGCCCACCGCCTCGGTGTCGGCCAGGCGAAAGCGTGCCCGCGTCGGGCCGACGCCGACGCGCACGCCGAATCCGCCGGCGGCCTGCACCGCGTGGATGCCGTCCTCGTCGGTCACGTCGTCGCCGACGAACACCGGCTGGCGGCCGGCGAAGGCCGCCTGCGTTAGCAGCGTGCCGACCGCGACGCCCTTGGACACCGAGCGCTGCTTCAGCTCGAACACGCAGTGACCGTGCAGCCATTCCCAGTCGAGCGCGGCGGCCGGTTCGGCGGCCAGCGCGGCGACCAGCGCGGCGCGGCAGATCGCTTCGAGCTCGGGCCGCGCACGGTAGTGCAGCGACAGGCCGCTCGGCTTGGGTTCCAGCAGCAGCCCGGTGTGGCTCGCCGCCAGCATGCGCGCGCACTCGACGACGCGCCGCGGCGGCTCGGCACGCTGGCGCTCGATGTGGCCCGACGCGTCGCGGCACTCGGCCCCATGCGCGCCGGCCGCGGCGAGGCGCAGCGGCGCGAGGAACGCGTCGAGCTGCTCGATCGGCCGGCCGCTGACGATCGCGAGCGCGCCTTGCAGTCGCGTCGCCAGTGCCTCCAGCGTGGGCAGCACCCAGGGCGGCACGCGCACGTCCTGCGGGCGCGCCGCGATCGGCGCCAGCGTGCCGTCGAAATCCAGGAACAAGGCGGCCGAGGCGGCCAGCGCAGGAGGGGCGGTCAGGGTCGTCACGCACCGACCCTAGCAGACTCCCCCGCGCCGCCGCTGGTGCAGCGCGAAAGCCGCAGCTTCCTCGCCGGGAAAGCCGCAGCTTCCCCGCAGGGAAAGCCGCGCGCCGCGACGCGCGCCCGTGCCGCGGCGGTCAGTCGACGAAGAAGTCGGGAATGAAGTCGGTGGTGCCCGGCTTGACGCTGTAGCGATCGAGGTCAGTCACGCCGTACCGGGCGAGCAGCTCGTCGTCGATGAAGAAGTTGCCGGTGGTCGTGGCCGCATCGCTGGTCAGGATCAGGTGTGCGGCATCCGCCAGGATCTCGGGGCGGCGGCACTTCGCCAGGTCGATGCCCGGAATCATCTGCAAGGCCGCGGTCGCGATCACGGTGCGCGGCCACAGGCTGTTGACGGCGATGCCGTGCGGCCTGAATTCGCCGGCGTGGCCGAGCGTGCATTCGCTCATGCCGAACTTGGCCATCGTATAGGCGACGTGCGGCGCGAACCAGTGCTCGCGCATCGACAGCGGCGGCGACATGTTCAGCACGTGCGGGTTGCGGCCGGCCTTCGCGCTCTTGATCAGCTCGGCCAGGCAGGCCTGGGTGCACAGGTAGGTGCCGCGCACGTTGACGCCGAACATCAGGTCGAAGCGTTTCATCGGCGTCGCGTTCGTCGGCGTCAGGCTGATCGCGCTGGCGTTGTTGACGAGGATGTCGATGCCGCCGAAGCGCGCCACCGCCTGCTCGACCGCGGCGAGCACGCTGGCCTCGTCGCGGATGTCGGTCTGCAGCGCCAGCGCCCGGCCGCCGGCGGCCTCGCTCTCGGCCGCGGCCGTATGGATCGTGCCGGGCAGCTTCGGGTTCGGGTCGCTGGTCTTGGCCGCGATCACGACGTTCGCGCCGTCGCGCGCGGCGCGCTTGCCGATCGCCAGGCCAATGCCGCGCGACGCGCCGGTGATGAACAGGGTCTTGCCTTTCAGGTCGTTCATGGTCATGTCTCCAGGGTCAGGATCTTCTCGGCGACGAAGCGGGCGAGCTGCTCGCCGCAGGTGCGGTAGACCGGCTCGCCGGGGTGGAAACCGTCATCGGCCATCGCGCCCGGCGCCAGCTGGATCGCGATCGGGGTGTGGAACACGTTGTGGCGCGTCGCGGCCCAGCGCGCCATCGCGTCGTCGTGGCGGCGCGCGTCGTCGCCCATCACGTGGCGCAGCGGCTGCGGCAGCAGCGGAAACTGGTTCATCGGCGGCAACGGCGCGAACAGCACGTAGCGCGCGCGGCCCTCGCCGATGAGCCAGTCGGCCAGCGCCGCACGGTGCTGCACCGCGCGCTGCGGCGGCACCATGTCGATCACGTCGTTGACGCCGGTCAGCACGACCGCGATGTCGGCCGCCGGCGGTGCATCGGCACGCAGCAGCTCGTGCAGCTCGCGCGTCGTCAGCCCCGACTTCGCACGCAGCCGCCAGCGCAGCGCGCGGCCGCTGCGGCGATGCAAGGTGCGCGTGAAGTGGCCGGCGAACGCGTGGTCCTGCGTCGCGACGCCGACCCCTGCGGCCGACGAATCGCCCGCGATCAACACGCGCAGCGCGCCGGCACCGCTGCCGAGCTGGCCTTCGCGCGGGCCCGCCGCCTCCGGCAAGGCCGGCGCGCGCCTGCGCGTGCTCATCGCCTGCGCGATCAACAGCGGCGACAGCACGAGCTTCAGCGCGAGCGACATCACCACACCCGGCGTCGGGCCGCCCCAAGGCGGGTGAGCCCTGAGGGCCACGAAGCGGCCCCTTCGTGGACCTTGTGGTGGAGAAGCGGCGCAGCCGCAAGCCTGGGGGCCGACATCCTTTTGCTTTCAGAATTTCGAGAAGTCGGGCTTGCGCTTCTGGAAGAACGCGCTGAACGCCTCCTGCGCCTCGGGGCTGCACAGGCGCGCGCCGAACACTTCGCCCTCGACCGCGATCGTCTCGAGCGCGAGCTTCTGACGTGCGCGGCGCATCAGCGTCTTGCTGTCGCGCACCGCGCCGGGCGGCAGCGCGTTGAAGCGCTCGGCGATCCGGCGTGCGTAGTTCACGACCTCGCTCGCCGGCAGCACCGCATTGGCGATGCCGCACTCGACCGCGTCGGCGCCGGTGAACGGGTCGCCGAGCAGCAGCTTCTCGGCCGCGCGCGCATTGCCCATCAGCTGCGGCACGATCAGGCTGGACGCGAACTCGGGCACCAGGCCCAGGCTCACGAAGGGCATCGCCAGGCGCGCCTCGTCGCTGACATAGACGAAGTCGCAGTGCAGCAGCATGGTCGCGCCGATGCCGATCGCCGCGCCGGTCACCGCGGCGACGACCGGCTTGTCGCAGCCCATCAGCGCGCGCATGAACACGAACGCGGGCGATTCGCCGGGCGGGCGCTGCATGAAGTCCTCGATGTCGTTGCCGGAGGTGAAGATGCCGGGCTGGCCGGTGATCAGCACAGCGCGCACGGCTGCGTCGGCCTTCGCCGCGTCCAGCGCCTCGGCCATCTGTCGATACATCGCGCCGGTGATCGCGTTCTTCTTCTCGGGGCGCGCGATCTCGATCGTGGCCACGCCGTTGATCGTGGCGGTCTTGATGCTCATGGGCGAAGTCTCCTGCGGTGAATGGGTTGCTCAGACGCGCTCGAAAATGCCGGCCGCGCCTTGGCCCGTGCCGACGCACATCGTCACCATGCCGTACTTCAGTTGGTGGCGACGCAGCGCGTGCACTACGGTCGCGGCGCGGATCGCGCCGGTCGCGCCCAGTGGGTGGCCGAGCGCGATCGCGCCGCCCATCGGGTTGACCTTGGCCGGATCCAGGCCGACGCTGTTGATGACCGCGAGCGACTGGGCCGCGAAGGCCTCGTTGAGTTCGATCCAGCTCATATCGTCGAGTTTGAGGTTCGCGTAGCGCAGCGCCGCCGGGATCGCCTCGATCGGGCCGATGCCCATGATCTCGGGCGGCACGCCGCGCGCCGCGAAGCTGACGAAGCGCGCCAGCGGCGTCAGGCCGTACTGCTTCACGGCCTTCTCGCTCGCGAGGATCAGCGCACCGGCGCCGTCGCTGGTCTGCGAGCTGTTGCCGGCGGTGACGCTGCCCTTGGCCGCGAACACCGGGCGCAGCTTGGCCAGGCCTTCGAGCGAGGTGTCGGGGCGCGGGCCTTCGTCGAGTCTGACGCTGCGGGTGTTCGTGCCCTGCTCGCCCGTCGCGAGGTTGGGGAAACGCTCGATCACGTCGATCGGTGTGATCTCGTCGCTGAACTCGCCGGCCGCCTGCGCCTTCATCGCACGCAGGTGCGATTCGAGCGCGAACGCGTCCTGCGCTTCGCGGCTGACCTGCCACTGCGCAGCGACCTTCTCCGCCGTGATGCCCATGCCGTACGCAATGCCGATGTTCTCGTCACCCTCGAAGACGGCCGGGTTGAACGAGGGCTTGTTGCCGCCCATCGGCACCAGGCTCATCGACTCGGCGCCGCCGGCGATCATCACGTCGGCCTCGCCGACGCGAATGCGGTCGGCCGCCATCTGGATCGCGGTCAGGCCGGAGGCGCAGAAGCGGTTCACCGTGACGCCGCCGACCGGCTTCGGGAAGCCGCACAGCGCGACCGCTATGCGCGCCATGTTCATGCCCTGCTCGCCCTCGGGGAACGAGCAGCCGATGATCGCGTCCTCGATCGCCGCCGGGTCCAGCGTCGGCACCTGCGTCATCGCGCTCCTGATCGCGGCGATCAGCAGGTCGTCGGGCCGGGTGTTCCTGAAGTAGCCACGGCCGGATCGGCCGATCGGCGTGCGGGTGGCGGCAACGATGTACGCCTCTTGAACTTGCTTGCTCATGGTGTCGGTTCCGTTCAGTTGCGCACGGGCTTGCCGGTCTGCAGCATGCCCATGATCCGTTCCTGCGTCTTCTCGTGGTCGAGCAGCCCGCAGAAATGCTTGCGTTCGAGCGCCATCAGGTATTCCTCGCTGACCAGCGAGCCGGCATCGACATCGCCGCCGCAGACCACGTCGGCGACCAGCGCCGAGATGTGGAAGTCGTGCGCGCTGATGAAGCCGCCGTCGCGCATGTTCGCAAGCTGCGCCTTGATCGTCGCGATCGCGTTGCGGCCGGCGACCGGGAACAGCGTCTTCGCCGGCGCGCGATAACCGCTCTCGTACATCGCCTTTGCCTGTTGCGACGCGACGTACAGCAGCTCGTCCCTGTTCGGCACGACCACGTCGCTCCACAGCAGGTAGCCGAGCTTGCGCGACTCGATCGCGCTGGTGCCGACCTTGGCCATCGCGGCGTTCGTGAAGCCATCCGACAGGAACTTGAAGATGTCCGCGTTCGCATTGCCCGCGCTCGCCATCTCGGCCGCACGGCGCGCGATGTAGGTCAGGCCCCCGCCGCCCGGGATCAACCCGACGCCGACCTCGACCAGGCCCATGTAGCTTTCCATCGCCGCGACGCGCTTGGCCGAATACACCGCGATCTCGCAGCCACCGCCGAGCGCGATGCCGCGGACCGCCGAGACGACCGGCACCGACGCATAGCGCAGGCGCAGCATCGCATCCTGCAGCTTCTTCACCTCGGGCAGGATGCCCTTGCCGCCGCTCTTCATGAACACCGGCATCATCGACTCGAGGTTCGCACCGGCCGAGAACACATCGTCCGGCGACCAGATCACGAGGCCTTTGTACTTGGCCTCAGCGATCTCGACCGCCTTCGTCAAACCTTCGATCACGTCCTGGCCGATCAGGTGCAGCTTCGCGGTGATGCTGACGATCAGCACCTCGCCGTCGAGTGACCAGACGCGCACTTCGTCGTTCTTGAACTCTTCGGTGCCGAACTTCAGCGGTGACTCGGCGCCCGAGCCGAACACCGTCTCGCGGAAGTGCTGGCGCTGGTAGACCGGCAAGGTGCTCGGCGCGACCCAGCGCGAATGCGCGGCGCTCCACGAGCCTTCGGCGCGGTGCACGCCGCCGTGCGCGGCGGGCGGACCGTCGAACACCCAGGCCGGCAGCGGTGCGCTGCTGAGCGCCTTGCCGGCCGCTATGTCTTCCTTGATCCAGTTCGCAACCGTCTTCCAGCCCGCCGCCTGCCACAGCTCGAACGGGCCTTGCTGCACGCCGAAGCCCCAGCGCATCGCGAAGTCCACATCGCGCGCGCTCTCGGCGATGTCGGCCAGATGAACCGCCGCGTAGTGGAAGCTGTCGCGCAGAATCGCCCACAGAAACTGCGCCTGCGGGTTCTTCGATTCGCGCAACAGCTTCAGCCGCTCGGCGGGCGGCTTCTTCAGGATGCGCGCGACGATCTCGTCGGCCTTGCCGCCGCCGGCGACGTACTCGCCACTCGCCGGGTCGAGCCGCAGGATGTCCTTGCCGATCTTCTTGTAGAAACCCGCACCGCTCTTCTGGCCCAGCGCGCCCTGCTCGATCAGCTTCGCGAGCACCGATGGCGTCGCGTAGCTGCTGTAAAAGGGATCGTCCTTCAGATTGTCCTGCAGCGTCTTGATGACGTGCGACATCGTGTCCAGGCCGACCACGTCCGCGGTGCGGAAGGTGCCGCTGCTGGCGCGGCCCAGCTTCTTGCCGGTCAGGTCGTCGACCACGTCGTAGCTCAGGTCGAAGGTCTCGGCCTCTTTCATCGTCGCCAGCATGCCGGCGATTCCGACACGGTTCGCGACGAAGTTCGGCGTGTCCATCGCACGCACCACGCTCTTGCCGAGCGCGGTAGTGACGAAGGCCTCGAGCTGGTCGAGGATCTCCGGATTCGTGGTCGGCGTGTTGATCAGCTCGACCAGCGCCATGTAACGCGGCGGGTTGAAGAAGTGGATGCCGCAAAAGCGCGGCTTGATCTCTTCGGGCAGCACCGCCGACAGCTTCGTGATCGACAGCCCAGACGTGTTGCTCGCGACGATCGCATGCTTGGCGATCGCCGGCGCGATGCGCCTGTACAAATCGAGCTTCCAGTCCATGCGCTCGGCGATGGCCTCGATGATCAGGTCGCAGTCGCGCAAGAGGTCGAGGTGCTCTTCGTAGTTCGCCTGCCGGATCAGCGCCGCATCCTCGGGGATGCCGAGCGGCGCGGGCCTGAGCTTCTTCAGGCCCTCGACGGCCTTCGTGACGATGCCGTTCTTCGGGCCTTCTTTCGCCGGCAGATCGAACAGGATCACGCTCACCTTGCAGTTGACGAGGTGGGCCGCGATCTGCGCGCCCATCACGCCGGCGCCGAGCACGGCGACCTTGCGCACGGGGAATCGGTTCATCTTCTTTCCTTGGTTGCGGACGCCGTCATTCACTCGACGCGGGTCCAGGTCTGGTTGCGGTAGAACGGGCCGATGAAGCCGCGCACCTCGAACGTCTTGCCGCCGTCGATCGGCGTCAGGCGGACCTTGTAGGTCTTGCCGTTGTTCGGGTCGAGGATCTCGCCGCCGTCCCACTTCGCCTTGTCGTCTGCGTTCTGCTTCACGCCCCTGATGATGACCATGCCGAGCACCGGCTTGTCCTTGCGCTCGTCGCTGCACTTGTCGCACACCGAGGCCTGCTTGGCCGGGTCGAGCAGCTTCTCGATCTTGCCGGTCAGAACGCCGCCCGCATCGGTGATGCGCACCAGCGATTTCTCCTGCCTGGTCTCGTCGTCGATCGTCTTCCAGACGCCGGCCGGCGTGGCCTGGGCGTGCGCGATAGCCGTGAAAAGGCCGAGGCCCAGGGCGGCAGCGAGGTGGCGGGTGTGGCGAATCATGGTGTCCCCGAGTGTGCATTCGAACGCGGTCAGAACAGCGCCTCTTCCATCGCCATCAGCGGTGCCGCGCCGGCACGCGCGGTGCGGATCAGCATCGCGGTCTCGGGCAGCAGCTTGGCGAAGTAGAAGCGCGCCGTCGTCAGCTTGGCCTTGTAGAACGGGTCGCCGCCGTCGACCTTGGCGAGCGCGACCTTGGCCATGCGGGCCCAGAAATACGCGAACACCAGGTGCCCGCACACGCGCAGGTAATCGACCGCCGCGGCGCCGACCTCGTCGGGGTTCTTGATTGCCTTCATGCCGATCTCGGTGGTCAGCTTGGTGACCTTGTCGCCCAGATCGGCGAGCGGGTTGACGAACTCCTGCATGTCTTCATTCACGCCCTCGTCCTCGACGAACTGCGCGATCAATTTGCCGAAGGTCTTCAGCTTCGCACCGTTGTCGCCGAGCACCTTGCGGCCCAGCAGGTCGAGCGACTGGATCGTGTTGGTGCCCTCGTAGATCATGTTGATGCGCGAGTCGCGCACGAACTGCTCCATGCCCGACTCGGCGATGTAGCCGTGGCCGCCGAAGACCTGCATGCAGTGCGAGGTCGCGAGCCACGCGTTGTCGGTCAGGAAGGCCTTGACGATCGGCGTGACCAGCGCGACCAGGTCGGCGCATTCGGCCTTCACCGCGGCGTCGGCGCTGGCGAGTTCCTTGTCGAGTTGCAGCGTCGTCCACATCGCCAGCGCGCGGCCGCCTTCGGCATAGGCGCGCGCGGTCAGCAGCATCCTGCGCACGTCGGGGTGCACGATGATCGGGTCGGCCGGCTTGTCGGGCGCCTTCGGGCCGGACAGCGAACGCATCTGGATGCGGTCCTTCGCGTAGGCCGCCGCGTTCTGGTACGCGACCTCGGTCAGCCCCAGGCCCTGCATGCCCACGCCCAGGCGCGCCGCGTTCATCATCACGAACATCGCCGCCAGCCCCTTGTTCGGCTGGCCGACCAAGGTGCCGACGGCGCCGTCGAGGTTGATCTGCGCGGTCGCGTTGCCGTGGATGCCCATCTTGTGCTCGAGGCCGCCGCAGAAGATCGGGTTGCGCACGCCCGGCGTGCCGTCGGCGCTGACGAGGAACTTCGGCACCACGAACAGCGAGATCCCCTTCGAGCCGGCCGGCGCATCGGGGAGCCGTGCGAGCACGAGGTGGATGATGTTGGCGGCCAGATCGTGCTCGCCGGCCGAGATGAAGATCTTGTTGCCCGTGAGCCTGTAGCTGCCGTCGGCTTGTGGTTCGGCCTTGGTGCGCAGCATGCCCAGGTCGGTGCCGCAGTGCGCTTCGGTCAGGCACATCGTGCCGGTCCATTCGCCGCTGGTGAGCTTGGGCAGGTAGGTCTTCTTCTGCTCGTCCGAGCCGTGCGCGACCAGCGCTTCGTAAGCACCGTGCGACAGCCCCGGGTACATCGTCCAGGCCTGGTTCGCCGAGTTCATCATCTCGAACATGCACTGGTTCACCAGGTGCGGCAGCCCCTGGCCGCCGTGGGCCGGATCGCAGCTCAGCGCCGGCCAGCCGCCTTCGACATATTGCGCGTAGGCCTGCTTGAAGCCCTTGGGCGCAGTGACCTCGTGGCTGGTCTTGTCGAGCACGCAGCCCTGTTCGTCGCCGATGCGGTTCAGCGGCGCGAGCACGGTGGCGGCGAACTTGCCCCCTTCCTCGATCACGGCGTTGATGGTGTCGACGTCGATGTCGGCGTGCGCCGGCAGGGCCTTCAGCTCATCGACGACGTTGAGCAGTTCGTGCATCACGAACTGCATGTCGCGCAGCGGCGGCGTGTATTGGGGCATGGGGTCTCCTGAACCGGAATCAAGTGGACGCCGGGCCGCGCTTGCGGCGCGCGGCGCTGGGTGATGAAGGCGGTGCCGGCGGGGCCGGCGTGGCAATGTAGTGCAACAGCACGTTTTCGAAGCCGGCGCGCGCGCGCGCGTCGGCGCCCGGGCGGCGCAGGAAGCGCGCGTCGTGGTGCAGCGCCAGGATCAGCCCGTGGATCTCGAACAGCATCTGCTGCGGGTCGGTGTCGGCGCGCAGGTGGCCCTCGTCGATCGCGATCCGGATCGCGCGTTCGAGCGCGTTCTGCCAGGTCTGCACCATGCTGACGAGGGCGTCCCGCACCAGGCCGGGACGGTCGTCGAACTCGACCGCACCGCTGATGTAGATGCAGCCGGCGTCGATCTCGATCGAGACGCGCTTGAACCAGCGGTCGTAGAGCGCACGCAGCCGTGGCAGGCCGCGCGGCTCGCGCATCGCCGGCGCGAAGATCTCGTCCGAGAACTTCGCGTGGTACTCGCGCACCACCGAGATCTGCAGTTCCTCGCGCGAGCCGAAGTGCGCGAACACGCCGGACTTGCTCA